>DASZSJ010000001.1:0-2016 GCA_035548675.1 Solirubrobacterales bacterium
CGGCCAGCCCGCCGCCACCTGGGCCAGGCTCAGATCCATCGCGTGGGCCTCTCCGCCGCGTCTGACATCGGCGGGGAAAGCACCGCGCGGCCCCGTCCTCTCCCCCCGGAGAGACGGGGCGCGCGGAAAAAACGCGCACCCACCGACCCCAACGCGGTCTCGGCCAGGCGCCTCAGGGTGATGGGTGCGCCTAGGTGAGACCGGCTTAACGCTAAGAGTCGTTCCCTCCTGTCTGCCCAAATCTTGTTCAGCGCCCATGCAGCAAACGATTTTTTCGCTCTATAAGTGACAATCGAGTGAGGAAACAGCGGAGCGTTTTGGAATACTTGATTGAGAAACCGGGGTGGCTACACCCTTTCTTGCCTCGTCCGGCCCCCACCCACTCGAACGGAGGATCAACCCCGTGGCTCAGACCCGCACGTCCCCAGAGGGCATCACCCAACAGCTCGCCAAGGCGCTCGCCCACCCGCTCCGCGTGAGGATCCTCACCTCGCTGCACAAGGGCATCTCCAGCCCCAACCAGCTCGCCCAGGAGCTCGGCGAGCCACTTGGCAACGTCAGCTACCACGTCAAGACGCTGCTCGAATTCGACTGCGTCGAACTGGTCAAAACGGAGCCGCGCCGCGGCGCCGTCGAGCACTTCTACCGCGCCACCGAGCGCGCCTTCTTCAGCGACAGTGACTGGGAGAAGATCCCGGCCTCGGCCCGCAAGGGCATCTCCGGCGCCGTCCTGGAGATGATCGGCCAGGACTCGACCGAGGCCCTGATCGCCGGCACGATCGACGCCCGCAGCGACTCGCACCTCAGCCGCACCCCGCTCGTCCTCGACGAGAAGGGCTGGAGCGACCTCAACGGGCTGCTCGGCGAGACGGTCGAGCAGGCGGTCAAGATCCAGGAGGAATCAGCTGCCCGCCTCGCCGACTCCAAGCAGGACGGCATCGAGACCAAGCTGGCCCTCCTCCACTTCGAGTCGCCTACGGGGTCGAAGAAGAAGTAACCGGGCGGCTACCGGCTCGCGACCTCAGCCGTCGACGAGCCGGTAGCCGATCCCCCAGCAGTTGACGATGTAGCGGCCGTGCTCGGGGTCGAGTTTGCGCCGCAGCCGGCTCGCGTGCGAGTCCAGGGTGCGGGTGCGGGTCGGGCTGCGGAACCCCCAGACCTCTTCCAGCAGCTCTTCCTTGGGGAAGACCCGGGTCGGTTCGCTGGCGAGGATGCGGAGCAGGGCGAACTCTTTCTTGGCCAGCGCCACCTCGCGGTCGCCGACCCGCACCCGGCGGCGGTTGGGGTCGATCGCCAGCTCGCCGACCCGGCTGGGACCCTCGCGGCGGCCGGCGCGGCGGCGCAGGACAGCGCCGATGCGGGCGCGCAGCTCTTCCAGCGAGAAGGGCTTGACCAGGTAGTCGTCGGCGCCGGCGTTGAGGCCGCGGACGCGGTCGGTGGTGGCGCCGCGGCCGGTGAGGACGATCACCGGCAGGCGCGGGTCGAAGCGCGACTCGATCCCGTCCGCCTGGCGGATCTCGCGCAGGACGTCGAGCCCGGAGGCGTCGGGCAGCGCAAGGTCGAGCAGGAGCAGGTCGGGGTTGTTGTAGCGACAGAGGCGCAGGGCGTCGGAGGCGCTCGGGGCCGGCAGGACGGCGAAGCGGTCGGCGGCGAGGTGGTCGCAGAGCAGTTCCAGCGTGATCGCGTCGTCCTCGCAGACGACGACGTTGGCGATCTCCTGGCGGCGCGGTAGCACGGGCCCCTAAGGCGAGGGCGGCGCCGGCTCTCCCCCCTGCGCCGAGGGAATCTCCAGCACGGCGCGGGCGCCGCGACACCGGCGCAGGCGACGGGGCGGTACGCCGCGGTGGACACACAGCACCCGGCCCGCACCGTCGAGGAAGTAGAGGTCGAGGGCGAAGCGCATCCCGAAGGTGTGGACCGAGGCGCAGCGGGGGATCAGCAGGCCGGCTCCCACCCGCTCGCGCGGCAGCAGGGCGAGGCCGAGGAGGCGCGCCCGGAAGCCGGCCGCGACGCGCA
>DASZSJ010000002.1:0-23893 GCA_035548675.1 Solirubrobacterales bacterium
AGCTCGGCGGCGGGCCGGCCGAGCCCGAGCCGGTCCGCCTCGGCGAAGACGGCGGCGGTGCTGAGCCCGCCGCCGCCGGGCAGCAGGACGACGGCGTGCGCGGCCGGCGAGGGCAGGCGCTCGACCTCCTCCCCCGCCCCGCGCACGAGGGCGAGCGCGGGGAGGAGCTGGGAGGGCACGTCGGCGCCGAGCGCGGCGGCGATCTGCTCCAGCTCGGCGACCTCCCCCGCGGCCAGCCGCAGCACCGCGGCCGCGTCGGCGCTGCCGCCGCCGAGGCCGGCCGCGACGGGCGTGCGCTTCTCGATCTCGATCCGCAGCGGCGGCCGCGACCAGCCCGCCTCGCGCAGCGCCGCCAGCGCCCGCGCCGCCAGGTTCTCGCCCTCGACGCCGGGGCAGACGACCTCGTCGCGCTCCGCCTCGCTCACCTCGATCGGGTCGCCGAGCGCCAGCGGCTCGAACAGCGAGCAGAGCTCGTGCAGGCCGTCCTCGCGGCGGTCCCCCAGGTAGAGGCAGAGATTGAGCTTGGCGGGGGCTTGGATCTGCATCGTGGGCTTGGCGCGGCGTTCAGGCGCCGGAGCGCAGCTTCGCCGATAGGGCGGCGAAATCGTCGGGCGAGAGCGACTCCGCCCGCGCGTCGGCGGCCAGGCCCAGTCCCTCCAACGCCGCCCGCGCCGGCGCCAGCAAGCCCGGGCTGGAGTGCTCGAGCGAGCGCGCCAGCGCCTTGCGGCGGTGGGCGAAGGCTGCCCGCACCAGCGCTCGCGTCTCGGCATCGGCCGCCGGGCCCGTGCGGCGCAGGGCGAGGATCGCCGACTCGACCCGCGGCCGCGGCCGGAAGACGGCGGGGTCGACGGTGCGCAGCAGCCGCACCTCGCAGGCGAGCTGGGCGAGCACGCTGGGCGCGCCGTAGGTCCTGCTGCCCGGGGCGGCCCGCAGGCGGTCGGCGATCTCCCGCTGCACCATCACGGTCCAGTGCCGCAGCGAGGGCAGCTGCTCGATCGTGCGCAGGATCAGCGGCGTCGCGACCGCGTAGGGCAGGTTGGCGACCATCGCCGTGGGGGCGGGGTCGAGCCGGGCGAGGTCGATCTCCATCGCGTCCCCCCAGTGCAGGCTCACCTCGGGCCGCGCCGCGAGCCCCGCCAGGGCAACCTCGAGGCGCCGGTCGATCTCAATGCTGTGCAGGTGGGCGGCGGCCACGGCCAGGCGCTCGCTCAGCACCCCTTCCCCGGCCCCCACCTCGAGCACGACGTCGTCCTCACGCAGCTCGGCGTCGCGGACGATCGCATCGAGCAGGTTGGGGTCGGCGAGGAAGTTCTGCCCGAGGCGGACCACCGGCTACCAGCCGAAGAGCGCGCGGGCGTTGGCCTCGACCGTGCGCTCGAGCTCGGCGTAGGAGACGCCGCGCACCGCGGCGACCGTCTCCGCGGTGGAGACGACGTGGCGGGGCTCGTTCGGCTTGCCGCGCACCGGTTGCGGCGCCAGGTAGGGCGCGTCGGTCTCGACCAGGACGAGCTCGTCGGGCAGCTTCGCGGCCGCCTCGCGCAGCTCGCCGGCGCTGGGAAAGGTGACGATGCCCGAGAAGGAGCAGTACCAGCCGCGCTCGATCGCGTCCTCGACCCGCCAGGGCGCGAGAAAGCAGTGCAGGATCACCCTGACTCCGTCGCCGCGCGCGTCGAGGATCGCGAAGACGTCGTCGACGGCGCCGGTCTCGCCCTCGGGGTCGCGAGCGTGGATGACGATCGGCAAGCCGCGCTCGCGGGCGATCTCGATCTGGGCCTCGAAGGCCCGGTGCTGGTCGGCCCGGCTCGCGGTCTCGCGGTAGTAGTCGATGCCGGTCTCGCCGATCGCCCGCACCCGCTCGTTCTCGGCGGCGAGGCGGGCGATCTCCTCGGCGCGGGAGTCGTCGAAGCCGGCCGCCTCGGTCGGGTGACAGCCGACGGTGGCGAAGACGCTCTCGTAGCGCGCCGCGGCGGCCAGCGCCGCCGCGTTGGTCTCGCCGTCGAGCCCGACGTTGAGCATCCGCTCCACGCCCGCCTCGCGGGCCGCGGCGACGACCTCCCCCTCGGGTCGCTCGCAGAGGAACAGGTGCGTGTGGGAGTCGATCACGTCGCTCAGTCTAAGAACGAAGACGACCCGCCGGCAGTGGCTCAGTCTGAATCGACCCCAGCCGGTCGATTCGACAGAACGCCGCGGGCAAAGGGCGACCGAGCTTGCGAGCGCTGTGGCGCCCGAGCCGCACCTTGGGGAAGCCCGCGCTGCCGTGCGATCGATTGACCCACGCATACGGTTGCAAATCGATCGCACGACACCCGAGCCGGCGACCCACTTAAGAGCGGGAAGCTCCGAGCGGCACAGCCGAGAACACGATCGCGGAGCTGCTGGTCGATCTCCCTTGCGGGAACTGAGCCACCACCGACCCGCGCGCCGCCGGGGCGCGCGGGTCGTGGCTGGGCAGCGGCAGAGGGACGCGGCTTACGGCGTCGAGCAGGCGACGCCGATCGGATCGGGCAGGGTCGGGATCACGAGCAGGCCGAGCGCTTCAAGCGCCGGGCTCAGGCCGAGGCCGCCGACGACCCCCGCGATCAGGTTGATCTGGTTGGCGAGGGCTTCGTTCTGTTCGCACAGTTCACCGACCACGGGCACCGACTGCACCGCTTCGGTGAGCGCCCCGTTGGTCAGGCCTTTGACCGCGTCCACCGCGCCGAGCAGGTCGGTGTTGTCCAAGCCTTCGAGCGTCAACAGGCTGCCGACGAGGTCGCCGTGGGTGACGCCTTCGAGGATGCTTTCCAGGCCGTCGACCTTGAGGTTGAGCGAGGCGATCTGGGTTTTCAGCCCCGCTTCGGTCGAGCCATCGGTGCCGTTGGTTCCGTTCGAGCCGTTGGCGCCACTGGCAGCGGTCGATCCGGTTGTGCCGTTGGCACCGGGGGCACCCGGCGTGCCAACCATGCTGGCGGCGCTCCAGGCGACCTTCCGCTCGCCGCGCCGGCAGTGCTTCAGCCGGGCCGGGACCACCCGCAGGGCTCCCTTCGGCTTGCCCTTGACCCGGTAGCAGGCGTGGATCTTGCCGTCCTTGGCGATGGCGGGGACCGCACTCGCGGTTCCGACCAGGCCGAAGAGCAAAATCGCCGCCCCCACGAGGCTAACGATCGGTGTTTTGACATTGACATGAGGTACAGCGATTCCGTTCATGGGCGGAATCTCGGCAGGAAATTCTCCGAGTACAAGCAATCCAATTGTTTGATCGATAGGGTTAGTACCTAAAATTAAGTAGTTAAAGCTGAAATTAATCGGTAGTTAATAAACAGACCGTTTCTCGCGTAGGCTTCCGAACCCATGGCCGAGTTCGCCGACTACTACCGCCAGATCTACGCCCTGGGGCTGGGCGGCGAGACGCCGTCGATACCGGTCTCGGTCGCCGAGCTGGAGCGCCGCGCGCGCGAGGCAATGGAGGAGCGCGCCGCCAACTACGTCTTCGCCGGCGCCGGCAGCGAGGACACGATGGACGCCAACCGCGCCGCCTTCCAGCGGCGGCGGATCGTGCCGCGCATGCTGCGCGACGTGGCGACTCGCGACCTCTCCACGACGCTGCTCGGCACCGAGATGCCGGCGCCGCTGCTGCTTGCCCCGATCGGCGTGCAGAAGGTCGTCCACCCCGACGGCGAGCTGGCCAGCGCGCGCGCCGCCGCCGCCCTCGGCCTGCCGCTGATCGCGAGCACGAACTCCCACTTCACGCTGGAGGAGATCGCCGCGGCCGGCGGCGATTCACCCCGCTGGTTCCAGCTCTACTGGCCCAACGACCGCGAGCTCGCCGCCAGCTTCGTCAGCCGCGCCGCGGCCGCCGGATACGGCGCGATCGTGCTCACGGTCGACACCTTCGTGCCGGGCTGGAAGCCCCGCGACCTGCAGCAGGCCTGGCTGCCCTTCCTCAACGGCATGGGCATCGCCAACTACTTCCAAGACCCCGTCTTCCGCGCGGCGCTGGAGAAGACGCCGGAGGAGGACCCCGGCGCCGCCACCGGCCACTTCCTCGCCGTGCAGGCCAACCCGGCCCTCTCCTGGGAGGACCTCGAGTGGCTGCGCGCGCAGACCGAGCTGCCGATCCTGATCAAGGGCATCCAGCACCCCGGCGACGCGGTCGAGGCCGCGCGGCGGGGCGTCGACGGCATCGTCGTCTCCAACCACGGTGGCCGCCAGGTCGACGGCGCGGTCGCCTCGCTCGACGCCCTGCCGCCGATCGTCGAGGCGGCGGGCGAGGACCTGACGGTCCTCTTCGACAGCGGTGTGCGCAGCGGCGGCGACGTGCTCAAGGCGCGCGCCCTCGGCGCCGAGGGCGTCTGCCTCGGTCGCCCCTACGTCTGGGGCCTCGCGCTCGAGGGCCAGCAGGGCGTCGAGACCGTGCTGCGGATGGTCCTCGCCGAGCTCGACCTGACGATGGCCCTCTGCGGCTACACCCGCCCCGACCAGCTCGGCCCCGACGCGCTCGCGGCTGGCTAGGCGGGTGACTCGATCTTGGGGAAGAGCGGCGGGACGCGCTCGACACCCTGGCCGCCGGGGCGCGAGCCCAGCTCCGCCAGCTGGCGCGATTCCTCACCCAGCGCCGTGAGCAGGCGCTCGCTGGTCTGCGGCAGGTAGGGGGCCAGCAGCAGGGTCGTCACCCGCAGGCCCTCGACCAGGTTGTAGAGGACCTCGTCGAGGCGCTCGGGGTCGGCCTCGTCCTTCGCCAGCTCCCAGGGCCGGGTCTCCTCGACGTAGCGGTTTAGCCGCCGCACCAGCTTCCAGGCCTCCTCCAGCGCCTGCGTCAGCTCGGCCCGGTCGAGCAGCTCGCTGAAGCGCTCTGCCGCGCCTTCGAAGTCCTCGGCGAGCACGGCGTCGACCGCCGCCGCCGGCACGGTGCCGGCGCGGTAGCGATCGACCATCGCCAGCACGCGGCTGGCGAGGTTGCCGAAGTCGTTGGCCAGCTCGGTCTCGTAGCGGGCCTCGAAGCCGGCGGTCGAGATCGAGCCGTCCTGGCCGAAGCTGACCTCGCGGAAGCAGTAGAAGCGCAGCGCGTCGGCGCCGAAGCGCTCGATCACCTCGAAGGGGTCGAGCACGTTGCCGAGGCTCTTCGACATCTTCTTCTCGCCCATCAGCAGGTAGCCGTGGATCGTCATCCGCCGCGGCGGCTCCAGATCGGCGGCCCAGAGCAGCGCCGGCCAGATCACCGCGTGGAACTTGAGGATGTCCTTGGCCAGCACGTGCAGGGTGGCGGGCCAGTAGCGCTCGGTCAGGTCCTCGCCCTCGCGGGCGAAGCTGAGCGCGGTGACGTAGTTGAGCAGCGCGTCGAACCAGACGTACATGCGCTGCTCGGGGTCCCAGGGCAGCTCCATCCCCCACTTCAGCTTCGGCCGCGAGAGCGAGACGTCCTCGAGACCCTGCTTGATGAAGGAGACGGCCTCGTTGCGGCGGAACTCGGGGACGACGAAGTCCGGCTGCGCCTCGTACAGCCCTTCGAGCTGGGCCTGGAAGGCGGAGAGGCGGAAGAACCAGTTCTCCTCGCTCACCCGCTCCAGCGGGATCTCGTGGATCGGGCAGGTCTGACCGGGGCCGAGCTCGCGCTCGGTCTTGAAGTCGGCGCAACGCGGGCAGTACCAGCCCTCGTAGGTGCCCTTGGTCACCCAGCCGTTGTCGTAGACCCGCTGCATGATCTCGGCGACCTTGGCCTTGTGGCGCGGGTCGGAGGTGCGGATGAAGAAGTCGTTGGTGGCGTCGATGATCGGCAGCAGCTGGCGGAACTTCTCCGCGTTGCGGTCGGCCAGCTCCTGCGGCGAGACCCCCGCCCGCTCCGCCGCCAGCTCGATCGGCTCGCCGTGCTCGTCGGTGCCGGTGAGGAAGAAGACGTCGGCGCCGCGCTGGCGCATGTGGCGGGCCAGCACGTCCGCCGCCAGGGTCGAGTACGCGTGGCCGAGATGCGGCTCGGCATTGACGTAGTAGATCGGGGTGGTGACGTAGTAGCTGCCGGAACTCATTGGCTTCGAGACGCTACAAGGTGAGCGCGACCGTCGTTTGCAGCGGCTACCCCGGCTTGACGCCGATCAGCAGCGCCATCTCCAGCCACTTCCAGTAGCAATCGGCGTCCTCGAAGCCGATCTCGCGCAGCCACCCGACCTGGGTGCCGACGTCGAGCAGGCGGTCGGAGGGGTCGGCCTCCTCGATCGGCACGTCGATCGCGGCGAAGAAGGCGCGGTGCGCCCGCTCGCTCGGCGAGGCGACGTGCTCGAAGTTGGCGAAGACGCCACCGGGCTCGAGCAGGTCGAAGACCTCGGCGTAGAGCGAGCGCTTGCGCTCGTGCTCGAGGTGGTGGATGGCGAAGGAGGAGACGGCCGCGTCGAAGCGGCCCAGCTCCGGCAGCGGTCGCGAGAGGTCGTGCTCGCGCAGCTCGACGCGCTCCTCGCCGGCGAAGCGCCGGCGCGCCCGCGAGAGCATCAGCGCGGAGAAGTCGAGGCCGACCGCGCCCAGCTCGGGGCGGCCCTCCCGCAGGGCGCCGATCAGGCGACCGTCCCCGGTGCCGAGGTCGAGCACCCGCCGCACCTCGCGCGGGATGTGCTCGAGCAGCACGCCCTCCCCCTCGAGCCGGTGCGGGAACTCGTCGGCGCGGCTGAGGTAGCTGCGCACGTTCTCCTCGTCCTCGGTCCACTCCTCCCCGGTCCCGCGCACCTCGGTCATCAGCGCCGCGGCTCGCGCCCGGTCAGCGCCCGGTAGAGGTCGTTGGCACGGGTGCCGGTGAGCGCGGCGACAACGCTGGCGGCGGCGCGGGGGCGGGCGCCGGATTGGACCAGGTGGCGCAGGGCGTCGACGGCGAAGCCGACGTCGCGGTCGTGCTCCTCGGCGGCGGCCGGTGCGATCACGAGCACGATCTCGCCCTTGACGTCGCCGCGGAAGCGCCGCGCCAGTTCGGCCAGCGAGCCCCGCGCCACTTCCTCGTGCATCTTCGTCATCTCGCGGCAGACCGCGGCGGGACGGTCGGGGGCGATCGCCGCCAGCGCCGCCAGCGAATCGCCGACCCGGCGCGGGCTCTCGAAGGCAATTACGGTCTCGGCCGCGCGCAGCACCCGCTCCATCTCACCGGAGCGCTTGGGCAGGAAGCCCTCGAAGCGCCAGCGGTCGGTCGGCAGGCCCGAGGCGACGAGCGCCACGGGGACGACCGAGGGCCCGGGCAGCACGGTGATGTCGAGCGCCCGCTCGATGCAGCGGCGGATCAGCTTGTAGCCGGGGTCGGAGATCGCCGGCATGCCGGCGTCGGAGACGAGGACGACGATGTCGCCGCGCTCGATCCGCTGCGCCAGCTCGGTCGCCCGCGGGCCTTCGTTGCCCTCGTGGTTGGAGACGAGCGGCGGCGCCGGCCGGATGCCGAGCTTGTCGAGCAGGCTGCCGGTGCGGCGGGTGTCCTCGCAGGCGATCCAGTCGGCGCCGACCAGCGCTTCGCGCATCCGCGGCGTGACGTCGTCGAGGTTTCCGATCGGGGTCGGGCAGACGATCAGCTCGCCCGGCATCAGCCCGCGCCCCGCCCCTGCTCCAGCTCGATCCGGGCCATCGCCGCGGCGCCGATCATGCCGGCGTCCGAGCCGAGCTCGGCCGCGACCACGGGGATCTGCTTCATCGGCGGCAGCGCCCGCGCGGCGAGCTCGCGCCGGGCCGGGTCGAGCAGCAGGTCGCCGGCGGCGATCACCCCACCGCCGATGACGAAGACTTCCGGCTCGAAGATGTTGGCGAAGCTGGTCAGGGCGACGCCAAGGCGCGATCCGACCAGGTCGAAGACCCCGCGCGCGGTCGCATCGCCCGCCAGCGCCGCCTCGGTCACCGCCCTGCCGTCGACGGTCTCGCCGGCGGCGAGCATCGCGCCGAGCGCCGAGTCGGGCTCGCGTTCGGCGGCCGCGCGCGCTTCGCGGCCGAGCGCGGTACCGGAGGCGAAGGTCTCGACGCAGCCCCGCCCCGGGCAGTTGCCCTGGCAGGCCGGCCCGTCGATCTCGATCACCGTGTGGCCGAGCTCGGCGCCGGCGCCGGTGGCGCCGCGGTAGACCTCGCCGTTCAGGATCAGGCCGCCGCCGATGCCGGTGCCGATCGTCAGCATCACCGCGTTGCGGGCGCCCCTGGCGGCGCCGTAGAGGTGCTCGGCGAGGGCGGCGACGTTGGCGTCGTTGTCGACGAAGGCCGGCAGGCCGGTGCGCTCGCCGACGATCTCGCGGATCGGCAGGTCCTCCAGCGGCAGGTTGACGGCGGAGCGGGCGATGCCCCTGTCGTGGTCGACCGTGGCGGGGATGCCGAGGCCGACGGCGGCGACGCCCGGGCACTTGCCCCGCGCCTCCTCGACCTCGCCGATCAGCAGCTCGACCAGCTCGCCCTCGGTCTGCCCGGTCGAGGCCTCGCGGCTCTCCCAGAGCACCTTCGAGTCGGCGTCGAGGACACCGAGCAGCATCTTCGTGCCGCCCAGGTCCACGCCGATGATTTCCCCTGCACTCATGCGGGAAAACGGTTCGGCTGACGACGGGCGACCGCGGGCATCGGCATAGTTTCCGCAGTCTTTCATGGCCGACAATGGCGAGCAGCAGCCCTCCGGGCCGCCCGAGTACAAGGTCTACCGGTCCCGGCGAGGCCTGGTGCCACGGCTGCGGTCCCCCGACCTCTCCGGCCTGCGAGAGCGGACCCCGCGCGCGCCGAAATGGTGGCGACGGAACAAGGGGTCCGAGCCGGAGCTGCCGGGCGAGCCGCGGCCGCGGCGTCGCTGGAGCGCCAGGCGCGTGCTCAAGTGGGTCGGAGTCGCGGCCCTGGGCTGGATCCTGCTCAGCTTCCTCGCCTTCGCCGTCTCGGCGCAGTTGCAGTCGTTCAAGCTCTCCGGCGAAGCGAAGGACGCACTGCACGGCAACCCCTTCCTGCTGCCCAGCGCCCAGACGATCCTCGTGCTCGGCACCGACGCGCGCCCGCCCGACACCAAGGAGCCCGGCGCCCCCCACTCGCAGAAGTGCTTCGAACAGCAGTCCCGTGGCGACGCTCCGCACGACGGCTGCGAAGCCGGTGAATACCGGGCCGACACCCTGATGCTGATCCGCGCCGGCGGCGGCGCCTTCCGCAAGCTCTCGATCCCGCGCGACAGCTATGCCGAAATCCCCGGCCAGAGCCCGCAGAAAATCAACGCCGCCTTCGCCTTCGGCGGCGCCAGGGCCCAGATCGAAGCGGTCGAAGGCTTTCTCGACATCGAGGTCGACCACGTCGCGATCATCGACTTCACCGGCTTCGAAGACCTGATCGACGCCGTCGGCGGGGTCAAGGTCGACGTCCCCCACAAGCTCTGCGCCGACATCTCCGGCGGCGCCGGCGGCGGCCAGGGCGGCGTCACCCTGCGCCTGCACAGGGGCGAGAACACGCTCAACGGCGAAAAGGCGCTCGCCTACGCTCGCGTGCGCGAGCCGAGCGAATGTCCCGGCCCCGGCAAGAGCGCCTTCTCGCTCGGCTACAGCGACTTCGACCGCGCCCAGGCCCAGCAGCGGGTGATCAACGGGATCAAGGACCGTCTCACCGATCCCCTGCGCATCCCCTACAACTTCATCCACGGCCCGATCATCGGCTGGGACGCGCCGAAAGCCTTCGTCAGCGACATGGGCTTCTTCACCATGCCGCAGCTCGTCCTCTCCGCCGCCTTCGGCGGCAACGGCGACACCGACGTGCTCTGCGCCAAGGGCGAATGCAGCGAAGGCCCGGGGGGCAGCCAGGAAGTCCCCGAGTCGGCGCGCCGCCGCGCCGTCCATCGGCTGCTCAAGGGCTGAGGACTCGCCCAGCCGATATTGACCCCACTAGAGCGGGGTCAATATCGGATGCGCTCCGGCGAGGGCAACGACGCGCAACGTCGATCAGTCGCTGGTCGTCGAGGCCTTGGACTTCGAGTCGCTGGAGGACTTCGAGCCGCCGGAGCTCGAGCTCGACTCGCCGCCGCTCTTCGACTCGCTCGAAGAGTCGGAGCCGCCGTTGACCGCGGCGCCCTTCTTCTTCTTGCCGTAGTCGGTGTTGTAGAAGCCGGAGCCCTTGAAGTGGACCGCAACGGGGTGCAGGACGCGTTCAGCCGGGGCGCCGCACTCCTGGCACTCGGTCAGCGGCTCGTCGCTCATCTTCTGAATCACGTCGAAGACGTGCCCGTTCTCGCACTTGTACTCGTAGATAGGCATGGCTGTGAGCCTACGCGGAAGGAGCGTCCAGATCTGATTCCCGCGACTGAAGCGTAGGCGAAGTCCAGACGCGCCGGGATTATCGCAGCCGCTACGGTTCCGGCCATGCCGGCAGCCGAGCAGGGAGCGCCCCCAACCGACGTCTCGATGGAGGAGATCGTCGCCCTCTGCAAGCGTCGCGGCTTCGTCTTCCCTTCCTCGGAGATCTACGGCGGCCTCGGCTCGACCTACGACTACGGCCACTACGGCGTGCTGCTGAAGAACAACGTCAAGGCCGAGTGGTGGCGGGCCATGCTTGCAGAGCGCGACGACATCGTCGCGCTTGACTCAGCGATCCTCCAGCACCCGCGGGTCTGGGAGGCCTCCGGCCATCTGGAGGGCTTCACCGATCCGCTCGTCCAGTGCCTCGGCAAGTGCAAGAAGCGCTGGCGCGAGGACCACCTGCGCGAGGCGGTCGAAGCCGAAGGCGGCGACCCGAGCGCCGAGCTGCGCTGTCCCGAGTGCGGCGGCGAGCTGTCGGAGCCGCGCCAGTTCAACCTGATGTTCGAGACCCACATCGGCCCGGTCGCGGGCGAGGGCTCGGAGGTCTACCTGCGGCCGGAGACCGCCCAGGGCATCTTCATCAACTTCAAGAACGTGATGGCCTTCGCCCGCAAGAAGCCGCCCTTCGGCATCGCCCAGATCGGCAAGTCCTTCCGCAACGAGATCACCCCCGGCAACTTCATCTTCCGCACCCGCGAGTTCGAGCAGATGGAGATGGAGTTCTTCGTGCCGCCGGCCGAGGCCGAGCGCTGGTACCGCGAGTGGATCGAGCTGCGTGAGCGCTGGTACACCGAGCTCGGCATCCGCCCCGACTTCCTCCGCGTCCGCCCCCACGACGCCGACGAGCTCTCCCACTACTCGTCCGGCACCAGCGACGTCGAGTACCTCTTCCCGATCGGCTGGTCGGAGCTGGAGGGGATCGCCAACCGCGGCAACTTCGACCTCACCCAGCACGCCAAGTTCAGCGGCGAGAAGCTCGAGTACTTCGACCAGCAGACCAAAGACCGCTACGTCCCCCACGTGATCGAGCCCGCCGCCGGCGCCGATCGCGCCACGCTCGCCTTCCTCGTCGACGCCTACGAGGTCGAGGAGGTCGAGGGCCGCCAGCGCACCGTGCTGCGCCTCCACCCCCGCCTCGCCCCGGTCAAGGCCGCCGTCCTCCCCCTCGTCTCCAAGGACGGCCTGCCCGAGAAGGCCCGCCCGATCTTCGAAGAGCTGCGCACCCGCGTGCCGGCCGAGTTCGACGAGGGCGGCTCGATCGGCAAGCGCTACCGCCGCCAGGACGAGATCGGCACCCCCTGGGGCATCACCGTCGACCACCAGACCCTGGAGGACGACACCGTCACCCTCCGCGACCGCGACTCCCTCGAGCAGACCCGGGTCCCGATCGCCGGCCTCGCCGAGGACCTCGCCGCCCGCCTCACCCAGCCCTGGCGCACGCCAAAGCTTGGCTGAGCGGGCAGCGCCTACGCCTCGATGTCGATCTCGTCATGCAGGTTTGGGGCTGGGCGTGTGGCTTGGTGCGCCAGGGGCCGGCGTGTACCCGCTTGCGCTCGATGATCGCCGACGGACCAAGGCGTGGGTGTCGGCCACCTCCGCGACGCGCGGCCGCCCTACGAGGCGCTCCGCACGAGGCCGATCAGGTGGCCTTCGGGGTCCTTGAACTGACCCAGCTCAGGCCCGCCGGGGATTTGCTCGGGCCCCATCACACGGCTGCCACCGAGGCTCTCTGCCCGCTGCAGCGCCTCCCCGACATCGGGCACCTCGACGTAGAAGGTCGCGTAACCCTCGCTGCCTTCCGGGCCGGTCCAGCCAACGCCGCCGCCGATCCCGGCGCCTTCCGCGTTGACGTTCCCCTCACGCGCGACCATCCCGTACCGCATCGGGTTGTCGGCGTCGATCTCCCAACCGAACAGATCGGCGAAGAAGCCACGCAACCTCTCGTCGTCCTTGCCGACCACCTCGAAGTGGACCACCGGCCGTCCCATCGCTTTCCCCCTCTCCGCGCCGACCGCCCGGCGCTCGAGCTTGCAGGTCAGTTGGGTTGTACCCGATGGGAAGGCAAGAACGCTGGGCCCTGAGGCCGTGCGCACAGACAGCGTTCTCCCATTTACTCAGTCTATTGAGTAAATTTACTCAATATGGAAAGCAATCCGCCTCAATATCGGCGGCAGGTCTTCGCCGACCTGGTATCCCGCCTCGGCGAAGAGACAGAGCGGATCCAGGTCGTGAGCGGGCCACGCCAGGTCGGCAAGACGACCGCCGTGCAGCAGGCGCTGGAGGCGCTCGACCCGCCGAGCCACTACGCCAGTGCCGACGACCCGACCCTACGAGACGCGGCCTGGTTGGAGGCGCAGTGGGAGGAGGGCCGGCGGCTAGCGCGGGGACGCCGGGACGGGGCGATCCTGGCGATCGACGAGATCCAGAAGGTCGGCAACTGGGCCGAGACGGTGAAGCGGCTCTGGGACGAGGATCGCCGCGGCGACAGGACGCTCCGGGTCGTCCTGCTCGGCTCCGCCGCCCTGCTCGTCCAGCACGACCTGAGCGAGAGCCTCGCCGGGCGCTTCGAGCTGATCCGCGCCCCGCACTGGTCGTACGGGGAGATGCACGACGCCTTCGGCCTCAGCCTCGAGGAGTTCGTCTTCTTCGGCGGGTATCCCGGCGCTGCCGAGCTGATCGAGGACGAACCGCGCTGGGCGGCCTACCTGCTCGACTCGATCGTCGAGACGACGATCGCTCGCGACCTGCTCCTTCTCACCCGCGTCGACAAGCCCGCCCTACTGCGCAGCCTCTTCCGGCTCGCCTGCGATTACTCGGGGCAGATCGTCTCCTACCAGAAGCTGACCGGGCAGTTGCAGGATGCCGGCAACACAACGACGATCGCGCACTACCTCGATCTGCTGGCCGGCGCGGGCCTGGCGGTCGGCCTGGAAAAATACTCGCCCGGCAAGGTCCGCCAGCGCCGCTCCACCCCGAAGCTGCTGGCCCTCGACACTGCCCTCGTCTCGGCGACGGCAGGGCACACGTTCGCTGAGGCCCGCGCCGACACCCAGCACTGGGGCCGACTGGTCGAGACCGCGGTCGGCGCGCACCTGATCTCCACCCGCGACCCCCGCGCCGAGCTCCTCTACTGGCGCGACCGTGGCAGAGAGGTCGACTTCGTGGTCGAGCGCGGCAAGCAGCTCATCGCAATCGAGGTGAAGAGCGGCCGCCGCCGCGATGGTCTGCCCGGCATGGCCGCCTTCGAGAAGGAACACGGCCCCGCCCGCAAGCTCCTGGTGGGCGGCGACGGGACGCCGTTGGGCAATTTTCTCGCTGACCCTGCAGACAAAAGCATTTGATCGCCCTCTTAGCTGCGCTGGTCAGCCAGCTTGGCAGCAAGACCGATCAGGGCGAGCAGTACCGATGCTGTGGGAGCCTCGTAGAAGCGAAGTCGGTTCTCACTTTTTGGCTTGAAAGTCAGCAACTTCCGGGATTCCCCGGCCTCATTTACAAACGATCGGATCACTAGGTTTCCCCTAATCACTGTTCTCGCAGGAGCCGAAAGGAGCACGCATTGACCGTCGACCTGATGTCTGCGCTGCGGGAGGGGGTTGCCAGCGAGCCGTCGGCGGCGCGGCCGGCTGGCATCGAGATCAGGCAGGACCTCGAGCCGGCCGGCGGACTGCCCGTGCAACCGCCCTCCTACGAAGGCCGGCTCGAGATCCACAAGCGTCACATCGACGGCGATGAGCACTTAACGGTCGAGCTCGACTCGGTGGGCTCTGCCGCCAACCGGATCGAGGAGGTGCTGCTCGACCTGCACCGGGCGGGGCAATACCCGCTACCGGTCTCGGACACGACAGTGCCGCTCCCAGACGGCGACCCGGTCACGATCACGACGCTGGAGGCGCCCCATCGCCTCTTCGACGCTTGGCTGCGGCTCTCGGCCAGCGAGGACGGCGACGGCAGCTTCGAGACGAGCGAGCGCGGGCAGGAGTTGACCCGGGCTCACCTCGGAGCGCTCGACCCGATCCTCGAGACCTCCAGCCACGACCTCCTGTTCGGCGCCTGGGACTCTCACCGCAAAGGGCCGCACGGCCAGCTGCGCATCGCCCGCGCCCTGACCAGCAGCCTGATCGGGCTCGACCCGGTCGAGCAAGCCCAGTTCGCCGCCCGCCGTGACCCGCTCAACCTCGGCGACGGCAGCGAGTCCAAGGGCGACAAACAGGCGAAACGGCTCTCCGAGCAGGGACTGAGCTCGATCCCCCCGCAGCGGCGCATCCCCTACGAGGAGAACGAGAAAGGCGAGGCGAGGCGGTTCGGCGGCCGCGTGGCCGACCACCGCGGCGGCGTCTCGATCACCTCCGCCCGTTACCTCGGCTATCTCTCCTTCCCGGCGCTGCGTCGGCTCGGCTTCACCCGTTATGACGCGGTCGAGGTGCGCGTCCTGCTCGCCACGCTCGCCCTCTACGCCGTCGCGCTGCGCTGCGCCGCCGGCTGGGACCTGCGCTCCCGCTGCACGCTCCTCGCCACCGGGCCCCTGGCCCTCAGCCTGGTCGCGGCCGACGGGACCCGTGAGTCGATCGAGCTCGACCTCGACGGCCTCCGCAAGCTCTTCGAGGAGCAGGTGGCCGCAGTCGAGCTCGAGGATCGCAGCGTTCACCTCGAGGCGGGCGCCGCGCTGGAGAAACTGGTCGCCGCCAACATGACCGCCGCCGCCTGACCTGACGCGCGGCATGGTCTGCATCCAGCTCCGCTTCCCGCTCGGGGTCTACCACGCGCTGACCGACCGAGCGCGCAGTGGGCCGGCGCCCGAGTGGGCGCCCAGCCCGGTTCGCCTGGTCGGCGCGCTGCTCGCAGCCGCCCACGAGGTGCCCTCGGACGACCTCGAGCGCGACCGGGCTGTCCTCCAGCGCCTCTGCGAGGCCGGCCCGCCGATCGTGCACGCCCCCCTCCCCGTCGCGGTGGGCGAGCAGCCGCAGCACGACCTGACGGAGAGCGGGAATGGAGAGGCAGCGCCGGCTCACGTCGCGGTCCTGCGGGGCGCCAGCCGCTGGGCCCCCCGCAACCCGAGCCTCGCCGAGATGAAAGGCGCCTCGCCGCGCAGGGTCGGCAGGTCGCGAACCGAGGTCGACAAGGGCGGCGTCGCGACCGGCGATCGCCCCGTTGCGTTCGCCTGGCCGGACCTGACGCTCGACGAGGACGAGCTGGGGAGGCTGCGGCGGATGGCCTCGGACGTCGCCTGGGTGGGCACCTCGCGCAGCCCGGCGATAGTCACCGCAGGCGACCGGGTCGACCTCGGCGAGCACAGCGCCAGCACGCCGGTCTGGACGCCGCTGCCCTGGGACACGGTCCTTGCCCATGCCCAGCTGCGAACGCCCAGCGTCGACCAGATCGCCCGCTTCGATCGCTCCTTCGAAGCGCGCAAGGCACGCAAGGACCGCGTCGAACCGTCTGGCCTTCTCCGTCCCACCGTCAGCCGGGGGCTCTGGCCCTATGCGGTCGGGCACCCCGGAGCCTCGACCGCCCGCGACCCCCAGCATTGGGGACGGATGGCCTTCGTCGCTCTCGACCGCAAGGCGAGTGAGATGACCCCCCGCGCCCCCTCCGCGTACCTGATCGCGCGCGCCTTCCGGGCCGCGCTCATGGACGCCTTCGACGAGCGCGGCGAGGGGAACGACGCCCCGCCGCTCCTGCACGGTCACGGCGACGTTCCCCACATGGCGATCTGCCCCCTGCCCAATGTCGGGAACCAGAGCGCCGACGGGACGATCAAGGGCTTCGCGCTGGTCTTCCCGCACGCCGATCGGCTGCCGAGCGTCGCCGGCGAATCGCAGGCGATCGAAGGGGCGCTGGTGAGCTTCTTCCCCGAATCCGAGCATCGCCAGCGCATCGAGGTCCCAGGCGCCGGCTCGATCTCGATCCGGCCGGTCTCCGCCCACGACCGCCTGCTCGCCCTCAGCCCCACGCGCTACACGCACCCGTCCCGAACCTGGGCGACGGTCACCCCCGTGATCCACTCGCGTTGGGCGAAGGGGCGGGACGTCGAGGCGCTGGCCGCGCAGGTGGCGGCCGACTGCGCCCACGTCGACCTGCCCGAGCCGGAGCAGATCGAGTTCCTGCGAGCACCGGCGATCATCGCCGGGGCGCAGCGGCTCGTGCCCGACGCGAAGGCGCTGCGGGAGGAGTGGCGCGCCTCGATCCAGGGCCCCCGCAGTCACCTCCAGCTCGTGTTCGGCGAGGAGATAGCCGGCCCGCTGCTTCTCGGGCGAGCACGCCACTTCGGCGTCGGCCTGATGCTCCCCCAGATGGACGCGTGATGGCGACCCAGGCCCCCGCCGCCACGGCCATCTCGTTCGCCGAGTTCGCGCGTCTGGTCCACGCACCCGAGGACGAGGGCTGGCAGCCCTATCCGTGGCAGCAACTGTTCGCCGAGCGCTGCGCGGCGGCGGGCGGGGCGCCTCCCTCGTGGGTGATCGCACCCACCGGATCCGGCAAGACGATGGCCGTGGACGCGCTGGTCTGGGCACTCGCGGTGCAGGCCGACCTCACTCCCGCCGAGCGGACCGCGTCCACCCGGATCGTCTGGGCGATCGACCGCCGGATCCTCGTTGACCAGGTGCACGAGCACGCCGAAGCACTGGCCGGGCGCCTGGATCGAGCGCTCGACGACGGCCCGGAAAACTCCCTGCACGGGATCGCCATCCGCCTGCTGCGACTGGCGGCCGGCGAGGACGTCGACCGGATCGGCGCGGAGGAGCGCCGGGAGAGAGGGCTGCATCCCCTCGTCGCAACCCGCTGGCGCGGCGGGATCCCCCGGGACGGCTCGCTGCACTCCCCCTTTCAGCCCCAGGTGATCACCTCGACGGTGGGGCAGATCGGCTCCCGCCTGCTCTTCCGCGGGTACGGCGTCGGCCGCAGCTCTCTGCCCTCGAGCACCGGCCTGGCAGCCGCCGACACCACGATCTGCCTCGACGAGGCCCACCTCGCGGTCCCCTTCCGCGAAACGGTGGACGCGATCCAGGGGCGGCGCGAAGAGGAGCCGCTGCGCGTCCCCAAGCTGCACCTGGTCACGCTGACGGCCACCCCACCCGAGGGATACGACCCCGACGATGCCGTCGACATCGGAGGCGCCGACCAGCGCCAGCTGGGCTCCCGCTGGAGCGGGATCAAGGCGGTGGAGCTGCGCGAGTCCGACGGCAAGGCGGAGCGAGAGCTGGTCACGGCGACGGAGGAGCTCGTCGGGGACGGCGCTCACGTCGTCGCCTGCATCGCCAACCGGGTGCTGACGGCGCGCAACGTCCACAAGAGCCTGCACAGGAACCTCGGTGACGAGGCGGAGGTCCTGCTGCTGATCGGCCCGCAGCGCCCGGCCGACCGCGCCGAGCAGCTGCAGCGGGCGCGGGGGCCCCTGCTCGAGGGCGAGAGGCCGGAGAGGCCGCTGATCGTCGTCGCGACCCAGACGATCGAGGTCGGCCTCGACGCCGACTTCGACGGCATGGTCACCCAGTCCGCCTCGGCCTCGGCGCTGGTCCAGCGGCTCGGCCGGCTCAACCGCTCGGGACAGCGGCCGGGACGGTGCATCGTCGTCCGCGACACCGACTCGCCGCTCTATGCGCAAGACGAGCCCGAAGCGTGGCGATGGCTCGGTGAGAGGGCCGGGGCGCCCGCGGCCATCGACGCCTCCGTGCGCGCGCTCGCCGAG
Organism: Solirubrobacterales bacterium; assembly: GCA_035548675.1. GTDB lineage: Bacteria > Actinomycetota > Thermoleophilia > Solirubrobacterales > 70-9 > VRUE01. The sequence goes on from DASZSJ010000002.1 coordinate 17,920, forward strand.
GGGACCCGGCCGCCGGCGGATCGCAGCCAGCCGCTGGCGGCGACCCTGACCGACGCGATCGTGACCCAGCTGGCCCAGACCTCGAGCCGCCCCGCCCAGCCGGCCGATCCCGACGTCGACCCGCTGCTCTCCGGCATCGGCGCCAGGTCGCAGGGAGACGTGCGGATCGTCTGGCGCTGCGATCTCCGCTTCGACCGGGACGCGGAGGGGGAGGAAGGCCCTGAGGTCGCCGCCTACCGCGAAGCGCTGCTGCAACTGGTCCCGCCCCAGGCCTGGGAGTCGCTGACGCTCAGCGTCGGCGCCGCCAAGAGCTTTCTGCGCGCGCTGATCGCCGAATCGGGCAAGCTCGGGCCAGCCACGCGCAGCGATGCGGACGTCGAGGGCGGAGGCAGGGTCCCCGACGAAGCCTTCCTGGGCCCTGACCGCGCCCCCTTCATGGTCGTTCGCGGCGGCGAAGTCCTCCGCGGCGCGCCCCGGCCGAGCGACGAGGGGGGCGCGGTTCCGCTGGCGAGGATCGCGGCTGGCGACGTCCTGGTCGTCCCCACCGAGCTGGGCGGGATCGACCGCTTCGGACTCGCGCCCTCGCGCTCAGGCGAAGCCGCCGACGTCCATCCGGACCTGCCATCCGAGCTCGCGGCCGGACCCTCGCCCGAGGGCGGCCCGACCCCGATCCGCCTGAGCTGGGAGACGCTCTGGGAGCGCGTGCCGAAGAGGGCGGACGACCACGAGCGCAAGCTGCGGGAGCGCGCCGCGCGGAGGCGTTGGTCCCGGTTCGCGCGTCGCCTCGACGCGGCGGTCAGGCAGGAGGGCGAGGTGACAGGGGCCTCTGGTCAGACGCTCCCCGCGTCCACGCGCACGCTGCCGGCCGAGGAGGTGATCCGGCTTTTCCTCAGCCAGGATTTCCCCAGCGAGCTCGTCGACGTGCGCGAGCGGCTGTCCTCCTCCGAACACCACTGGCGGCTGCGCCGCGTCGATCCGCTTCCCCTCCAAGGCGACGATGGGCAGCCCCGCGCGACGGAGGACGCGGCGCAGAAGTGGGCCTGGGCCCTGCAGCCGCGGCAGCCGGCACGCGACGACGAGACCGCGGAGCGAAGCGCCCCACCAACCGTGGAGGAACACTGTGCGGCGGTGCGTGCCCGGGTGGCCGGCTACGCCGAGCGGCTGGGCCTGCCAGAGCCGGAGCGCCAAGCGCTGGAGCTCGCCGCGCTGGCTCACGACCTGGGCAAGCTCGACCCCCGCTTCCAGGACTTCTTTGCCGGCGGCTCCCGAGGCGCGGGCACGCCGTCCATGGCCAAGAGCAGGTTCGGCGAGGGCAATCCGGCCGCGTCAAGGCTGGCGCGCCAGCGATCGGGTTTGCCGTACGGCTTTCGCCACGAGGCCGACAGCGTCGCGATCGTCGACGCGGCCCTCGCCACGGGAACGATCCCGCTCGATCTCAGCGCCGCCGACCGATCGCTGACGACCTTCCTCACCGGCACTCACCACGGACACGGCCGGCCGCTGTGGCCGCTCGAGCGAAATGGAAAGCGCGCGGAAGAGTTTGCCGTGGACCTGCTCGGGATCCGCGGCGCCGCCGCCGGCAAGAACGCGGACGGCTGGCTCAGCGGCCGCTGGATGCAGCTCTTCTTCGACCTGCAGGAGCGCTACGGCGCCTGGGCTCTCGCCTATCTCGAGGCGCTGCTGGCGCTTGCCGACCGAACGATCTCCAGCGAGGGCGGCTGACCGTGCCCGGCGACGATGCCCATGCTCACCGGCTGCCCTGGGTCCCCGACCGAGCCCCCTACATGCCCGTTGCTTCAGTCGGGCTGCTGCAGGTGTTGAGGAGCGCGGACCCAGGAGCCGCGCTCGGCTGGCCCGACCCCGGCGATCCCTTTGCCCCGCCGGTGTTGACGCTGAGGACCCGCCTCTCCATCGAGCGGACCGCGGAGGAGATCGTCTCCGCCCCATGGCCACGACTCGACGCCCTCGAGTGGCCGGCGCGGCCCAGCCAGGCGATCAAGCCCAGCCTGCACAAGCAGGTTGGAGACGCGGAAGACGGCATGGCCGCCGTCCACGCCTGGCGAGCCCTGGCCGGCCTCCCCCCTGGATCCGACAGCGGCCGGGTGGAGGACGTCGACCGCGCCGCCGCCCATGCCCTCGTCGCGGCGCTGCTCACCGATGGGGTGCTTGACGAGAGTGGCCTGCCCGGTCGCAATCGTCTCCTTCGGGGCGTCAAGTCAGATCTCTCCGGGGTGGCCAAACCGCCAAAAGCCAAGACAGTCGAGATCGCCGACGAGCTGAAGCACGGCATGGCCTGGACATCAGGCTCCTCCGGCCTGGGACTCGGGTTGGTGCCGGAGGTGCAGACGTTCGGCGGCACGACGGGGCCGACGCCGTCGGCGGTCGGCGCCTACTCGAAGCTCCTCTACTACCTCTGCTGGCACGGCATCATGGCGATGCCGCCGTATGCGGTCAGGCGAGGTCCGCAGACAATCGTCGGCGGTCCGCTCTTCGCCGACGCGGCCACGCTCTCCTGGCCGATCTGGTCGATGCCCCTGCGTCGCACTGCCCTGATCGCCCTCTTCGGCCTCGAGCCCGTACACGCGCCAGAGCCCGATCGCGAGCTGTTGCGCGCTCATGGAATCCAGGCGGTCTTCCGCAGCCGGGCCCGTGAGATCAACACGATGATCTCCGTATTCGGCTGGGGCGACCGGGTCGCATGAGCCTCGTCCCCGACCTCCTCCCCGCGCGCATCCTCAACGAGCACGTCTACTGTCCGCGGCTGGCGTATCTGGAGTGGGTCGACCGTGGCTTCGTCGACAACGCGGACACGGTCGAGGGCACACTGGCGCACCGGCGAGTCGACAGGGAGCGCGGGCGCCCGCCATCGCCAGAGGAGCTCGATGGCGAGGGCGAAGACCCGCCGCCGACGACATCGTTGACGCTTTCCTCGGAGGAGCTCGGGCTGATCGCGAAGATCGACGTGGTCGAGTTCTCCAAAGGCAAGGCCAGACCCCTCGAGTACAAGCGGGGCAGACCGCGCAGCGCCGCGGAGCCGCTCTGGGAGCCGGAGCTCGTACAGCTCTGCGCGCAGGCTCTGCTCTTGCGGGATGCCGGCTACTCGGTCGACGCCGCCGAGGTCTACTTCGCCGGCTCCCGGACCCGGCACTCGGTCCCCATCGACGCGGCCCTCGTCCAGCGCACGCAGGAGGCTGCGCGGGAGCTCCGCCTCGCCGCGTCTCGCCCCGAGGCGCCGCCGCCACTGCTCGACAGCCCGAAGTGCCCTCGCTGCTCGCTCGTCGGCATCTGCCTGCCTGACGAGGTGAACCTGATTCGCGGTCGGACGGAGAGTCCCCGTCGACTCATCGCCGGTGATCCCCCAGCCTCACCGCTCTACCTGACGACCCAGGGAGCCCGCCTCACCAAGCGGGGCGGGCGGGCGATCCTCGTCGACGAAGGTAAAGAGGCGCAGAGCCGACGCATCGTCGATATCTCCCACGTGGCTGTGTTCGGGAACGCCACGGTGAGCAGCGCCCTGCTGCGAGAGCTGTTCGATCGCGGCGTGCCGATCCTCTGGTTCAGCTTCGGAGGCTGGTTCACCGGGGTCGCCACCGGGATGCCACCCGGCAATATCGAGCTGCGCCAGCGGCAGTACCGCGCCGCCACGATCGGCGCGGGCCAGCTCGCCGGCCTGTTCGTTGCGGGAAAGATTCGCAATGCCCGCACGCTGCTGCGACGACAAGCGAAGCCGCAGCCCAAGGCGGCGCTGCAGCAGCTGGCTACGCTGGCGCGGAACGCTTCCAGCGAGCGGGCGCTCGACAGCCTCCTTGGGATCGAGGGAACCGCCGCTCGCATTTACTTCCAGCACTTCCCAGGCTTGGTGCGGAGGAACGGCATGGGCGAGTTCGACTTCACCGGCCGCAATCGCCGCCCTCCCACCGATCGGATCAACGCACTGCTCTCGTTCGCCTACTCGATGCTGGTCAAGGACACGGTGATTGCCTGTCTCGCCGCCGGCCTGGATCCCTTCGCCGGCCTTTATCACCGACCTCGCTTCGGCAGGCCGGCATTGGCCCTGGATCTAGCCGAGGAGTTCCGGCCACTGATCGGCGATTCGACGGTCCTGACGGCGATCAACAACGGCGAGGTCGATCCCGAGGACTTCGAGGAGAGGGCCGGAGCTGTCGCCCTCACAAGCGCCGGCCGCAAAAAGCTCATCCGGACCTACGAGCGCCGAATGCAGACGGAGCTCAAGCACCCGATCTTCGGCTACCGGGCGAGCTATCGCCGCAGCCTGGAGATTCAGGCGCGACTCCTTGCCGCAGTTCTCTCCGGCGATTGCCCGGAGTACAGGCCTTTGACAACCAGATAGGACACCAGGTGGCCGACAGAACGCGCTACCTCCTTGCGTACGACATACGCAATCCGCGGAGACTGCGGAGGGTGCACCAGGTCGCAAAGGCATGGGGCTACCCTCTGCAGTACTCCGTCTTCGTCTGTGACCTGACCAAGTCCGAGCTGCTGATGATGAAACGTGAGCTGGCCGACGAGATGAGCACCGTCCAAGACAGCGTCGGGATCTTCGACTTGGGGCCCCCTGATGGTCGCGGCGTTAAATGCGTCGAGTTCATCGGCAAGAGCCGTGACCTGCCAGGTACAGATGCCGAGATCTGGTAGCGAGCACTGACGTGCTTCGATCTTCACGCATCAGCCCTCGCATTACCGAAATGCCAGCAAAAAGCCACTTTCCCCCCGCGCCCGAACCCCCAATCCCCAATTCAGACACACCTCACCCACAACCCCTCGCAACCCCCAACAAGTCCCCTGCAAATCAAGGGGTTATCCTGCGAGCTGTCACCCTCGGCATAAGTCGAGGGCTTCGTTGAAGCCACTCAACACTGATATGATCCTTTTCAGGCTCCGCTTGTCACCCTCGGCATAAGTCGAGGGCTTCGTTGAAGCGAGTGGGGTAAATCTCCTCCAACTCAGTAGCACGCTGGTCACCCTCGGCATAAGTCGAGGGCTTCGTTGAAGCAACGGCCCGTCCTCGATCACCGCCAGCGGTCTACCGTCACCCTCGGCATAAGTCGAGGGCTTCGTTGTAGCGAGGTAGGCGTCTTGCGGGTTGTCCGCTTCGACGAGTCACCCTCGGCATAAGTCGAGGGCTTCGTTGAAGCGAGGGCGATGATTGCGTAGTCCAGCGTCTTGGAGGGCGTCACCCTCGGCATAAGTCGAGGGCTTCGTTGAAGCCCCCGCCGGCGAACTCTCTCCTCGTCGTCGCCGTGTCACCCTCGGCATAAGTCGAGGGCTTCGTTGAAGCCGGGCGAACTCGCCCAGCCATTCAAACGCAGCGGCTAGTCACCCTCGGCATAAGTCGAGGGCTTCGTTGAAGCTTTCTGCCCCAGGATCGGAGACCAACCGTTGGCCGGTCACCCTCGGCATAAGTCGAGGGCTTCGTTGAAGCGACGTAGTAGGTAACGTTGTCGCTGAGTCCGGCGAGTCACCCTCGGCATAAGTCGAGGGCTTCGTTGAAGCACCAATTGGACTCTCAGGGAAATAAGCCTCAATCAGGTCACCCTCGGCATAAGTCGAGGGCTTCGTTGAAGCTTGCAGTTTTCGGCAATCAGCAGCAACGGGAAGGCGTCACCCTCGGCATAAGTCGAGGGCTTCGTTGAAGCCGCGACCTCCCCGATGTCGAGCTGGCGGACATCCTCGTCACCCTCGGCATAAGTCGAGGGCTTCGTTGAAGCATCGCCGGAGTGCGTGTCTCGGCGCCCCTGAGGAGGGTCACCCTCGGCATAAGTCGAGGGCTTCGTTGAAGCCCGCGCGCGCTTCTTTCGCTCCGTCGCGATGGCGCGCCGTCACCCTCGGCATAAGTCGAGGGCTTCGTTGAAGCGACCACAGCATCGGCTGGCTTGCTGACCTCCGCTTTGGTCACCCTCGGCATAAGTCGAGGGCTTCGTTGAAGCGAGGAAGAGGTTGTCTTCCTTCTCAT
>DASZSJ010000003.1:0-42301 GCA_035548675.1 Solirubrobacterales bacterium
GACCGACAGGCGATTTTGGGCGAGCCCGCGGTGTCGAGTGTTGAGTTGACCCACGTATACGGTGGCAAACCAGACACTCGGCACCAAACCTCGCGCGGTCGGCCCACCTGGAGCCGGAAGAGGTCGTGATTCCACGGCTGCGCCGTGGAATCAGTCATCTAGTGGGGATTGGCGAAGCTCGCGTGGGCGAGGCCGTCGACGCCGAGTTGCGATCATCGCCCTGTGGACGCCTCGCCGCTGGAGCCGCTCGCCGCCGCGGTACTCCACGTCCCCGTCCCCGAACGGGCCCTGCTGATCGGCTGCGGCGAGGGAGAGCCCGCGCTCTTCCTCACCCGCGAGTTCCCCACCGCCCGCGTGCGCGGCGTCGACCGCTCGCGGGAGCGGATCCAGCGGGCGCAGGCTCGGGTCGGCCTCGATCCGGAGGGGCGCCTCGCCTTCAAGTGGGCGAAGCCCTCCTCCCTCCCCTATCCGGACGAGTTCTTCGACCTGGTCGCGCAGGTCGATGGGCGCGTCGGCGCGGCCGAGGCGGCGCGGGTCCTGCGCTCCGGCGGCCATTTCATCCACGCCCCCGCCCGTGCACCGCGCTTCGCCGGCACCCGGCGGCGCCTGCTCGAGTGGCGGCTGGCCCAGCACTACTTCGAGCCCACGCGGGCCGGCAGCGCCGGCGACGGCAACTTCCTGGTCGCCCGCCTCGATCGCGGTCGCTGAGCCGCGCCCGGCATTTAGGCTGCCGCCAGCATGGGGATCGAGGGAATGCCGCTGGCGCTGCTGGTCAATCCTGTGTCCGCGCACGGACGCACGTTGAAGCTGCTGCCCGCGGTGGAGCAGGAGCTCGACGCGCGGCGGATCCCCTTCCGGGTCGAGCGCACGCGCGGGCTCGAGGACGGGGTCGAGCGGGCGCTGCGGGCGGTCGAGGCGGGCGAGGTACCGGTCGTCGTCAGCGGCGACGGGCTGCTCGGTGCCGTCGGCGGCGCGATGGCGGGGGCGGAGACGCCGCTCGGGATCGTGCCCGGCGGGCGCGGCAACGACCTCGCCCGCGTGCTCGGCATCCCCGACGACCCGGTCGGGGCGACGGCGGTGCTCGCCGCCGGCGCGACGCGGCGCATCGATGTCGGCGAGGCCAATGGCAAGCGCTTTCTCGGCATCGTCAGCGTCGGCTTCGACTCCGAAGCCAACCGCCTGGCCAACGAGACGACCTTCATGCGCGGCAACCTCGTTTACGCCTACGCCGCCGTGCGCACGCTGCTCGGCTGGAAGCCCGGCCGGTTCACGATCCGGGTCGGCGAGGAACGCCACCGCTTCAGCGGCTACTCCGTCTCGGTTGCCAACAGCCGTGCCTTCGGCGGCGGCATGTTCATCGCCCCCGATGCTGAGCTGGACGACGGAGAGTTCGACGTCGTCACCGTTGGCGAGGTGGGCAAGCTGCGCTTCGTGGGTAACCTGCCCAAGGTGTTCAAGGGCACCCACGTCGATGAGGACGAGGTTCGCGTCTTCCGTGCGTCAAAGCTGGAACTGACGGCAAGCAGGCCCTTCCCGGTCTACGCCGACGGCGAGCACCTGACCGACCTGCCCGCGACGCTGCGGGTGCTGCCGCGGGCGCTGAGCGTCATCGTGCCGGCGAACACCGAGGCCTAGGTGCTGTTCGGCGCCAAGCTCAGCGCCGCGCGAGCGGCCGGCGCAGCCAGCCGTCTCAGCGGGCGGGGCGGTGGCACCACCCTGCCGGGGCGCCTGCTGCTGCGGATGGCGCCGGACGCGCTCGCGCGCCTCGGCGCAAGACTAGAGCGCGGCAGCGCGATCGTCAGCGCCACCAACGGCAAGACGACCACGGCGGGGATGATCGCCGCTGCCCTGACGGCGGCCGGACGCCATCCGGTCCACAACCGGGCGGGCTCGAACATGACCTGGGGCGTCGCCACGGCCCTGCTCGAGCAGAGGGGCGAGGAGGGCCTGTTCGAGGTCGACGAGGCCTGGCTCTCCAGGGTTGCGGCACAGCTCGACCCCACCCTGATCGTGCTCGGCAACCTCTTCCGCGACCAGCTCGACCGCTACGGCGAGATGGAGACCCTGGCCGCGGACTGGGCCGCGACCGTGGCCGAGCGCAGCGGTCGCAGCCGTTTCGTGCTCAACGCCGACGACCCGACGATCGCCGACCTCGGCCGCGACGGGGCCGGCGCACGGCGCCAGGGAGTCACCTACTTCGGAATCGAGGACGCCTCGCAGGCGCTGCCCGAGCTGCAGCACGCCTTCGACGCCATGCACTGCCGCCGCTGCGGCCATCCCTACGCCTACGAGCGCGCCTTCGTCGGCCACCTCGGCCACTACTCCTGCCCAAACTGCGGCGCCAACCGGCCCACCCCCGACGTCGCGGCGACGTCGATCTCCCTGCGCGGAATGGACGGCTCGCGGTTGACCGTCCGCACCCCCGCCGGCGAGCTGCGGCTGGAGCTGCCCCTGCCCGGTCTCTACAACGCCTACAACGCGCTCGCCGCGATCGCCGCCGCGCTCGAGCTCGGGGTGCCGGCGGAAACCGTCGCCAGCGCGCTCGAGACCACGCGCGCGGCCTTCGGCCGGGTGGAGACGATCGAGGTCGACGCGACGCGGCTCTCGATCCTGCTGATCAAGAACCCCGCCGGCGCCAACGAGGTGCTGCGCACGCTGCTGCTCGAGGCCGGCACGGGGAAGCTCGACCTCTGGATCGGGCTCAACGACCGGATCGCCGACGGCCGCGACGTCTCCTGGGTCTGGGACGCCGACTTCGAGCTCCTCGCCGGCGCCGTGCGCCGCGTCGTCTGCGCCGGCACGCGGGCGCCGGAGATGGCGCTGCGGCTCAAGTACGCGGGCTGGCCGGAGGAGGCGATCGAGGTTGAGGCGGGAATCGAACGCTCGCTGGACCGCGCCCTCGAGGGCTGCGGCGAGCGCCTCTTCTCCCTGCCCACCTACACCGCCCTGCTGGAACTGCGCAAGCTGCTCTCCGCCCGCGGCCTCGCCGAGGAGTTCTGGCGGTGAACATCGTCACCTGGCACGAAGTCGAGTGCGGCGGCTATGCCGCGGACCTGGGGCTCTGGGAGGAGATGGCCGACGCGACCGACAGGCCGATCATGGAGCTCGGCTGCGGCCTCGGTCGGGTCACGCTTCACCTCGCCAAGCGCGGCGCCTACCTGGTGATCGGCGTCGACCGGGAGCCGGACCTGGTCGCCGCCGTCTGGGAACGCTCGGGCGTGCTGCCCGGCGACGCCGAGCTGTCCGACGTGCGCAGCTTCCAATTCGCGACCAAGTTCGGCCTGGTGATCGCGCCGATGCAGCTGATCCAGCTGCTGCCGACGAGCGAGGACAGGGTTGAGTGCCTCTCCTGCGTCGTCGACAGCATGCTGCCCGGCGGGCGCGCCGCTTTCGCCATCATCGAGGAGATGCCGCTGCCACCCGCCGGCACGGCCGCCCCACCCCTGCCCGACGTGCGCCAGATCGAAGGCTGGATCTACTCCAGCCTGCCGCTGGAGCCGGTCGTCGGTCCGGACACGATCCTGCTGCGGCGCCTGCGCCAGACCGTCGACCCGAACGGCAATATGAGTGAGGAGATGAACGAGATCGAGCTGACCATGCTCACCGCCGAGACGCTCGAAGCGGAGGGCCGCGGCGTCGGCCTCGAGCCCGCCGGTCGCCGCGAGATCCCCGCCACCGAAGCGCACGTCGGCTCCACCGTCGTCCTCTTCGAAAAGGAGTCCTGATGGAGCTGCGCCTGCTCGCGCTTTACCCCGAGCAGATGAACATCTACGCCGACCGCGGCAACATCCTCTTCCTGCAGCGGCGTTGCGAATGGCGGGGCATCGGCTTCGCGCACGCCAGCGCCGGCCCCGGCGAGGGCTTCGACCCCGGCGAGCACGACTTCCTCTACCTCGGTGGCGGCCAGGACCGCGACCAGCGCGCCGTCGCCGCCGACATGGTCGCGAGCAAGCGCGGGGCGGTTGCGGAGGCGGTTGGGGACGGGGCCGTGATGCTCGCCGTCTGCGGCGGCTACCAGCTGCTCGGCCACAGCTACCAGCTCGACGAGGAGCGGCTGCCGGGGCTCGGCCTGGTCGACATCGAGACCGTGCGCTCAGCCGGCCCGCGCCTGACCGGCAACGTCGCGATCGAGGTCGAGCTCGACGGCGAAGCGCAGACCGTCGCCGGCTTCGAGAACCACGGCGGGCGAACCCACCTCGGCCCCGGCGCCCAACCGCTGGGGCGCGTAATCCGCGGCTTCGGCAACAACGGCGAGGACGGTTGTGAGGGAGTGCGGCGCGACAACCTCTTCGGCACCTATCTACACGGCCCGCTGCTGCCCAAGAACGCCTGGCTCGCCGACCGCCTGATCGAGCTGGCGCTGCAGCGGCGCTACGGCACGCGGCCAACCCTCGAGCCGCTCGATGACGAGCTCGAGCGGGCCGCGCATGAGTCGGCGCGGCGAGCGGCCATGGACTAACCACCCTCGGGAGGTCGGGTGCCCGATCCCCGCCCCCACACCACTCAAGATTGCTCAAGCCAAAGTTGACCCACCCCTGGGGGGGTCAACTCTGGCTTCACGTTTCCTGAGCATTTCCGCCGTAGGAAAGCTCGCCACCACCGCCCCACCAGCGGGGCCGCCTCAGCGGCCGCTGGAGCCGAAGCCGCCGTCGCCGCGGGCGGACTCGGCCAGGCTCTCCACTTCGACCGGATCAACCAGCGCGATTGGGGCGATCACGAGCTGGGCGATGCGGTCGCCCGGGGCGACGCGGAAGAGCTCGGCCGGGTCGGTGTTGAGCAGCAGCACGCGGATCTCGCCCCGGTAGCCGGAGTCGATCAGGCCGGGACCGTTGACCAGGGCGACGCCGTGCTTCTTGGCCAGGCCCGAGCGCGGCAGGACCAGGCCGGCGTGCCCGGCCGGGATCTCGACCGCGATTCCCGTGCCGACGCTCCAGCGCTCGCCCGGGCCGATGTGGGCGGCCTCGCAGGCGTAGAGGTCAAGCCCGGCGTCACCTTCGTGGGCACGCGTCGGCAACACGGAATCCTGGTTGAGGCGCGCGACCGGCAGCTCCACGGCGGCAACCCTAGAGGAGCGCCGGCTCAGGCGACGGCGAGATCGTCGAAGCGGTGCAGCTCGGCGACCGGTACCTTGGCCCGGACCAGCACCCCGTCCTCGCGCTCGGTCCGCTCGAGGTCGCCGGCGATCTCGTGCAGCTCGTGCAGCCGCCCGCCCTCCGCGTAGGGGACCAGCAGCTCGACCTCGGCCAGGGTGTCCTCGAAGGCGCGCTCGATCCGCTCGCGCAGCTCGTCCAGCCCCTCGCCGTCGAGGGCCGAGACGAGGATGGCGTCGGGATGGCGGAGCAGCACCTCGGTGCGCGAATCCTCGTCGAGCAGATCCGCCTTGTTGAGCACGAGCAGGCGCGGCCCCTCGCCGGCGCCGATCTCCTCCAGGACCTCGTCGACCGCGCGCATGTCGGCGAGCCGGCGCTGCTCCGGCGCTGCGGCGTCGACGACGTGGAGGATCAGGTCCGCCAGCACGGTCTCCTCGAGCGTCGCCTTGAACGCCTCGACCAACTGGTGCGGCAGCTTCTCGATGAAGCCGACCGTGTCGGTGAGCAGGTAGTCGCGACCGGAGAGCTCGACGCTGCGCGTGGTCGGATCGAGCGTGTGGAAGAGCCGGTCGCCGACCCCGACCGTGGCACCGGTGAGCGCGTTGAGCAGGGTCGACTTGCCGGCGTTGGTGTAGCCGGCGAGGGCGACGCGGGGCAGCGAGGAGCGCTCGCGCCGGGCGCGCATCACGCCGCGATTGCGCTCCAGGCGGGCGAGGCGGCGGCGCAGGGCGGCGATGCGGTTGCGAGCGAGGCGACGGTCGGTCTCGATCTGGCTCTCGCCGGGGCCCCTGGTGCCGATGCCGCCGTCCATGCGCCCGGCGCCGAGGCGCTCGAGGTGGGTCCAGAGCCCCCTCATGCGGGCCATGTTGTATTCGAGCTGGGCCAGCTCGACCTGCAGCTTGCCCTCGGCGGAGTGGGCGTGGTCGGCGAAGATGTCGAGGATCACGGCGGTGCGGTCGATCACCGGGACGCCGAGCGCACTCTCCAGGTTGCGCTCCTGGCGCGGCGCCAGCTCGTCATCGCAGGCGACCAGGTTGGCGCCGCAGGCGGCCATCTCGGCCTTCAGCTCGGTCAGCTTGCCGCGCCCGACGTAGCGGTCGGGGTCGGGCGCCTCGCGCTGCTGCACCGCCTCGCCAGCGGTGGCGACCCCCGCCGTGCGCAGCAGCTCCTTCAGCTCGGCCAGCGGGTCGCCGTCCACCCGCCCGTTGGCGATGCCGATCACGAGCGCTCGCTGGCGGGCGCGCGCGTTGGCCACCCCGGCGCCGCCGGCGCCGTAGCGCGACTCCGCTCTGCGTCCGTTCCGCGTCCTCTCCACTCGAACCGATTGTAGGAGTCCGCGGCGCCGAGCCGAGGGCGGCTAGGGTTACGCGGCGTGAAGGTCTTCGTCACGGGAGGAACGGGCTTCATCGGCGGCGAGGTCGCACGGCAGCTCCGCGCCCGCGGCGAGGAGGTCGCCTGCCTCGTCCGCAGCCCTGAGAAAGCCACGAAGCTGAAGGAGATCGGTTGCGAGCTGGTCGCGGGAGACCTCGCCGACGCCGGCGCGATGCGGGCCGGCATGGAGGGTTGCGACGGGCTCGTCCACGCCGCGGCGATGTACGAGGTCGGCATTCCGGCCAAGCAGCACCCGGCGATGTACGAGGCCAACGTCACCGGCAGCGAGCGCGTCCTGCGCGCCGCGCTGGAGGCCAAGGTGGGCAAGGTCGTCTACGTCTCGACCGTGGGCACCTTCGGCAACACGCACGGCGAGACGGTCGACGAGAGCTACGAGCACCCGGGCCGCGAGTTCACCTCCTACTACGAGGAGACGAAGCTCGAGGGCCAGCGGGTCGCCCAGCGGATGATCGACGAGGAGGGCCTGCCCTGCACGATCGTCCAGCCCGGTGGCGTCTACGGCCCCGGCGACGAATCGCAGATCGCCGACCTGCTGGCGGAATTCTTCTCGGGCAGGCTGCTGCTGATCCCCTTCCCCGACCTCGGCCTCTGTTTCGCCCACGTCGAGGACACCGCCGCGGGCATCCTCGCGGCGCTCGACCGGGGCAAGGCCGGTGAGACCTACATCCTCGCCGGGCCGGCGACGACGATGCGCGGGGCGATCGAGACGATCGCCGCGGTCAGCGGCCGCAGGGCGCCGAAGCGGGCGCTGCCGACCCCGCTGATGAAGGCCCTGACCCCGATCGGCCCGCTCGTCGGCAAGCTGATGGGGCAGCCGCCGAACCTGCGCGAGCTGATCTCCTCCGCCGACGGCGTCACCTTCTGGGCCAGCAACGAGAAGGCCGCGCGGGAGCTGGGCTACTCACCCCGTGGCATCGAACAGGGCATGCGCGACACCCTCGCGGCCGACGAGCGCTTCCCCGACCCTGTCGCCTGAACACCCTCGCCCGTGCGCGTAATCGACGTCATGCACCTCGGGCGGCCGCACGTGATCGGCTGCTGGGAGGTGGACGGTACCCTGGTCGACCCCGGCCCGCAGTCCTCGATGGAGACGCTGCTGGCGGCGCTCGGCGAGGCGCGGCCGCGCGCCCTCCTGCTCACCCACATCCACCTCGACCATGCCGCCGCGACCGGCGCCCTGGTGCGCCGCTGGCCCGAGCTCGAGGTCTACGTGCACGAGCGCGGGGCGCCGCACCTGGTCGACCCCTCGCGGCTCCTGGCCAGCGCTGAGCGCCTCTACGGCGCAGAGATGGAGCGGCTCTGGGGCGAGATCGTTCCAGTCCCGGAAGCCAACGTGAGGGCGCTGAGCGGCGGCGAGGACGTGCTCGGCATGCGCGTCGCCCACACGCCCGGCCACGCCTCGCACCATGTCTGCTATTTCCACGAGGACTCGGGCACCGCCTTCACCGGCGACGTCGCCGCCTGCCGGATCCCCCCATCGAGCCTGATCGTGCCCCCCACTCCCCCACCCGACATCGACCTCGAGGCCTGGCGGGAGTCGCTCGACACCGTTGCCGCCTGGTCGCCCCGCCGCTTGGCCCTGACCCACTTCGGCGCGATCGAGGACGACGTCCCCGGCTACATCGAGGCGGTGCGGACGAAGCTGGGCGAGGAGGCGGAGCTGGCGCGCAAGACGGACGAGGAGGCCTACAACACCGGCCTGGAGCGACGGATCAGGGAGGCGCTGGCCGACGAAGGCATCGGGGGCGGGACCGCCGAGGAGCTGCTGCAGGCCGTGCCGACCGCCTACCAGTGGTCCGGCCTGGACCGCTATTGGCGCAAGCGGGCGGAGCGCGAGGCTCAGTAGCGCGCAGCGTCCGCCACCGGGCGTGCGCGGGAGGCTCGCCAATCCCTGCTCAGGAGAGGTGCTCGCGCATCCGCTCGACGGCCTCTGAGATGCGGTCGTCGGGGGTGGTCAGCGAGATGCGGAAGAAGCCCTCGCCGCTCGGCCCGTACATCGAGCCGGGCGAGACGACGACGGCGGTGTCTTCGAGGACGAGCTCGGCGAAGGAGGTCGAGGTGTGGCCCGCGGGGACCGGCGCCCAGACGTAGATGGTTCCCTTGGGCGCGCTGACCTCGACGCCGATCTCGCGCAGGGCGCCGACGACGAGGTCGCGGCGGCGAGCGTAGGTCTCGTTCATCCGCTCGAGCGGGCCGCTCGGGCCCTGCAGGGCGGCGACGCCGGCCAGCTGCACCGCCTCGAAGAGGCCGGAGTCGACGTTGGTCTTCAGCCGCCAGTAGGTCTGCACCGCCTCGGCGTTGCCGAGGATCGCGGCGCAGCGCCAGCCGGTCATGTTGTAGCCCTTGGAGAGCGAGAAGACCTCGACGCCGACCTCCTTCGCCCCCGGCGTGGCGAGGAAGCTGGGCGCGACGTAGCCGTCGTAGGTCGTCTCCGAGTAGGCGTTGTCGTGAACGACGAGGATCTCGTGCTCGCGGGCGAAGGAGACGACGCGCTCGAAGAAGCCCTCGGGGACGACGGCGCCGGTCGGGTTGTTGGGGAAGTTGATGAACATCAGCCGCGCCTTCGCCGCGACGTCGGCCGGCACCGCGGCGAGATCCGGGGCGAAGCCCAGCTCCGGCACCAGCGGCAGCAGCTCCGGGGTCGCGCCGGCGAGGATCGGGCCGCCGGTGTAGACCGGGTAGCCGGGGTCGGAGGCGAGCGCGACGCCGCCCGGGTCGAGGAAGGCGAAGCAGAGGTTGTAGATGCACTCCTTGGCGCCGATCGCCGGGATCACCTCGTTTTCGGGGTCGATCTCGACTCCGAAGCGGCGGTCGTAGAACTCGGCGAAGGCCTGGCGGAACTCATCGCGCCCTCGGTTGCTCGGGTACTTCTGGTTGCCGTTCTCGGCGACCGCCTCCTGCATCGCCGCGACGACGTGCGGGTAGGTCGGTTCGTCGGGATCGCCGATACCGAGGCTGATCACGTCGATTCCGGCGGCGCGCTTGTCGGCGATGCGCCGCTCCAGCTCCTGGAACATGTAGGGAGGCATCGCCTCCAGCCGCTTTGAAGGATCGGAGATTCCCATCGGCGCGGAAATCTATTCGTCCAGCGCCGCGAGCGCCGCGAGCAGCTCCGGCGCGAGCTCGCCGGCGGCGATCGGCTCGGCCCAGCCGCTCAGCGTCACGTCGAGCTCGGGCGAGATCGCCACCTCGAGCTCGCCGCCGTCGAGCTCGACCGCGATCGGGCTCGGCGCGCCGCCGAGGAAGGCCGTCACCGCGGCGCCGCTGGCACCGGTGCCCGAGGAGAGCGTCTCCCCCACGCCGCGCTCGAATATTCGCGCCCTGACCCGGTTGCCGTCGACGCGCAGGAAGGAGACGTTGGTGCGGTTGGGGAAGAGCTCGCTGGCTTCGATCGCCGGGCCGACCGCGCCCAGGTCGAGCTCCTCCAGCCCCTCCCCGACCACGATCGCGCACTGCGGGTTGCCGATCGAGACGTGCTGGAAATCCCAGTTACGGCCGGCGCTCTCGACCGTACCGCGCCCGTCGGCGCCGCCGGAGGGAAAGTCCTTTGAGGTCGTGCTGGCCCGTCCCATCTCCACCGAGCAGGTCCGCTCGGAGGTGATCGTCGGCGTCACCGGCCCGGCGGCGGTGAGGATCGAGAAGGTCTCGGCGTCGGTCCAGCCGTTGCGGCGCAGGTAGAGGATCGCCTCGCGCGCCCCGTTGCCGGAGAGCTCGGCCTCCGAGCCGTCCGGGTTGAAGATGCGCAGCTCGGCGACGTGGGCCGGATCCTCACTGCGCGAGAGCAGCAGCACCCCGTCGGAGCCGAGGCCGAAGTGCGGGTCGCAGATCCGCCGCACCCGGGCCGGGCTCAGCCCCCACGGGAGCTGCGCCGCCTCGACGATCAGGTAGTCGTTGCCCAGCGCCTGCCACTTCTCAAATCGCATACCCAGCACCCTATTCATCGCTGACTTCGCCTTTCTGACTCCGCATGCCCCAAAAAAGGCGAAGTCAGCGGATGTGGGGGGCGATCTGGGCTGCGGCCTCGGCATCGTCGCGGTCGCCCCGCTCGAGCCAGCGCAGGTTCGGGATCTTGCGCATCCAGGTGAGCTGGCGGCGGGCGTAGTTGCGCGAGCGCTGCTGCATGCGGGCCAGGTCGCCGGCGAGCACCTCGTCGAAGCCGAGGGCGACGCGGGCGGTGCGCGACGGGCCCTTCGCCTCGGCCGCTTCGACCTCCTCGCCGGCGCCGCCGGCGAAGATCGCCTCGGTGCGCGCGTCGATCCGTTCGTAGAGCCGCTCGCGGTCCATGCTGAGCCCGAAGATCGTCGTCGGGTGGCGCGTGTCCGGCGACCAGAGCTCGGAGTCCACCGATTCGGGCGGTGCCTTGACCAGCGACAGCTCGGCCAGCGCCGCGCGCAGGTAGAGGCCCGTCCCCCCGACCACGATCGGCCGCCGGCCCGCGGCGAGCGCGTCGTCGATCTCCCTGTGGGCGAGCGGCATGTAGTCGCCGACGTTGAAGCGCTCCGTCACCGGCACGAACCCAACCAGCCTGTGCTCGAGGCGGGCCTGCTGCTCGGCGCTGGCAACCCCAGTGAGGACGGCGAGCCCTTCGTAGACCTGCAGCGCATCGCAGGAGATCGCGACCGGGTCCTCCCCGCGCTCTCGCAACAGCTCCGCGAGCTCGACCGCGACCCCCGTCTTGCCGACCCCGGTGGGGCCGAAGATCGCGATGACCCGCACTACAGCGTGCTGAGCAGTCTCTCGGTGCCGGTCAGGGTCTGCGAGGTGGCCGCGGCGACCTCGACCTCGACGAGTTCCCCCGGCGCGACCGTGCCCTCGAAGTTGACCGCCTTGTTGTGGCGGGTGCGACCGCGCAGGCGGGTCTCGTCGGTACGGCTCGTGCCTTCGACCAGGACCTCCATCCGACGCCCGACGAAACGCTGTGCCCGTTCGGTCGCGCGCCGCTGCACCAGCTCGACCAGGCGCTGCATGCGCTCGACCTTCACCGGGTGCGGGACCTGGTCGCCGAACTCAGCCGCCTCGGTTTCGCGGCGCGGCGAGAAGATGAAGGTAAAGGCGCCGTCGTAGCCGACCTCGTCGACGACCGCGAGCGTCTGCTCGAAGTCGGCCTCGCTCTCCCCCGGGAAGCCGACGATGATGTCGGTGGTGATCGCACAGTCGGGCACGTGCTCGCGGATCAGCGAGACGCGGTCCATGTAGCGCTGGCGGTCGTAGGTGCGGCGCATGCGTTTGAGGACATGGCTGGAGCCCGATTGCAGCGGCAGGTGGATGTGCTCGCAGACAGCGGGCAGCTCGGCGTGGGCCCGGATCACGTCCTCCTTCATGTCCTTGGGATGGGGGCTGGTGTAGCGAATGCGCGCGATGCCCTCGATCGCGTCGATGTGCCCCAGCAGTTCGGCGAAGCCGATGCGGCTCTCCCGGGGCAGGTCGCGCCCGTAGCTGTTGACGTTCTGGCCGAGCAACGTCACCTCGCGCACGCCGTCGGCAGCAAGGGCCTCGGCCTCGGTGAGGAGCTCGGCGGGGTCGCGGCTGACCTCCCGGCCGCGGGTCGAGGGGACGATGCAGTAGGCGCACTTGCAGTTGCAGCCCTGGGACACCTGCAGCCAACCCTGGAACTCGCGCACGCGGCGCGTCGGCAGGTGACCGGAGAAGTCCTCGAACTCAAAATATCCCTGCGCCGTCAATGAATCCGAGTTGAGGAACTCGGCCAGCTTGTGGATCTGCCCGGGGCCGAAGGCGACGTCGACGAAGGGGAAGCGCTGGAACACCTCCTCCTTGACCGACTGCGCCCAGCAGCCACCCACCCCAACGACCCGGTCGGGAAATTCGGACTTGAGCCGCTTCGCCTCGCCGAGATGAGCGACAAAGCGGTTGTCCGCCGACTCGCGAATCGAGCAGGTGTTGAAGAGGATCAGGTCGGCCCCCTCGCGCGAATCCGCCTCCTCATAGCCCAGCGACTCCAACATGCCCCGCATGCGCTCGGAGTCGTGCACGTTCATCTGGCAGCCGAACGTGGTGACGTGGTAGCTGGGCATGGGCTCAGGGTACCGGGGGCTCGCGGGGCGGAGGTATTCCGGTCGAGGCTTGTTGTTCTTTGTCGTTCGAACGGGGTCATGGGGCCATGGCGGGTGTGCCCCTGCGGGAATCGATGTCGCACGCCCGCGCGTAGCGCGGGCTTAGCGACGATTTGAGAGCGCGGGCTATGCCCGCGCCTGGAAACACGAGTGCGGCGGCCGCCTGACGGCGACATTCCCGCAGGGGCACACCCGCCATGCCCGCTCGATACCCGCTCGAACTGCGGAAGCTTCCCGCTTCGAAGCGCAGATCAGGCTAGGAGAGAGAACCTCGGTAGCGGGTCAGCTTGACAACCCCCAAGGGAGATCCTTCCCGCTCTAAATGGGTCGCCCACGCGCTGCCCTGCGATCGATTTGCCACCGTATAGGTGGGTCGATCGATCGCAGGGCAGCGCGGGCTCCTCCAAGGTGCGGCTCAGGCGCCACAGGGCTCGCAAGCTCGTGGTTCTAAGCGCGCCCGCAGGGCGCGCTCATAGATCGTCGCCAAGCACGCGCGGAGCGCGTGCGGGCGACATCGATTCCCCCACAGGAGGCCCGAGGCCCCTGGGGGGTAGCACAGGGTTCACAACCAACCCCCGCCCCAGCTACCGAACCGTCAGCGTCCCTTCCATCCCAGCTTCCGCGTGACCCGGCACGGTGCAGAGGAAGGTGTAGGTGCCGGGAGCAAGATCGGCGCTGACCGACGTCTTGCCTTCGGTGATCACTTCGGACTTGGCGATCTCCTTGCCGTCCTGCTCGATCGCCACGTCGTGTTCGATCGCCGCCGGGTTTTCGAAGTCGATCGTGACCCTGCCGGGCTTGCTGGTCAGCTCGATGGTGCTGTAAGCGATTTCGGTCGGCGAGGCCTCGAGCTGAAGAGTCTCACCGGGGCCCTTGGCCGCCGCTTGCGGTTTTTTGGCACTCTCGCCACTCGCTTCCTGTCCCCCTTCGCCTTCCGCGCCGGGCTCAGGCGCGCCTGCCTCCGCTTCTTCGTTCTCCTCGCTCGCCCTCGTGTTCTCGGCCGCCTTGGCCTTTTCCTCGTCCTGAGCGTGAAGCACCGCGAAGGTAGTGGCGCCGCCAACCAGGAGGATGAACCAGAGAGCGACGATCGGGCCCAGCTTGCCGGGGAAGCTCTTGATTCGCAGGCCGGCGAAGCTGACCAGCACCGCGGAGACGGCCAGGGCGATGCCGCAGATGTAGAACAGGGTTTCGTTGCTCATCGGGCGGCGCGAATCCTATTGACTGAGCGCGGGCGCCGTCAGGCTGCCTGCGCCTCCGCAGCCGGCGCCGTCTCCACCTCAGCCGGCGCCGCCTCGGCACCGATCCCGAGCGCGGCGCGGATCTTGGCCTCGAGCTCGGCCGCCAGCTCCGGGTTCTCCTGGAGGTACTGCTTGGCGTTGTTGCGGCCCTGGCCGAGCCGGGTCTCGCCACAGGAGAAGAACGAGCCCGACTTCTGGACGAAGTCGTGCTCGATGCCGAAGTCGAGCAGGGCGCCCTCGCGCGAGATGCCTTTGCCGTACTCGACCTCGAACTCGGCCTGACGGAAGGGCGCGGCGACCTTGTTCTTGACGACTTTGACCCGCACCCGGTTGCCGACTGCCTCGGTGCCGTCCTTGAGCGTCTCGATGCGGCGAATGTCGAGTCGCTGCGAGGAGTAGAACTTGAGCGCCCGGCCGCCCGGCTGAGTCTCCGGCGAGCCGAACTGGACGCCGACCTTTTCGCGGATCTGGTTGGTGAAGAGGCAGACCGTGTTGGTGCGGTTGAGATTGCCGGCCAGCTTGCGCATCGCCTGCGACATCAGCCGCGCCTGCAACCCGACCGTGGTGTCGCCGATCTGCCCGTCGAGCTCGGCCTTCGGCGTCAGCGCCGCGACCGAGTCGATCGCGATCACGTCGATCGCCGCCGAGGCGATCAGTCGGTCGGCGATCTGCAGCGCCTGCTCGCCGTAGTCCGGCTGGGAGACCAGCAGCTCGTCGGTGTCGACGCCGATCGCCCGCGCGTAAACCGGATCCATCGCGTGCTCGGTATCGATGAAGACGCAGACGCCGCCCTTGGCCTGGGCCTCGGCGATGATGTGGTAGATCAGCGTCGTCTTGCCCGAAGACTCCGGGCCGAAGATCTCGACGATGCGGCCGCGTGGCACGCCGCCGATCCCGAGCGCCTGGTCGAGCGCCAGCGAGCCGGTCGGGATCGCCTCCACCGGGATCACGCTCTCGGCCCCGAGGCGCATCAGGGCGCCCTCGCCGAACTCGCGCTTGACGCCGGTGACCGCGCTCTCCAGGGCCGCGTCCCGCGCCTTCGCCTCTTTAGCCGAGGCGTCTTTCAAAGCTGCTTTCTTCTCTGCCATCTCATTTCACCTCACTGCCGCCCGCCTCGGGACAGCTCGACTCGGGCCAGCGGCGTGTAGCGCGCACCCATGGGGTTGAGTTCCGAACGGTAGAGCGTCACCCGGACGCAACGGGCGGGCTCTAAGAGGGGACCGGGCAGCGGCCCAGGGGGTCTCTCGACCGGTGCCGGCCGCCGCGAGCCCCGCTCCCCCGGCCGCACCCTGGCGACCGTGACGTGAGGCCAGAACGGGCGCTTCTCGGGCTTGTAGAGCCGCTCCGCGACCAGTGCAGCCTCGAGCTCTCCCTGCAGGGCAACCGCCGCCGGCGAGCTCACCGGCAGGGCGAAGAGGCGAGCCCGCCGCAGCGAGGGCTTGGCGACCGGGTCCTTCAGCTCGACGAGCGGCGTCGCAGCGCCCAGGCCGGCGACGACCTCGCCCAGGCGCCCGATTGCCTTCTCCGGCAGGTAGCCGAGGAAGGCGAGCGTGACGTGCAGCGAATCCGCCCGCACCGGGCGCAGCGCAGGGTCCACCAGCTCGCGCTTGCCCCAGGACACCAGGCCATCGCGCAGGGCCCGGGGCAGGTCGAGGGCGATGAACAGTCGTGCCCGCGGGCTCTTCAGTCTCTCCTTCGTCACCGCGACCACGCTACGGACCGCCGCCGCACGGAACAACACCCGGGGCGCACGAAAGCGCCACTTCTTCGCTACAGCGGTGCCTCGTCGCCGCTCAGCAGGAGGCGAAGCAGGTGCAGGCCGACCAGGGCCGAGCGTTCGCGGATGTCCGCCCGGCCGCCGGGGATCACCGGATCGCGCGCGATCGAGGTGCCGTCGGCGAGGCGGGCGTGGAAGCAGACGTAGCCGACGGGCTTCTCCTCCGTGCCCCCGTCGGGACCGGCGATGCCGGTGATCGCCACCGCGACGTCGGCGCCAAAGCGCTCCAGCGCGCCCCGCGCCATCTGCTCCGCAACCTCGTGGGAGACCGCGCCCTTCTCCGCGATCAGAGCGGGATCGACCCCCAGCAGCTCGGCCTTGGCCTCGTTCGAATAGGAGACAACGCCGCCGGCCATGTAGGCGGAGGAGCCCGGCAGGTCGGTGATGCGCGCGGCCATCAGGCCACCGCTGCAGGACTCCGCCAGCCCGAGCCGGCGACCCTTCAGCAGCGTCGCCACCTGGGAGTCGATCGTCTCGCCGTCGAGGCTGAAGAGGTGGCGCGGGTGGCGCTCCCGCAGCCCCTCTCGCACCGCGTCGGCGGTCGCCGCCGCGGCGTCGCGATAGCGGACGTCGATCTCGATCTCGCCGCGGCGCAGGCAGGTGGTGATCTCCACCTCCGGCAGCGCCACGCCCTCCCCTTCCAGCTCGCGCAGGCTCTTGGCGATCTCCGACTCCGGAATGCCGAACATCCGCAGGGTGTAGCCATGCAGGGGGCTGGCGCGCTTCAGCACCGCGGCAACCGGCTCGGCCTCCACCGCCGCCGGCCACATCGGCTGCAGCTCCCGCGGCGGTCCCGGCAGGACGACGACGACCCGGCCGTCGGCCGGCACCACGAGGCCGGGCGCGGTGCCAATGGGGTCAAGCGGCAGCGAGCCCTCGGGGACGATCGCCTGCTTGCGATTCGCCTCGCGCACGGCCTCGGCGTCGAAGTTGAAGCGGCGGGCGAAACCGCGCAGGATCTCGGCGATCTTCTCCTCCATCGCCTCGTCGAGCACCATCTCGCGACCGGCGAAGCGCCCGACGATCTCAGCCGTGAGGTCATCGGCGGTGGGCCCGAGACCACCGGAGGTGACGATCAGGTCCATCCCCTCGGCCGCCATGAAGCGCAGGGCGGCCTCGAGGTCGTCGGGGCGGTCGCCGACGACGAGGATGTGAGCCACCTCCACCCCGCGCGCGGCGAGCTGTTCGGAGAGCCAGGGCCCGTTCCGATCGGCGATTCGCCCGGTTAGGACCTCGGTGCCGGTGACGACTATCCCCGCCCGTATCTCACTCATGTGCAGCTCGGCCGTTCCGCTTCGTCGAGTTCGGTCAACTCGCCGGAGGATTCGATCGCGTAGCCGACCGGGCTCGAAGTTTCCGGTATGTCCGCTTCCCTGCCGTCGACCTGCATCTCAACCTCGCCGTTGCCGAAGGAGACGGTGAAGCTACCGGAGCGGAAGGGGCCCGCTTCGGCCCCCGCCTGCAGGATCTCGCCGTCGACGAGAGCCTTGCCGCTGGCGTCAAGCAGGCAGACCCAGACTTCGGCACCCGCGGTCAGGCTGACCGCGACCCCGGACTTGGGCGTCCGCTGGGCGGGGGCCTGCGGCTTGTGCTCCTTCGCAGTAGCGGATTGCCCCGCCGGCGCCGACGCGTCTCCGCCCCCACCGCCGCCATCGGGGATCGCCAGGATCGCCAGCGCGGCGACCGCGACCACGGCGAGGACCGCGAGCCCCACCAGGGGGACGCTCGGGCGCCGGGACGCCCCACCGGCTCCGGCCGGCGCGCCCTGGTGCACCGGCTCGGTCGGCCCGCGGTGCCAGCGTTCGACGCTGCGCCGGTAGTCCTCGACCAGGCGTTCCCCGTCGAGGCCGAGGAAGGAGGCGTAGGTGCGGATGAAGCCGCGCGTGTAGACACCGCCGGGCAGGACGTCCCATTCTTCGTTCTCGATCGCGCTCAGGTAGCGCAGCCGGATCCTCGTCGCCGCCTCGACCTCGGCCAGCTCGATTCCGCGGCGGTCTCGCGCCGTCTGCAGGATCGTTCCGACACCACGGTCCATGCCCGGCATTGTCCTACCTGCTCGTCGCGAGGCTACTCGGAGGCCGCCGGCGAGGGCTCGGGCTCAGCCGCCTCGGCCTCGTTGCCGCCGCCGATGAAGCGGGCCAGGTCTGCCTGGCCGATCAGCACCTGGCGCGGTTTCGAGCCTTCGTAGCCGGAGATGACGCCGCGGCGCTCGAGCATGTCGATCAGGCGACCGGCGCGGGTGTAGCCGACGCGCAGGCGCCGCTGGATCATCGAGACCGATGCGGTTTCGGTCTCGACCACGACGCGGATCGCCTCGTCGAGCAGGTCATCGCTGTCGGGGTCGAAGTCGCCCTCGCTTTCGACGCCCTTCTCCTCAACCGTCTCGAGCAGCTCGGCCTCGAATTCGGGCTCGCCCTGCTTGGCCCAGTGGCCGGTGATGCGGGCGATCTCCTCCTCGGTAACGAAGGCGCCCTGGATCCGCTGCAGCTTCGAGGTGCCGGCGCCGCGGAAGAGCATGTCGCCCTGGCCGAGCAGCGCCTCCGCCCCGCCCTGGTCGAGGATCACGCGCGAGTCGGTCTGCGAGGAGACGGCAAAGGCGATCCGCGCCGGGATGTTGACCTTGATCGTGCCGGTGATGATGTCGGTCGAGGGCCGCTGCGTCGCCAGCACCAGGTGGATGCCGGTGGCGCGCGACTTCTGGGCGAGGCGGATGATCGAGTCCTCGACCTCGGCCGGCGAGACCATCATCAGGTCCGCGAGCTCGTCGATCACACAGAGGATGTGGGGCAGCGGCGCTTCGCCCGCCTTGGCCCGGGCGCGGTTGAGCTCGCCCAGGTTGCGGCAGCGGGCCTGGCCCATGATCCCGTAGCGGCTCTCCATCTCGCCGATCAGGTTGGCGAGCACGTTGGCCGCCAGGCGCGGTGAGGTGACCACCGGCGTCAGCAGGTGGGGGACGTTCTCGTAATGGTTGAGCTCGACCTGCTTGGGGTCGACGAGGACCAGGCGCACGTCGTTGGGCGAGGCCTGCATCAGGATCGAGGAGAGAATCGCGTTGACGCAGCCGCTCTTGCCCGAGCCGGTGGTGCCGGCGACGAGCACGTGCGGCATCTTCGCCAGGTCGGTCCAGACCGCGTTGCCGTCGATGCCCTTGCCAAGCCAGGCGACCAGCGGCGAGGTCTTCTCCGGACGACCGGCGTAGATGTCACCGAGGCGGACGATGCGCCGGCGCGTGTTCGGCACCTCCACCCCGACCGCCTGCTTGCCCGGGATCGGCGCCAGGATGCGGATATCGGTCGAGGCGAGCGCGTAGGCGAGGTCGTTGGCGAGCTCGGTCACCTTCTTCACTTTGGTGCCGGGCGCGAGGCGCAGTTCGTAACGGGAGACGTGCGGGCCGCTGACGATGCCGACGATCTTCGCTTCGACCCCAAAATGCCCCAGTGTCTCGACCAGCTTGCGGCCAACCGCCTCGTGATCGCGCGGGTCGACGCCCTTGTCGCCTTTGCCCTGCTCGAGGGCGTTGGCCGGCGGCGCCTTGTAGTCGATGCCCTCGGAGATCGTCACCCCACGCTTGTTGCCCTGAGGTGTCAGTTCGACCTGCTCGGGTACGGGCTCCGCCTCGGTCGCCTTCTCTTCTTCGGCTTCGATCTCGGCCAGCTCGGCGTCGAAGTCCTGCGTCACCGGCTCCTCGGCAACGGGCTCGTCCGGCTCCTCGACCAGCGCCACCGTCGGCTCGACGTCGTCTCCCTCCGGATAGCTGCTCATCACGTTGGTGGGAGCGGCCTCGGTCTCAAACGCAAAGGCCTTCGCCTGGCTCCGTTCGTCGCGGCGGTCGCGCCGGTGTTGCACCGCGGTTTGGGTCAGGTCGCGGCTGCCGAGGAAGACCCGCCGCAGGCCCCGTCCGATGCCGCGGAACAGGGTTGAGATCGAGGTCCCAGTGACGATCAGCCCACCGGCGACGACCATCAAGACCGTGACGATCCGCGCCCCGACGGCACCAAGCAGATACTCGAGCCCCGTTTCGATCCCATAGCCGACCTTGCCGCCGTCCCAACCGAAGAAGAGGACGAAGGTCAGGTAAACGCCGGCGGCGATGAGGAAGAGGCCGATCAGGTCGAGGTGCCGCTGCTGCAGCCCCTCCGGCAGGTGAAACCCCCTCCCCCGCGATGCTTTCTTCGCTTTGGCCTTGCCCTGAGGTTTACGGCGCGAACCTGCGCGCTTCTTATTACGCACGAACATGCTGCCCGCTTCGACGCCGAAGCCGGCTCCCCTGCGCCCCCGCTGACTTCGCCTTTTCTGGGGCTATAGGACGTATAAAGGCGAAGTCAGCGGGGAGGTTTGACTAAAAGGGCGCTAAATGCTGGTTTCGGGGCCAGCAGCGCGGGTTAACATCGGTGGCGATGCTGACCAGCGAGACGGAGATCGCCAGCGCACGCGTCCTGGTCGTCGAGGACGATGCCGAGATCGCCGACGTCCTGCGGCGCTCGCTGCGCCAGGAGGGCTACGAGGTGAAGACGTCGGCCGACGGCATCGACGCACTCGACGTCGCCAACGGCTTCGTCCCCGACCTCGTCGTCCTCGATCTCGGCCTACCGCGACTCGACGGTGTTGAGGTTTGCAGGCGGCTGCGGGAAGAGGGCGACGTGCCGATCCTGATGCTGACCGCGCGCGCCGAGACCGAGGACCGGGTCGGCGGCCTCGACAGCGGCGCCGACGACTACCTGGTCAAGCCCTTCGAGCGCCAGGAGCTGTTGGCGCGGATCCGCGCCCTGCTGCGGCGCCGACCGCCGCGCGGCGCCGCCTCGCTGCAGGTCGGCGACCTCACGCTCAACCCCGACACGCGCGAGGTGAAACGGGGCGAGCGCGAGCTGGAGCTGACCAACCGCGAGTTCGAGCTGCTCGAGTTCCTGATGCGCAACGAGCGCCTCGTCGTCTCGCGCGAGCGCCTGCTCGACGACGTCTGGGGCTACGACCCGACCGCGGCGACCAACACGATCGACGTCTTCATCTCCAACCTGCGCCGCAAGCTGGAGGCGGGCGGCGAGCCGCGCCTGCTGCACACCAAACGCGGCGCCGGCTACGTGCTCAAGGAGTAGCGGCTTGGGCTTTGTGCGCAAGGCCACCGCACGCTGGCCCCAGCGGTTGCGGCCCTACAACTGGCCGGTGCGCTGGCGGCTGGCCGCCGTCTCGGCAAGCCTCACCCTGTTCATCCTGCTCGTCTTCGGCGCCGTGATCGGCCAGGTCGCGACCAGCCGCATCCGCGACGACTTCAACCGCCAGGTCAGCAGCGCGGCGCAGACGCTCGCGGCCGAAAGCCGCATCATCAACACCCCGCTGGGGCCCCTGAGGCGGGGCCCGGACCTCGATGACTTCGTGCGCCCCGACGAAGCCTCGGCGCGCGTCTTCGACGCCGAAGGCAATCTGATCAAGGAAAGCACCCACGCGCAGACCCTCGGCGAGCCGGTCGCGGGGCTGGCGACATACGGCCAGATGCGCGTCGCCACGGCGCCGATCACCGGCGACCTCGGGGTCACGACCGGCTTCGTCCAGTACGGCCGCAGCGTCGCCCACCTCGACTCGACCGTCGACCGCCTCTGGTTCTTCATCGCCGCCGGCATCCTCGGCGGCACCCTGCTCGCCAGCCTCGCCGGGGTCGCGATCGCAGCGCGGGCGATGCGGCCGATCTCGGCCCTGACCGCAACCGCGCGGAAGATCTCCGCCACCGGCGATCCCTCCGGGCACATGCCCGATCCCAAAGTCGACGACGAGGTCGGCGAGCTGGCCCGCACCCTCGAGCAGATGCTGCGCTCGCTCGACGCGGCGCGGACCGAGCGCGAGGCCGCCCTGCAGAAGCAGCGCGAGTTCGTCGCCGACGCCTCGCACGAGCTGCGCACGCCGCTGACCAGCGTGCTCGCCAACCTCGAGCTGCTGCAGGCCTCACTGCGCTCCGCCGACCACGAGGAAGACCGGGCGATGGTCGACTCGGCGCTGCGCTCCTCGCGGCGAATGAGCCGCCTCGTCGCCGACCTGCTGCTGCTCGCCCGCGCCGACGCCGGCCGCGCCGGTGCCCATCACGAGTGCGACCTGGCCGAGATCGCCGGCAACGCGGCGGTCGAGCTGGCGCCGATCATGCGCGACCACGAGCTGGAGATCGACAACGAACAGGTACTGCCGGTGAACGGCAACCCCGACGAGCTGCACCGCATGGTCCTCAACCTGCTCGACAACGCGACCCGCCACACCCCGGCCGGAGCGCGAATCGAACTGCACGTGCGCCGCGTCGGCGAGGAGGCGGTGGTCGAGGTCGCCGACGACGGACCGGGCATTCCGCCGCGCTTGCGCGAGCAGATCTTCGACCGCTTCGTCCGCGGTGACGGGCCCGCCGACACGGCGGTCGGCCCGGGCAGCGGCCTCGGCCTGGCGATCGTCCGCGCCGTCGCCGACTCACACCAGGGCACGGTCGAAGTCGGTGAATCGGCAGCCGGCGGCGCCCAGTTCCGCGTCCGCATCCCACTGCAACGGGTCTCGCAGCCGGCCCCCAGCTTTTAGCCGCGCTTTAGCGGAGCCGCCTAGGTTTACCCGTGGACGAGACACAGGACCCGCCGGGCTCTCCCCAACATCCCCGGCGGGTCCTTTTTTTGTGCCGACGGGCCGAAAACGTGTCGCAGTGTCACCATTCCGGCCCGTCGGCGGCAGACGCTTAGACCTCGACGACGACGGGGATGATCATTGGGCGGCGGCGGAGCTTTTCGTAGACGAGGCCGGCTACGGCGTCGTGGAGGTCTTCCTGGATCAAGTGCAGCTCGCGGGTGCCGGCGCGGGCGGCGTCCTCGAGTGAGTCCTCGACCAGGTCGCGCAGGTCCTCGACCAGCGCGTCGGCCTCGGCGAGGAAGGAGACGCCGCGGAAGAGGACCTCGGGGTCGGCGACGACGTGGCCGTCCTCGGAGGAGATCGTGGCGACGACGATGAAGATGCCGTCGGCGGAGATCTCGCGGCGGTCGCGCAGGGCGACGTCGTCGGGCTCGCCGACGTTGACGCCGTCGACGAAGATCACGCCGGCGTGGATGTCCTCGCCGAAGCGGGCACCGTCGGCGTCGATCTCCAGCGGCAGGCCGTTGCGGCCCTGGAAGACGCGCTCGGGGTCGATGCCCACCGACTGCGCCAGCTCCGAGTGCAGGCGCAGGCGCTGGTGATCGCCGTGCACCGGCAGCACGTAGCGCGGTTTGGTCAGGTTGAGCATCAGTTTCAGCTCCTCCTGCCAGCCGTGCCCGGAGGCGTGGATCGGCGCGTCTTTGGCGGTCACGACTTTGGCGCCGATCTCGAAGATGCGGTCGATCGTCTCGTTGACGGCGCGCTCGTTGCCCGGCACCGGCGTCGCCGAGAAGACGACGGTGTCGCCGGAGTGCAGCTCAACGTCGCGGTGGTCGTTGTTGGCCATTCGCCGCAGCGCCGAGAGCGGCTCGCCCTGGCTGCCGGTCGAGATCACGATCACCTTCTCGTCGGGGAAGCTCTCGATCTCCCGCGGCTGGATGAAGAGGCCGCTCGGCGCCTCGGCGATACCGAGGTTGGAAGCGATGTTGAAGTTTTTGCGCATCGAGCGGCCGACCAGGGCGACGCGCCGGTCGAGCTCGACCGCGGCGTCGATCACCTGCTGCACGCGGTGGATGTTCGAGGCGAAGGAGGTGACGATGATGCGGCCCTTGCAGTCGGCGAAGGTGTCGAGCAGGGCCGGGCCGACGCTCGACTCCGAGGGGGCGACCCCGGGGCGGTCGGCGTTGGTCGAGTCCCCGCAGAGCAGCAGCAGCCCGTCGCGACCCAGTTCGGCGAGGCGCGAGATGTCGGCCGGCCGGCCGTCCACCGGGGTCTGGTCGAACTTGTAATCGCCGGTCATCAGCACCGAGCCCAGCTCCGTCGTCAGCAGCACGCCACGGGCGTCCGGGATCGAGTGCGAGAGGTGGATCAGCTCGATCTCGAAGGGCCCGGCCTGGACCGTCTCCCCCGCCGGCAGCTCCTGTAGCGGCGCCTCCTTCAGCTTGTGCTCGTCGAGCTTGGAGCGAACCATGCCGATCGTCAGCAGGCCGCCGTAGATCACCGGCGGCATGCCGATCTCACGCAGCACGTAGGGCAGCGCGCCGACGTGGTCCTCGTGCCCGTGGGTGAGCACGATCGCCTCGATGTCCTCGGCCCGATCGCGCAGGTAGGAGAAGTCGGGCAGCACCAGGTCGATGCCGAGCATCTCGGCGGTCGGGAACATCAGGCCGGTGTCGACGACGACGATGCGGCCGTCGTACTCGATCACGGTCATGTTCTTGCCGATCTCGCCCAGTCCCCCGAGCGGAAGAACGCGCAGCTTGGAGCCGGGCACTAGGGGGTCACCGGGGTGAGGCCGACGCCTTCGAGCGCCGCCCGCACGGTCGCCCTCTGCTCCGCGTCGGCGGGCACGAGGGGGAGTCGCAAGGTTCCCGACGGGATCAGGCCCGTCATCTCCAGCGCGGCCTTGACCGGAATCGGGTTCGTGGTCACGCCCATCGCCGCGTAGACGTCGCGCAGCCCGGCGTCGATCTCGCGGGCGCGCTCCAGCTCACCGGCCTGCACCGCGTCCCAGACTTCCCGCATCTGCGGGCCGATGAGGTGCGAAGCGACGAGGATGCCGCCGGCACCGCCGATTTCCAGGGTGCGGAGGAAGATCTCGTCGTTGCCGGCGAGGACCTCCATGCCCTCGATCGGCTGCAGGTCGTCGTTGTTGGCCTGCTTGACCGCGACCACGCCCTCGATCTTGGCGATCTCGGCCAGCTGCTCGGGCGGCACGTTGACCACCACCCGCGAGGGGATGTTGTAGGCGATCAGCGGGAAGCCCGAGACCGCGGCGGCGATCGCCTCGAAGTGGGCCAGGATCCCGGCCGGATTCGGCTTGTTGTAGTAGGGGGTGACGATCAGCGCCGCGTCGGCGCCCGCCTCGACCGCGCCCTGGGTCAGCTCGATCGAGTGCTGGGTGTAGTTGGTGCCGGTGCCGCAGATCAGCAGGGTGTCTTCCCCAACCTCGGCCCGGATCGCGCGCAGGAGGACCAGCGCCTCCTCGTCGGTCAGCGTCGGCGCCTCGCCGGTCGAGCCGGAGATCACCAACCCGTGCGAGCCGTGCTCGAGCAGGTGGGTCGCGAGTTTCAGCGCGGCGGCCTCGTCGACGCGGCCGTCCTCGTCGAACGGCGTGGCCATTGCCGTGATTACTCCGCGGATCTCCTTCATGGCGCCAGGGTATCTCAAGCTCAGAGCAGCTTCTCCAGGCCAACCGTGAAGCGGTCGGGCAGGCCGGCAACCTTGCGTACAGCGAGCAGGACGCCGGGCATGAAGGAGTGACGGTCGATCGAGTCGTGGCGCAGGCTCAGCGTTTGGCCCTCGCCGCCGAAGACGACTTCCTGGTGAGCGACCAGGCCCGGCAGGCGGACCGAGTGGATCGGCTCGTGAACGTTGCCGCCGGCGGCCGCGATCAGCTCGGCCGTGCGCTGCGCCGTACCGGAGGGCGCGTCGAGCTTGCGGTCGTGGTGCAGCTCGACGATCTCGCACTCGGGCATGTGCGGGGCGATCCTCTGCGCCACCTCCATCAGCAGCACGGCCCCGATCGCGAAGTTGGGCGCGACGAAGGCGTTTGCTTCGGAGACCTCGGCGGCGGCCCGCAGCGCCTCGAGGTCGAAGCCGGTGGTGCCGACGACGACGTGGACGCCGGCGGCGAGGCAGGCTTCGGCGTTGGCAAGCGCCGTGTCGGGCCTGGTGAAGTCGACGACGACGTCGGCGCCCTCCAGGACATTGCCCAGCTCGGTGCCGAGCGCCGGGTCCGCCCTGCCGCTGAGCTCGGTGTCCGCGGCGCCCTCGACGGTCTCGCAGACGGCCTCGCCCATGCGGCCCGCCGCGCCGGATACGGCGACCCGGATCATGCCGCGACCAGCGCCTCGCTGACCGGGCCGAGGACCCCGCGGAAGCGCGACTCCTCGCGGCCGACGCAGGCGGCGGAAAGCCGCTCGGGCCCGTAGAGCTCCGCCGCCAGCGCGGTCAGGTCATCGACCGTCACCGCATCGACCTTGGCCAGCATCTCGTCGAGGCTGTCGATCGGCAGGCCGAAGAGCGTGGCGCGGGAGATCCGCGACATCCGCGCCGCCGTCGACTCCGAGGAGAGCACGAGTCGGCCCTTGACGCTCTCCTTGCCGCGCGAGAGCTCCTCGGCCGAGACCGGCTCGGAGCGCAGGCGGCCGAGCTCGG
This sequence comes from Solirubrobacterales bacterium, assembly GCA_035548675.1. Classification (GTDB taxonomy): domain Bacteria; phylum Actinomycetota; class Thermoleophilia; order Solirubrobacterales; family 70-9; genus VRUE01. Next base: position 25,817 of record DASZSJ010000003.1, read on the forward strand.
CGCCGATGATCGCGCAGGCCTCCTCGACGTTGTCCTCGCGGGTGCCGACGTAGCTGGCGACGAGGCCGGAGTCGGTGTACTGCTCGTTGTAGGAGCCGACCGCGTAGGCGAGGCCGCGCTTCTCGCGCACCTCGCGGAAGAGCCGCGAGGAGCTGGAGCCGCCGAAGATCGAGTCGAGCACTGCGAGGGCGTAGCGGCGGTCGTCCTCGCGGGTGATGCCGGGCGCGCCGAAGCAGATGTGGTACTGCTCGGTGTCCTTCGCGTAGAAGCGCAGCCGGGCGCGGGCGTCGGCTGCCGCCGGGGCGCTGCCCTCGGCCGCGGCGCTCGGCGGCTGGACGAGGCGCTCCGCCAACTCGGCAATGCGCCCGTGCTCGACGTTGCCGGCGGCGCCGACGACGATGTTGGGCCCCGTGTAGTGGGCGCTGCGGTAGGCCTCGATCTCGGGCACCGGCACCGAGCTGATCACCTCGGCCTCGCCCAGCACCCGCCGGCCCAGCGGGTGGCCGCCGAAGACCGCGTCGGCGAGGATGTCGTGGACGCGATCCTGGGGCTCGTCCTCGTACATCGCGATCTCCTCCAGCACGACCTCGCGCTCGGAGTCGACTTCGGGGTAGGTCGGCGCCAGCAGCATCTCGGCCAGCAGGTCGAAGACCTCCTCGGTGTGCTCGTCGAGGAAGCGCGCGTGCAGGTGCGTCGTCTCCTTGCCCGTCGCGGCGTTGACCGCGGCGCCGAGCCCGTCGAGCGTCTCCGCGATCTCGATCGCCGAGAAGCGCGCGGTGCCCTTGAAGAGCAGGTGCTCGAGGAAGTGCGAGACGCCGGCCTGGGCCGGCGTCTCGTTGCGCGATCCGGTCTTCACCCAGAGGCCGAGCGCGACCGAGCGCACCGAGGGCACCGCCTCGGTGACGACCCGGACGCCCGACCCCTGGGTTGTGACGGTTGCGCTCAACTAGCCGCGGCGCTCGCGCTCGCGCCGGGGACGACGCTCGCGGCCGCGACCGCCGCGGTCGCCGCCGTTGCGGCGCGAGCCGCCGTCGCCGGAACCGACCTCGGCCAGCTCCTCGGCGCTCTTGCCCTCGACCGAGGGGTCGGTGGAGAGACGCAGGCCGATGCGACCGCGCTCGCGGTCGACCTCGACCACGGTGACGTCGATCTCGTCGCCGGAGCTGAGCACGTCGTCGACCGAGTCGACCCTCTCCCCCGGCTTGACGTTGGAGATGTGCAGCAGCCCGTCGGTGCCCTTGACCAGCTCGACGAAGGCGCCGAAGGTCGTCGTCTTGACGACCTTGGCGGCCTCGTAGCGATCGCCGACTTCGGCCTCCTTGGTCATCGACTGGATGCGGGCGACGCAGGCTTCGACCAGTTCCCCGGTCGGCGCGTAGATGCGGATCGTGCCGTCGTCCTCGACGTCGATTTCGGCTTCGAACTCCTCGCAGAGGGCGCGGATGGTTTCGCCACCCTTGCCGATCACGGCGCCGATCTTCTCGGGGTCGATCTTGATCGACTCGATCCGCGGCGCGTGCTTGGAGAGCTGCTCGCGCGGCCCGTCGATCGCTTCCGCCATCTTGCCGAGGATGAACTGGCGACCCTTGTTGGCCTGCTCCAGCGCATCGGTGAGGATCTCGAAGGTGACGCCGGTGATCTTGATGTCCATCTGCAGGGCGGTGATCCCGTCCGCGGTGCCGGCGACCTTGAAGTCCATGTCGCCGAGGTGGTCCTCGACGCCGGCGATGTCGGTGAGGACGATGTAGTCGTCGCCCTCCTTGATCAGGCCCATGGCGACGCCGGCGACCGGTGCGCTGACCGGCACGCCCGCCGCCTGCAGCGCCATCGAGGAGGCGCAGACCGAGCCCATCGAGGAGGAGCCGTTGGACTCCAGGGTCTCGGAGACGACCCGGATCACGTAGGGGAAGTCCTCTTCGCTGGGGATCGTCGCCGCGAGGGCCCGCTCGGCGAGCGCGCCGTGGCCGATGTCGCGGCGCTTGGGACCGCGCATGAAGCCGGCCTCCCCGACCGAGAAGGGCGGGAAGTTGTAGTGGTGCCAGAACTTCTTCGAGGTCTCGAGGCCGAGCGTGTCGATACGCATGTCCATGCGCGTCGTGCCCAGCGCCGCGTTGGAGAGGATCTGCGTCTCGCCGCGGGTGAAGAGCGCCGAGCCGTGCACGCGCGGGGAGATGTCGACCTCGCACTCGATCGGGCGGATCTCGTCCTGGGCGCGGCCGTCGGGGCGCTTCTTGTCGACGGCGATCGCCTTGCGGATCGTGTCCTTCTCGATCGCGTCGAAGGCGGCGCCGACCTCGGACTTGCGGTCCGCGTCAGCCTCGCTGTCGTCGCTCTCCGGCGCGTACTTCTCGACGACCTCCTCCTTGACCTTGTCGATCGCCTCGTAGCGCTCGAGCTTGCCCTCGGTGGCGATCGCGTCGACCAGGGCCTGGCCGTGGGAGGCGCGGATGTCGGCGAGTAGGCCCTCGTCGATCTTCGGGGCCTCGACCTCGATCTTCTCCTTGCCGGCCTTCTGCTGCAACTCCTCCATCGCGGCGCAGAGCTTCTTGATCTCGCCGTGGGCGATGTCGAGCGCGTCGAGGATCTCCTGCTCGGTGACGCCGTCGGCGCCGGCCTCGACCATCAGGATCGCCTCGTCGGTGCCGGCGACGATCAGGTCGAGCTCGAGCTCGGGGTGATCCTCCTCGGAGGGGTTGACGACGAAGTCGCCGTCGAGCTTGCCGATGCGAACGGCGCCGACGTGGGCGGCAACCGGGACCGGCGAGATCGCCAGCGCGGCGGAGGCGCCGTTCATCGCGAGGATGTCGTAGGGGTGGACCTGGTCGACCGACATCGGGATCGCGACCAGCTGCGTCTCGTAGTGCCAGCCCTTGGGGAAGAGCGGGCGGATCGGGCGGTCGATCATGCGCGCGGTCAGCGTCGCCTTCTCGCCCGAGCGGCCCTCGCGACGGAAGAACGAGCCGGGGATCTTGCCCGCGGCGTACATCCGCTCCTCGACGTCGACGGTGAGCGGCAGGAAGTCCACGTCGCGCAGGTTGCCCATCGTCGCGGTACAGAGGACCTTGGTGTCGCCGGACTGGACGACCACGGCGCCGCTCGCCTGACGGGCGAGCTTGCCCGTCTCGAAGGAAATCTGGCTGTCGCCGACATCCGCCGAGACCCGGCTTACGTCAAACATGCTCATTGAATTGTCTTACCTCCGGCCGCCCGGATTGGCGACCATCTGCATTCAGAACTCTCGTTCTCTGTCGCAAAAGAGAGTACAGAGCTTCAAGACCCATCGGGATCCCCAGCCCCCGCCGCAATCCGCTGACTTCGCCTTTGTGAGTGCATACGGAGCACTAACCACGAAGTCAGCGGTGGGGGAAGACGGCGGGGGTGCCGGTGACGCCGGCGCGGATGCCGGACTCGAAGTCGCGGCGGACGCGGGCGGCGACCGCCTCTGAGCGGCGGTCGGCCTCGAAGCGCTCCAGATCGAGGCCGAGCTCCTCGGCCCGCCGCCAGAGGTGGGGATCGTCGACGTGGCCGCGATCCCCGTAGAGCGAATCGACCATGGCGAAGAAGGCGCCCTGCCTACCGGCCGCCTCGGCGGCGGCGTGCAGGGCGGGTGAGCGCGGGTGCTTGCTGGCGACGGGGAAATGGCGGAAGACGACCGTCGCCGGCCGCGCGCACAGCTCGGACCAGGCCGAGGCGCAGTAGGGACAGCCGAGGTCGGCGTAGACGATCAGCAGCGGCCCCTCCCCCCTGCGGTGGTCGCCGGGCCCGGGGGGCGGCAGCGCGGCGCTGGTCAGCTCGTTCACGCCGTCGAGGCCTCGAGGAAGCCCTGGCCCTCCCAGGGCCTCGCTAAGCCGCGGAAAGGGCGTCGAAGATCAGGTTGGCGCCGGGGATCTCCAGCGGCGTCGACGAGGCGTGCACCCACTCGACCGCGCCCTCCTCGTCGACGAGGACGAGCGAGCGGTTGGCGTGACCGACCTCGTCGATGTAGGCGCCGTAGGCGCGGGCGACCTCGCCCTTGGGCTCGAAATCGGCAAGCAGCGGCGTGTCGATGCCGAGCTTGTCCTGGAAGGCCTTATGGGCGAAGCCGCTGTCGACGCTGATCCCGACCATCGTCACGCCCTTGGCCTCGATCTCGGGCTTGACCTCCTGGTAGATCGAGAGCTGGTCGCTGCAAACGGGGCTGAAGTCGAGCGGGTAGAAGACGAGGAGCACCTTGCGGCCGCGGAAGTCGGAGAGCGAGACCCGCTCGCCATCCTGGTCGCGCAGGGTGAACTCGGGCGCGGGTTGCCCCGCTGCGATCATCGACGCAGGCCGAGGTCGGCGACCAGGGCGCGGTAGCGCTCGAGGTCGTTGCGCTCGAGGTAGCGCAGCATGCGGCGGCGCTTGCCGACCAGCATCAGCAGGCCGCGGCGCGAGTGGTGGTCCTTGGCGTGCGTGCGCAGGTGCTCGGTGAGCTCGTTGATCCGCTCGGTGAGCAGGGCGACCTGGACCTCGGCAGAGCCGGTATCGCCGTTGGCGCGACCGTACTTGCCGATCAGCTCGCTCTTTTTCTCCTTGGTCAGGCTCATCTCGTAAAAACGCCGTGCACCCGGCGGGTCACGGCCGCTGCAAAGTAGCACAGCGACCGCCCCAGCGATGGGGGCGAGGGCTCATTCCGGGCCGGCGGGTTCGAAGGCGGCACAGACCCGCCGCGCGTCCTCGACGTCGAGCTTCATCTGCGCGATCAGCTCCTCGACGCTGGCGAAGCGCTTCTCGCCGCGCAGGCGCTCGACGAAGGCGACGCGCAGGGTGCTGCCGTAGAGGTCTTCCTCGCGGTCGATCAGGTAGGTCTCGATCAGGACGCCGCGACCGCTCTCGAAGGTCGGGCGGACGCCGACGTTGACGGCGGCGGGCACACCGTTGGCGAAGGCGGCGTAGACGCCGTGGCCGGGAATCGCGAGCCGGTCGTCGGGCACGATGTTCGCGGTCGGGAAGCCCAGCTCGCGGCCGCGCTGGTCGCCGCTGACGACTTCGCCCTCGACCATGAAGGGAGCGCCGAGGCAGTGGCGGGCGCCCTCCATGTCACCGGCGGCGACGAGGGCGCGGATCCGGGTCGAGGAGATCGTCTCGCCGTCCATTTCGACCAGCGGCACGACCCGGGTCTCGAACTCCTCGCGCGCCGCGAGCATCGCCGGGTCGCCCTTTGCCTTGGCGCCGAAGCGAAAGTTCTCGCCGACCGAGACCTCCTCAGCACCGAGCGTCTCGATCAGAACGCCCTCGATGAATTCCTCGGCGCTGCGCCGGGAGAACTCGCGGTCGAAGGGGATCACGACCAGCTCCTCGACGCCGAGCCCCTCGATCACGTCGCGCTTGACCCCGAAGGGCATGATCAGCTTCGGCAGCGCCGCCGGGTGCAGGACCTCGAGCGGATGCGGATCGAAGGTGAGGACAGTGTCGGCGGCGTCGATCACCGCCTGGTGACCCTTGTGCACACCGTCGAACGTGCCGATCGCCACGTGCCGCGGCCGCGGCTCGGCGTCGGGCAGCGAAGTGACCCGGATATTCACCCCCCCACCTCCTTCCGGTGCGCTTTTGCCCCGGATAGCGTGGGAAAGGCGCACCGGAAGCTCACCGGAGCGCCTCCGCGGTGGCGGGGACGAGCTCGGCGACGCGGGCGAGGTCGAGCTCGGCGCCGGCGTCCTCGACACGGAAAGGGCCGATCGCGGTGCGGCGCAGCTCGGCGCAGTAGGCGTCCTCGAGCGTCTCGACCAGGGTGCGGACGTAGGTGCCGGCCGAGCATTCGATCTCGTAGCGGGCGCTCTTCTCGGCATCGCTGCTCAACAGCTCGGCAGAGTAGACCTCGACCTCGCGTTCCGGCGTCTCGACCACCTCGCCGCGGTGGGCCTTGCGGTAGAGGCGCTCGCCACCGACGCGGACGGCCGAGGTCATCGGCACCCGCTGGCGCACCTTCCCCGTGGGCAGCTCCAGCGAGGCCGGCACGCGCCCGGTCTCGGTCAACTCGCCGTCGGGATCGCCCGTGCTCGAGCGCCAGCCGAGCCGCGCCGTGGCCAGGTAGGTCTTCGGCAGCGCGACGAAGAAACGCTGCAGGCGGGTCGCCCGGCCGATCAGGACCAGGAGCAGGCCGGTGGCGAAGGGGTCGAGCGTGCCGGCGTGGCCAACCTTGCCGCCGCGCTCCCGGCGCACGGCCGCGACCAGGTCGTGGGAGGTCTTGCCCGCCGGCTTGTCGCAGAGCAGCACCGATCCCCCGTCGCGAGCACTCACGCTCAGGCGCCGAGCTGCGCTTTCACCTCATCGCAGAGGAAGCTGACCAGCTCGTCCAGCTCGAGGTCGGTCGAGAAGCCGGCGGCGCGTTTGTGCCCGCCGCCGCCGTTGACGCGGGCGATCGCCGAGACATCGACCTCGCCCTCGCTCGAGCGCAGGCTGACCTTGCGCGCGGAGCGGCCGCGGTCGCCCTGGTCGCGGATCAGCGCCGCCACCTTGATGCCCTCGATCGAGCGCAGGTGATCGATGATCCCCTCCGTCATCTCCTCCCCCGCGCCGCTGGCCTCGTAGTCGGCGGCGGTGATGTAGGAGACGACGAGGCGCTCACCGCAGTAGCGGCGGATGCCCTCGAGCGCGCGCGAGAGCAGGCGCAGCTTCTCGATCGGGACGTGCTCGTAGAGCCGGCGGTAGGTCTCGTCGACGGCGACGCCGGCGTCGATCAGCTCGGCGGCGATGCGGTGCGTGCGGGCGTTCGTGTTCTCGTACATGAACTTGCCCGTGTCGGTGATCAGGCCGACGTAGAGCGCCGAGGCCATCTCGGGGGTTATCTCGGCCCCCAGGGCGATGGCCAGGTCGTAGACGATCTCCGCGGTCGAGGAGGCCCCGGTCTCGACCAGGTTGACGTCGCCGAAGCGGGTGTTGTCGTGGTGGTGGTCGATGTTGATGCGGAAGGTGTCTCCGCTGCTGAGGAACTCGACCGGCATGCGGTCGATGTTGCCGCAATCGAGGAAGACCACGGTGCGGTCGGCCATGTCCGCGGGCTCCTCGTGGAAGACCTCCTCCAGCGGCAGGAAGCGGTACTCGATCGGCAGCGGGAACTCCTTGGCCGCCATGAACATCACCGAGTCCTTGCCCAATTGGCCGAGCAGGTGGTGCATGCCGAGCAGCGAGCCGAGCGCGTCGCCGTCGGGGCCCTCGTGGGCGGTGAGCAGGAAGCGCTCGCGCGAGCGCAGCTCGGCGAGCACCTCCTCGATGCCGGCCGTGGCGAGGCCGGTGCCGTCGCTCATTCGCCCTCCCCCGCGAGCGGCTCCTCTTCCTCCTCGAGCAGGCGCGTGATCCGCATGCCCTGCTCGACCGTCTCGTCATAACGAAAGCTCAGCGTCGGCGTGCGCTTCATCCGCGTCTCGGCGGCGATCTTCGACTGGATCACGCCGTGCGAGGAGCGCAGTCCGGCCATCGTCTCCTCGCGCTCGGACTCAGTGCCGAGCACGCTGACGTGCACCTTGGCGGCGCGCAGATCGGGGCTTGTCTCCACGGAAGTCACGGTCACGAAGCCGATGCGCGGGTCACTGAGCTCGGCGATGGCGGCGCCGATCACCTCGCGGAGCACCTCGTTGATGCGTCGCATGCGAGGCGCGGCCATCTTAGTCCCTCACTCCAGCGTCTGCTCGACCTGTTTCGTCGCGAAGAACTCGAGCACGTCGCCCTCCTTGACGTCGGCGTAGCCGTCGAGGACGATGCCGCACTCCTGGCCCTGCTCCACTTCTTGCACGTTGTCTTTGAAGCGGCGCAGGGAGCCGAGCTTGCCGTCCCAAATCACCGTGCCCTCGCGAATCAGGCGCACGCTGGCGTCGCGCGTGACCTTGCCCTCGTTGACGATGCAGCCGGCGATGCGGCCGACCTTGGAGGCCTTGAAGGTCTGCAGGACCTCGGCCTCGCCCAGCGTCTCCTCGACCTCGACCGCCTCGAGCAGACCCTCCATCGCGTTGCGCAGGTCTTCGGTGATTTTGTAGATCACCGAGTAGGTGCGGATATCGACGCCCTCGCGCTCGGCGGCGCGGCGGGCGTCGGCCAGCGGGCGCACGTTGAAGCCGATGATGATCGCTTCCGAGGCCGCCGCCAGCATCACGTCGGACTCGTTGATGCCGCCGGTCTGCGAGTGGATGATGTTGATCCCGACCCGTTCCTGCGGGACCTTGGCGATCTCGTCCTGCAGCGCCTCCAGCGAGCCGGCGACATCGGCCTTGAGCACGATGTTGAGCTCCTTGATCTCGCCCTCCTGGACCCGCGAGAAGACCTCCTCGAGGCTGACCTTGCGCGCCTGGCGCCGAGCCAGCGCCTCGGTCTTGAGTCGGTTGGCGCGCTCCTGGGCAAGCTGGCGGGCACGGCGGTCGTTCTCGACCGCGCGCACGAACTCGCCGGCGTCGCAGACCCCGTCGAAGCCGAGCACCTCGACCGGCATTCCCGGCCCAGCCGCCTCGACCCGTTTGCCGGTGAAGTCGGCCATCGCCCGCACCCGACCCCACTGCGGCCCGGCGACGAGCGAGTCGCCGACCTCGAGCGTGCCGCGCTGGACCAGGATCGTGACCACGGGGCCGCGGCCGGGATCGAGCTGGGACTCGACCACGGTGCCCGAGGCGGGCGCGTCGGGGTTGGCGCCGAGCTCCTCCAGCTCGGTGACGAGCAGGATCATGTCGAGCAAGTTGTCGAGCCCTTCGTGGGTCTTGGCGGAGACGTCGCAGTAGACGGTGTCGCCGCCCCAGTCCTCCGGGGTGAGGCCGTCGGCGGCGAGCTCGTTGCGGACGCGGTCGGGCTGGGCGCCCTCCTTGTCGATCTTGTTGACCGCGATCAGGATCGGCACGTCGGCGGCGCGGGCGTGGTCGATCGCCTCTTTGGTCTGCGGCATGACGCCGTCGTCGGCGGCGACGACGATCACGGCGATGTCGGTGACCTTGGCGCCGCGGGCGCGCATCGCGGTGAAGGCGGCGTGGCCGGGCGTGTCGAGGAAGGTGATCGTCTTGTCCTCGTGGTGGACCTGGTAGGCGCCGATGTGCTGGGTGATGCCGCCGGCCTCGCCCGCGGCAACCTCGGTCTCGCGGATCGCGTCGAGCAGCGAGGTCTTGCCGTGGTCGACGTGGCCCATGATCGTCACCACCGGCGGCCGGTCGGTCAGCTCCTCCTCGGAGTCCTCGAACTCGGGCGCCTCGGGCTCCTCGTCGGCGGTGGTCGTGATCTCGATCTTGCGGTCGTACTCGTCGGCGATCGCCCTGATCGAGTCGTCGGTGAGGGTCTGCGTGAGGGTCGCCATCTCCCCCATCGTCATCAGCTTCTTGATCACCTCGGCGCTGCCGAGGCCGAGCAGCTCGGCGACCTCGCGCACGGTGGCGCCGGCCGGCACCTTGGTCGCCTCCGGCTCTACGGGCCCCTCATCCACTTTGGGCGGCGGCTCCTCCAGCATCGGCTTGCGGCGGCGGCCGCCGCGGCGGCGGGGCGGCCGCTGTGGCGGCGGGGCGCCCATTTGGTCGCGGCGCGCGGCCTGCGAGTCGATCACGACCCGGCGCTTTTTGGAAGCGGCACCGCCGCCTCCCCCAGCTCCGGCGGCCTTGTCCGGAGGGCGGACCGGGCCCTTGGAGGCCCGCACGGGCCGGGGCGCCGGCTTGGCGGCGGACTTGGCGGGAGCCTGGGCGGGCGCGGACTGCTTGGCCGGCGCAGCTTGCTGGGCGGCCGGTTTCGCCGGCGCCTCGGCCCGTTTCGGCGCGGCCGGCGCTTGCGGCGCCGGCGCCTCGGCTTTGGCGGCCGATTTCGGCGCGGCAGCCGGGGTCGCTCCATTGCCGTCGAGAGCTTTCAGGGCAGCCGCCTCGTCGACGCTCGAGGACGCGGTTTTGACGTCGATCCCCGCCTTCTTCAGCGCAGCGAGCAGCTCCTTGCTCTCGATGCCTTTCGCTTTCGCGATCTCGTGAACGCGCTTCTTAGCCACTACGCCTGCTCTGCCTCCTCGGCGACAGTCCCCTCAGAAGCTCCGTCGGCCTCCGCCGAATCCGCCTCGATGGGTTCCTCGGAAGCCGCCTCGGCGACCCCGCCCTGGGGCTCAGACGCCTCATCCGCGGGTGGCGTGGACTCCGAGGAGCGGGGAGCGGAGACCTCGCCGCCGCCCGCGGGCTCCCCCGCGGCCGCGTCAGGACCCGCGACCTCAGCCTCGGAACCCTCGACGGAAGCCTCCTCGACGGCTCCTTGCTCGGGGGCCTCCTCCACGAATTGGGACTCCGCGCGCTCGACGATCTCCTCGACCTGGCCCTGGTCCGCATCCGGGTCGGCGAGGATTTCAACCTCGGCCTCGGAGATCGGGGCGAGCACCGCCATCTGGTTGGTCTCGAAGCGGCTCAGCGCCTGGTGCTGGGGCAGGCCGCAGTAGGTGGAGCCTTCGATCGCCGCGTTGGGACAGCGGCGGCCGGTGGTCAACACCGCCATGCAGCGCCCGTCGAAGGCTTCCTCGCCCTCGAATTCCTCGGCGACGTCTTCGGCGGAGAACTCGGTCTCCGACTTGATGTCGACGCGCCAGCCGGTGAGGCGGGCGGCGAGGCGGGCGTTCTGGCCGTCGCGGCCGATCGCCAGCGAGAGCTGGTCGTCGGGGACGATCACGGTCGCCTGGCGCTCGTCGTCGTCGACGATCACCTCGCGCACGCGGGCCGGCGACAGCGCCTTGGCGACGAAGCGGGCGGGCTCGTCGTTGTGGGGGATGATGTCGATCTTCTCGCCGCGCAGCTCGGAGACGACCATGCGCACGCGCGAGCCGCGCGGGCCGACGCAGGCGCCGACCGGGTCGACGCCGTCGGCGTGGGAGATCACCGCGATCTTCGAGCGGTAGCCGGGCTCGCGGGCGACGCCGACGATCTCGACCAATTTGTCGGCGATCTCCGGCACCTCCATTTCGAAGAGCTTCTTGATCAGCTCGGAGCTGCGGCGGGAGACGACGATTGCCGGTCCTTTGGTCGAGTCGGAGACGTCGGTTATCACGGCCTTGACCCGCATGCCGTGGTCGTAGCGCTCGTTGTAGACCTGCTCGGACTTGGGCAGCAGCGCCTCGACCCGCTCGCGCAGCTGGACCAGCGTGTAGCGCTTGTCGGACTGCTGGATGATCCCCGTGATCAGCTCGCCGACCCGGTCCTGGTACTCCTCGAACATCATCATCCGTTCGGCCTCGCGGATCCGCTGCAGGATCACCTGCTTGGCGGTCTGGGCGGCGATGCGGCCGAAGTCGTCGGGCGTCACGTCGCGGGTGGTGATCTGGTCCTCGTAGGGAGCGATCATCTCGGGGTCGAGTTCGGGCTCCTCGGGCTCGCGCAGTTCGCCCGTCTCGGGGTCGACTTCGCGCTCTTCTTCCTCCTGCGCTTCAGCCGCTTCGGCCAGCAGCTTCTCCTCCAGCTCGGGCGGCAGGATCAATTCGAAGACGCGGAAGTCGCCGGTCTCGTGGTCGAGGTCGACGCGGGCGTATTTGGCCGCCCCGGGCGTCTTCTTGTAAGCCGAGAGGAGCGCGTCGGCGAGCGCGTCCATCAGCTTGTCGGCGGAGATCCCCTTCTCCTGCTCGAGGCCCTTGACTGCTTCGACGATCTCCTTGCTCACGGGGTGGTCTCCTTGCGGTTGCGGTACTTGGGACCGGGCGAGGAAACCTCCAGCGAGTAGTCGGTCCGCAGATGGTTGAGGTGGTGGGTGACGCGTTCACAGAGGGCGAGGTCGACGCCACTCGGGTGGTCGATGAAGAGGCGCAGCGCTTCGGAGCTCGGCTGCTCGAGCGCGATCAGATCGATCTCGGCGTCGAGCTCGCGGAGCTGCTGTTGGATGTCTTGCTGGAGATCTGCCATTCGGTCGAGGCGTAAAAAAAGTGGGCCAGGCCCACTTCTCGTACGCGATACGTATCGAAAAAGCTTGAGCCAGTATAGCTCGCGCCACCATCGAGGCCAGCCGCTTCGGCGCGGCGGGTCCTGTCGCGAGAAGCCGCGGACAAGGTCGGCTCCGCGAGCTATGCCCCCGGCTTGGCTACTCTGCTTCGAAACTCTCCGACCCTGTCCAGGATCGCATCGGCTATTGCGTCCTTCGAGGCTTGAGCTACCGGCGTTGCGCTGTCGTGGTCAATCAATGTGACCGCGTTTTCCTCGGACTCGAAGCCGATCTCGGGGTTGGAGATGTCGTTGAGGACGATCAGGTCGGCGTTCTTGCGGGCGAGCTTGTCGCGGGCGCGGTCGATGTTGTCGCCCGCTTCGGCCGCAAAGGCGACGACGGTTTGGTTCTCGGCCTTGCTTGCGGCGAGGCCGGCGAGGATGTCCTCGGTCGGTTCGAGGTGGAGGTCGAGGGAGGCGTCGCGGCTGAGCTTGCCCTCGGCCGCGGCGCTCGGGCGGAAGTCGGCGGGAGCCGCAGCCATGGCGAGGACGTGGCAAGAGGAGAACTCGGCGCGGGCGGCGGCGGCGAGCTCAGCGGTGGTCGCGACGTCGATGCGCTGGACGCCAGCAGGCGCGGTGAGGCTGACGTTGGCGGCGATCAGGGTGACCTCCGCCCCACGCCGCTTCGCCGCGGCGGCGAGGGCAATGCCCATGCGGCCGCTGGAGCGGTTGCCGAGGAAGCGGACCGAGTCGAGCGGCTCGCGGGTACCGCCGGCGGTGACCAGGACGCGCAGCCCGTCCCAGGGGCGCTCGCCGTGGGACAGTTGCGCTTCGACGAGCGCGAGCAGCTGCGCGGGGTCGGGCAGGCGCCCCTTGCCCCTCTCCCCGCGCGAGGCGAGCGCGCCCTCGTCGGGCTCGATCACGGTGACGCCGCGTTCGCGCAGGGTCGCCAGGTTCGCCTGCGTCGCGGCGTCCGCGTACATGCGGTCGTTCATCGCCGGCGCCAGCAAGCGCGGCGCCGCACAGGCGAGGAAGGAGGTGGTGACCATCGAGTCGGCGACGCCGCTGGCCAGCTTGGCGATCGTGTTGGCCGAGGCGGGCGCGATCAGGTAGGCGTCGCAGTTGGCGGCGAGCTCGAGGTGGCCGATCGGGTCGTGGGTCGGCGCCCGGTCGCCGGGGAAGGCGCCGCGCATCGGGTCGCGCTCGAACTCGGAACTGAGCACCGGGGCGCCGACGATCCCCTCGAAGGAGGCGGCACCGACGAAGCGGCCCGCCCCCTCGGTCATCAGCACCCGCACGCCGTGCCCGGCGGTCGTGGCCAAGCGCGCCAACTCGAGCGCCTTATAGGCGGCGATCCCTCCGCTTACGCCGAGTAGGATCCTGGCCATCTGTCCTCCGGGACGGTCCGACCGCTAAGCGCGGTACTCGTACTTGAGCTTGCCGGCGGCGACCTCTTCGAGCGCCACCGAGAGGTAGTTCCTGTCGCCCGGGATGTCGACCATCGGGGGCGGGTACTCGCCGAAGCTGCCCTCGCCGAGGCTGTGGTAGTAGCTGTTGATCTGCCGGGCCCGCTTGGCGGCGACTACGACCGCCGCGTAGTGGGAGTCGGTGTGATCGAGGAGCTTGTCAACGCGTGGTTTGATCATTCGGCCCGGGAGTCTAGACGGTCGGCACCAGTCGATGTGCACGCGGGGATGCGACTGGGCAAGTTGGGCGCACGCGGCCGCAGCGCGCAGCGGCACTACCCGTGAGGATCGCGGGTGCCGATCCGGCGCCGGCCAGGCGCGTCCGTGGGTGCGTCAGCTGGCGTCGCCCGTCCCAAGAGGTATCCCGAGCTCAGCGCGCACGATCCCCTCCAGCTCGGCGGCGGCGCGCTCGAGATCGTCGTTGACGACCGTGTGGGCGAACTCGCCCTGGGCGGCGAGCTCCTGCTCGGCGACCTCGAGCCGGGCGTCGATCGCCTCGAGGCTGTCGGTGCCGCGCGACTCGAGCCGGCGGCGCAGCGAAGTGGGGTCGGGCGGGGCGATGAAGACCTGGACCGACTCGCGCATCGCCGCCCGCACCTGGCGCGCGCCCTGGACCTCGATCTCGAGCACGACCGAGTGGCCCTGGTCGAGGCGGTTGCGGACCTCCGAGCGCAGCGTCCCGTAGCGGTGGCCGCTGTAGGTGGCGAACTCGAGGAAGTCTTCGGCCTTGATCCGCTCGTCGAACTCCTCGGGCGTGAGGAAGTGGTAGTCGCGCCCGTTCACCTCCCCCTTGCGTGGCTCCCTCGTGGTGGCTGAAACGGATAGCTCCAAGTCGGGAACCCGCTCGAGCAATTTCGAGATCAAGGTTCCCTTCCCGACGCCTGAAGGACCGGTTATTACGAAGACCTTGGACATGGAACGGCCGGGATACTGACCGGCCGAACGGTCGCTATCGACGCAGCTGGGAAACGAGCTCTGCCCGCTGGCGCTCGGAGAGGCCGCCGATCGTCTTCGACGGGGAGATCCGGCACTGGTTGAGGATGCGGTTGGTCTTGACGCGACCGTACTTGGGCACCGCCAGCAGCATGTCGAAGACCTTCGCCGTGAGCACGTAGTCGGGTGGATCGAGCAGCAGTGTGTGGATGTTGGCCTTGCCCGCTTTCAGGTCCTTCTTCAGCTTCGCCCGCGCGGTGCGGATGTCGTTGGCGCGTTTGAGGGCATCCATCCGCTGGTCCAGAGAACGCTCCGGAGCGGCGGCGGAAGTCTTGACTGGGGCAGGCATGTGGGCGGCGAGTATAGCCGCGGGTCAGGGTCGTGCAAGGCCATTGGAGCCATTTGCGCCGAAATTCACCTGAACCTCGAGTGGAGGTTTAGGCGGCGAGCTCTGCCGCGACCCTGCTGCCAGCCAGAGGATCGCGAAAACTCTCCGTCCCGACCGCGACCAGGGTCGCGCCAGCGGCGAGGAATTCCCTCGCATCAGCACCGCTGCAGATGCCCCCCATGCCGACGATGGGAACGCTCACCGCGGCGGCGACCGAGCGGAGCTGAGCGACGGCCACCGGCCGCACCGCCGGACCGGAAAGCCCGCCGTGGCCGGCGGCGATGCCGGGCTCGCCGGTGGCCGGGTCGATCGCGCTTGCCTTCAGCGTGTTGATCAGCGAGACCGCATCGGCCCCACCCTCCTCCGCGGCGAGCGCGACCTCGGCTGGAGCGGCCACATTCGGCGTCAGCTTGACGATCAGCGGCTTCGCGGTCAGCGGTCGCAGCGCTTCGAGCAAGGCCGCGGTCTCACCCGGCTGCTCGCCGACGATCAGGCCGGAATGGACGTTGGGGCAGGAGACGTTGAGCTCGATCGCCGCCACCTCGTCACGCTCGGCGACGCCGCCGACCAGGCGGGCGAACTGCTCGCGATCCGTCGCCATCGCCGAGACGATCAGGGGGACGGGCAACTCGGCGAGCTGGGGCAAGTCCTCGGCGAGGAAGCCCGCGAGGCCCTTGTTCGGCAGGCCGATCGAGTTGATCATGCCGGCGGGCGTCTCCCAGATCCGCTGCGGCTCGTTACCGGCGCGCGGCGCGGGGGTGATTGTCTTCGAGACGAAGGCGGAGAAGGGGAAGCTCTCCAGCAGGGCGTCGCCGTAGACCCGTCGCGCGGCGATCGCGTCGAAGGTGCCCGAGGCGTTGATCACCGGGTGCGCCAGCTCGATGCCGCAGAACTCAGGCATGGACGGCCGTCTCGATCTGCTCGGGCCGCAGCACGGGCCCGTCGACGCATAGCCGCAAGTACCCGCCCCCGGCCCTGGGCACCGCGCAGCCGAAGCAGGCGCCGTAGCCGCAGGCCATCGGCGACTCCAGCGCGAGCTCGCAGGGCACGCCTGCCGCGGTGCACAGCGCGCCGACGGCGTCGAGCATCGGCGGCGGGCCGCAGGCGTAGACGGCGGCCGAGCGCGCGTCGTCCCCGGCGAGCATCGCTGCCAGCAGGTCGGTGACGTAGCCGCGATGGCCACGGTGACCGTCGTCGCTGGCGAGTCGCACCTCGCAGCAGGCGAAGAGGTCGTCGAGCCCGCCCGAGTGCGCCTCGTCTCGGAATCCGAGCAGCACCCGCGTCGGCACGTTCCCCTCCGCGAACGTGCGCCACAACAGCGCCAGCGGCGCGATCCCGATCCCCCCACCGACGAGAATCGCCCCGCTCGGTCGAACTGCATCAAATTCTCTACCTGGCTGAGTGAAAATTTGATGCAGTTCGTGGGGCGTGCTGAAGGAGTTGCCGAGGGGGCCGTTGAGCCAGACTCGCTCGCCCGGCGCGAGCTCGCAGAGGCGGTCGGTGCCGGGGCCGATGCCTTCGACCAGGAAGTCGAGCCTCCAGCCGCTGACTTCGTCTTTTTTCGTCGTATCCGCGGAAAAAGACGAAGTCAGCGGAGCGCATTCGGCGACTGAGAGGGCGCGGGGAAGGAAGGGGCGGCCCGTGCCGCGGTCCCAGCTCCGCTCGGTGGCGAGCATGTAGAACTGGCCGGGCCGGGGCTCGGGCCCCTCAGGATCGATTAGCGAGAAGAGGCGATACCCCCCCGACGCCCGGTTCTCCAAGACCTCGCAGAGCCGCCGCCCGAAGGGTGCACTCATCGCGGCTGCTTCGCCCCGCCGACGGGCCGAAAGCGTGTCGCTATGTCACG
>DASZSJ010000004.1:0-15172 GCA_035548675.1 Solirubrobacterales bacterium
GGCGCTGCCCAGCGATCGATTTGTCACCGTATAGGTGGGTCGATCGATCGCAGGGCAGCGCGGGCTCCTCCGAGGTGCGGCTCAGGCGCCACAGGGCTCGCAAGCTCGTGGTTCTAAGCGCGCCCGCAGGGCGCGCTCATAGATCGTCGCCAAGCGCCCGCTTCGCGGGCGCTTGGGACATCGATTCCCCCACAGGAGGCCCGAGGCCCCTGGGGGGTAGCACAGGGTTCACCAAGCCACCGCCCCTACCCCACCGCCGCCCCGCCGCGCTCGGCGTTGAGCTGGTGGCCGAAGAGGATCGCCAGATTGCTGATCCAGAGCCAGACCAGCAGGGCGACGAGGCCGCCGAGGGTGCCGTAGGTCTTGTCGTAGGAGCCGAAGTTGGCGACGTAGAGGGCGAAGGCGGCGGAGGCGAGCGCCCAGGCGAGGAGCGCGACCAGGCAGCCCGGGGTGACCCAGAGGAAGCCGCGCAGGTGGGCGTCGGGGGCGGCGTAGTAGAGGAGGTCGATGACGAGCACGAAGACGGCGGCCATCGCCGGCCACTTGGCGACGTTCCAGATCGCGACGGCGGTGTCGCCGAGGCCGAGTGGGTCGGCGACGGCGGCGACGATCGGCCCGGTCAGCACGAGCCCCAGCGCCAGCAGCGCCATCGCGACGACGGCCACCAGGGTCACCGCCAACTGCAGCGGCCGCAGCTTCCAGAAGGGCCGTCCCTCGCCGGTCTCGTAGATCGCGTTGGAGGCGCGGATGAAGGCGCCGACGTAGCCGGAGGCCGACCAGAGCGCGAGCGCCAGGCCGAGGACGAAGGCGAAGCCGGCGGCGCCGCGGTTGGAGACGACCGAGTCGATCGGCCCTTCAAACGTTTCTGCCGCAGATTCGGGCCCGATCGAGGTGATGATCTCGGTCAGGCTCTCCGTCGTCGTGCGCGGGTCGCCGAAGAGGCCCAGCAGCGAGACCATCGCGATCAGCGCCGGGAAGAGCGCGAGCAGGCCGTAGTAGGTGAGCGCCGCCGCCCAGTCGCTGAGGTTCTTCGCCCGGAACTCGCGCGCGGTCCGCTTCAGGATCGGCCAGGCTGCCATGACCTCCAATACCCGCCCAGTCGCCCTTGACGCCGCGCGGTCGGAGCGGGTCTAATGCGGCGCCGCCAACCGTCAGGAGGAACAGTGCCCTTTCCCTTCTTCGCCGCGATCGCCCTGATTGGCGCCGCGATCCACCTTCACCGCGACACCCGGCCGCGCAGCGCGGCCCGCACGCTCGAGGTCCTCCTCGTCTGGTGGATGGTCGTCGCGGTCGGCGTCGCCGCCATCTTCGGCGCGATGTTCCACTTCTTCGACGGTCCCGACACGGCGCGGGAAATCGGCTTCACCAACGGTGACGGCGGCTTCCAGACCGAGGTCGGCTTCGGCGACCTGGCGATCGGCGTGCTCGGCGTGCTCTGCATCTGGTTTCGCGACCGCTTCCTGCTCGCCGCCGTGGTGGCGGTCTCTATCTCCTACCTGGGCGACGCCTACGGGCACCTGCACCAGGCGGCGATCCACGACAACCACGCGCCCGACAACACCGGGCTCGTGCTCTGGTCGGACTTCATCGTGCCACTGGTCGCGATCGCCCTCTACGCGCTGCGCGAGCGCGCCCTGCGCGGGCGCCGGGGCGAACCCGACTCAGTGCCGGCGGCCGACGTGTAGCTCCAGCGCGTGGATCTGGTGCTGGCCGTAGGAGCCGGTCTCGACCGGGCCGGCGGCGCTGATCAGGCCGCCGGGACCCGGCAGCGGGTGCGGCCGCAGGCCGCGGCGCACGTCGATCGCCGTCAGCCCCGGCAGCGTGATGCCCTGGGAGTCGAGGACGACGAAGTGGGCGTCGCCGTCGCCGTCGGGATCGACCCGCTCGACGTAGACGATCCGGCCTTCGACGCTGCGGCAGCCGTGCAGGTCGCCGGGACAGCGGGAGGGCTCGACCGTTTCGACCGGGCGCTTCTCTTTCCCGGGTGAGGATCGTTCGACCACCGGCGGCTCTTCGCGCTGCGCCGTCCCGTCAGCGCGGCCGCAGCCGCCGGCGCCGGCGAGCAGCGCCAGCCCGGCCAGGAGTGCCCCCAGGGGGGTCGCGCGCGCTCGCCTCATCCAGCACATGAGAGCATGGAGGCCAGGATGGCGGACTTCCCGGTCAAGCGTGACGGCTCACAGCGGTGGCGGTCGGGCACGGCCGTGACGGCGGCCGCCTAGCGTGGACCAGGTCGTCCAGGTGATCGGCGCGGTGCTGATCCTCGTCGCCTACATCGCCGCCCAACTCGAGCGCCTCGACCCGAGCTCGCGGCTCTACCTCGGCCTCAATCTAGCTGGCTCGCTGATCCTCGCCGTGCTCGCCGCCAGCGGCTCGCAGTGGGGCTTCCTGCTGCTCGAGTGCGCCTGGGCGATCGTCTCCCTCTGGGGCCTGGTCGGCGCCGTCCGCTCCGCGGGCAAGCGCGCCTCGGCTCGCTAGGCATGGATACAGGCCTGGCGCCCGGGTCCAGGCCTGTGGCGCTCGGGTCCGAGGTGCTGGTGCCCGGGTCCCGGTCCTGGCGCACTTTTTCCGCCGCCGCCGGGTAAGTAGGTAGCCGAAGCACGTACCTCCGAAAGCCGCTCCCCGCCTAGCTTTCTCGCCGTCAACTGAAAGCAGTGGCGCCCGCACTGCGTGAACAGTCGGGCGCCCGGCACCGAAAGGCGGACCTCTCGATGCAAGAAAAGGCTATCCCGCGCCCTGAGCGCGGGGTGCAACGGGCCGTGCTGGCGCTCGCGCTGGACGCCCACCCGAAGGCTCTAACGATCCCGGACCTGGCGAAGGAGATCGACAAAGGAGACGAAGCAGAGCGAGCCGCGCGCGATCTTGTGGCTATCGGCCTGCTCGAAGCACACGGACTCTCCGTCGTTCCCACAGCGGCGGCACTCCGGTTCGTGGAACTGGAACTGCCGTGACAGTGGCAGAGCGCTTCGCTGCCAATCTCGTCCGCTGCCGCGAGGCATCAGACATCAGCCAGGAGGAGCTTGGGTTTCGGGCTGGGCTCCATCGCACCGAGATATCGCAGTTGGAGCGCGGTCTCCGGGTGGCACGATTGGACACCATCGCCAAGCTCGCCGGGGCGCTCGAAGTCGAGCCGGCGACCCTTCTCGACGGCATCAGATGGACGCCGGGGACGTTGCAGCCGGGGCACTTTGCCTAGAGCAACGGCCCGCCCAAAGCGGGCGGGCCGTTGGCCGGTACTGGTACGATTTACCTGTATTAGGTACCGACCCCGCGCTAGCTGTGCCCGGACAGGACTGCGGCTAGCGCGGGGGGTTTAACGTCGCCCGCCGCGCTCGGCTACCCCTAAAGGGCGGGTCGACTTAAGCCCTCCTCACGCCACGTCCGCGCCTCCCGCGTCGCCGTCCGGCAACGCGTAGATCAAGTCGAAGGTCGCTTTGGCGTAGGCGAACCAGGCGTTCCGCTGGGCGCTGGAGAACTCCGGCTTGCCGTCTGCGCCCTCGAAGGAGGGCAGCTCCTGGACCAGGGTGACGATCGAGGGGTGCAGGCCGTCGAGCGGGCTTTTTGCGGGAGGCGGCGGCGTAGGCGTCTCCTCCGGCTGGCTCGCCGCGCGACGCGCCCGTGAGCGTCCGTTGCGAGACGCTTTGCTGGACGGGGCGGGCCGTGGCGCTTTGAAGAACGGGCTGGTCGGCACACCGGCGTATTTGGTGGCGTGCAGATAGAAGGTGACTGCCTTGCGGGTCGTCGTCCCGCTGATGCCCGCGTAGTTGCGAAACACGTCTTCTAGTTCCTGCTGGGTGGCGTTCTGGCCGAGGGCCATCGCCTCCGGGTACTTCTCGTTGAGGACACCGGCCATAAGGGCAGGGCGGTTGTCGGGTTCGGAGACGAACTTCTTCAGCAACTCGGTGGGCCGTCCGTGCTCGTCGCGCAGGCCGAGCGAGGCGGTCGCCTTAAGGAAGTGGCCCTGCATCGAACCGGACCAAGAGCCGAGGTAGCTGCGGTCGATACGAGCGGGGACCCCCTCGTTGGCCATCCGCTCGAACACGTTCTCAAGTTGGCCAAACGAGATGTAGGGGGGAACGAACTCGGTTGCTGGTTTGTCTTGGACTTCGTTAGTCATGGCACTCTCCCGGACAGGGGTTGATCTGTTGGTGCCAAGTATAGCGGGCGTGATACCGGAACGCAGGACAGTCCGACGTTCCACTTGCGATACCGCAAGTGTCCTCCGAAAATAGACCCATGATCGAAACCAGCGAAGGCCAGCTCATCGAGGTGCAGGACGCCTTTGGCAACCAGCTCCGCCGCGTCGCCCTTGGCCCAGTTGATCCCGGTTATGACTTCGCGGTTGTCTGGGCCTGTCGTGAGGAGGAGTGGGCAGCAGCCCAGGCGGAGGGGCGGGAGCCTGAGAGCGTGCCGTGGCCGATCGAGGACGTTACGATCGTCGAGAAGGTCACGGCCTAAGCCAGGCAAGCCCAACTGATGAGCCCAAGGCGCAAGCGTCCAGAAAAGACTGCCCCCACGCCGCCCGAGCGCGACGTGAAGCAGGACCCCGCCCACACCGAGGCCGACTTCCTCCGTGACCTGGAGAAGGCGACCTCGAACCGCGCTAGGCGGAAGCTGGGGCTGTCTTCTGGACGCGGTTGAGCATCGCCCAGAACAGCGGTTCCTTCGAGTGACGCCGGTTGTAGCGGAAGGCGTACTCGTCTAGATAAGCCTGGAGGTAGTCGGCGCTGATCGCGTGGTAGACGCCCCGGACGCCGTTCTTGAACAGGCCGAAGAAGCCCTCGACGGTCTGAGTATGTGTCTCCCCGATCGCGTAGACCTGCGCCTTGTGCTTGATCCTACGGTGCCCGCGGAAGTCCCGACCGATGGCCTCGTAGGCGGTGAACTCGTCGGTAAAGAGCATCGAGGAAGGCAGGACGTGTTCGCGCACGACGTGGTTGATCGTCCGGCCTCCCCGGTCAGGCACGACCAGGGGGCGGACCCGACCGCCCCGCTCGACCATCGCCACGATGGTCGGCCGATGGCTTTTTTTCGCCAAGACCTGACGGTGAGTTTCGCTGGCGCGCGGTTTGCCGCCGTAGGCCGACTCATCGACCTCAACGTCGCCGTCAAGCGGCCCCTCGTCGTCGTCGGCCAATAGCGAGCGGATCTGCTTGAACATCCGGTGGGCCGTCTTGTACGTGACCCCAATCTCCCGCTCGAGCTGCTTGGCGCTGATCCCGCAGCGGGTGCTGCTCATCAGGTAGA
Source organism: Solirubrobacterales bacterium (assembly GCA_035548675.1). GTDB lineage: Bacteria > Actinomycetota > Thermoleophilia > Solirubrobacterales > 70-9 > VRUE01. The sequence continues at coordinate 5,245 of DASZSJ010000004.1, forward strand.
CGGCGAAGAACCAAAGCTGGAGGCTCACGGTGCTCTTATGGAAGATGGTGCCGGCGGTCGGGTAGACGTGGTGGCCGCAGAACTGGCAGGAGTACGCCGAGCGCCCGTTGATCCGATGGAATTTGCTCCCTTTCCCGCATTTGGGGCACTCGGTTCCATCAGGAAAGAAGCGGCCCTTTAGATGCTCTAGGCAGGCGTCGTTATCCGGGAATAGCTCCATGAACCGGCTGTAGGTCATCTGCGATTCGCTCGACGGGGCCGGAGCTACGGAATTGCGGTTTCGTGCTGCCATGCGTGGATGATACCAAACACACGTACAAATTTGAGGCTCCCTCTTTAGCCCCGGCCCTCTCGCGCATACATACAAACGGGGCCCATCAAGGCCGTAATAGGTGATGAGAGAACGAGAGCCAAAGATCAAAGGGCCGACACCAGAGTTCTGGGACTGGCTCCAGCTACTCGCGATCTTCGCCGTAGCTCTTGCGCCTACCTGGCTGCTGATCGTCTTGGCGCTCTGCGCGGCCGGGCTACCGCTTTGGCTCTTTCGCTCCTCGGGGTAGCAGGGCGTTGTCTCGGTTGGTACGTGTTACACGTACACACTTGCCCGCCGCCGATGCGAACATATGTTCGTACCCAATCTCTGAGCGGAAGTTAGGAGCGGAAATGCCTCAATTCGACGCGTACGAAGACCTGGTTGGCAAGTGGCGCTGGCGGCTGCTGAGCGCCGACGGGCGCACCGTGGCCACATCGGGAGAGTCGTTCGATTCCCACTGGCACGCGCTGCGAGCCGCCGAAAACGTCCGCGGCGTCGCCACGAGCGCGCGGATCTCCGGCACCCCAGCCGACGGAGTGAGGGACGCCCTCGACGAGATCATCGATCGCGAGCTCGTCTGGACCTAGTAGGTGATTGGCGAAGCCCCTGCGGCGTCCGACGGCGGCGGACACTGCGCGTACGGCGCCGCGGCACCGGTGTTAGGGGATCCGGCGTTGGGGAGGGAATGTGCGCCGGGGACTCAGCTCGCTTCGAGCTCGGGCGGGAGCGCTTTGGGCCCGTCGGGGTAGAGGGTCGCGAGCTGCTTGGGGGACATCTCCAGGGTGTTGGCCAGCTCGGGCGGGGCACCGGCGACGAGCCAGAGCTGGTCCGCGTCGGTGTCGTTGAAGAGCTGGCGAGCCGACTCGGGCTCGACCAGCACGGCGTCGAGCGGAGCGAGGGTGAGCAGCTCGTCGCCGACGCGCATCCGTCCCGAGCCCTCGAGCAGGAGGTAGAGCTCCTCCTGCTCGAAATGCCGGTGTCGGGTCGAGGCCTGCCCGGGCTTCAACCGCCACAGCCTCGCCCCCAGCTGCTTGGCCCCGAGCTGCCCGCCGAGGTCCGTGTTGTCGATTCCCATTTGATTCGAGGGGCGCCAGAAGGCATCGGAAGCGGAGAGCAGACGATGGGCCACCGGGCAAAGTTAGTGATCGCGAGGTAAGACCGCCCCCGCGCCGGACGAGCGTGGGCCAGACGAGCGCGAGATGGGCGTACGCAGATCAACCTTCGCGGGGACGGCCTTCGCGGGACGGCCTTCGCGGGACGGACGGGCGTAAGCTGGGCGCATGCCGGCGTGGCCCTCGATCTCCTACGGCGAGTGGAGCGAGACCTGCGACACGCTGCACGCGCACACCCAGCTGCTCGGCAAGCTCGCCGCCCAGCTCGCGCCGCCCGAGCCGCAGCTCCAGCACGCGGCGCTGCGGCTGACCGCGCGCGGCTGGGAGACGCCGCCGCTGCCGGCGCCCGACGGCTCGGGTGCCTTCGTCGCCGCCCTCGACCTGCACGCGCACGAGGCGGTCGCCGAGCACAGCGACGGCGGCGTGCGCCGGGTCGCGCTCACCCCCGATCGCTCCGTCGCCGCGGTCAGCGGCGAGGTGCTGGCGGCGCTGCGCGAGCTGGTCGGCCCCTTCGAGATCGACCTCGCACCGCAGGAGGTGCCCTGGAGCACGCCGCTCGACCAGGACACCGAGCACGCCCGCTACGACGCCGCCAAGGTCGAGACCTACTTCGCCGCCGCGACCCGCGCCGCGCTCGCCCTGGCCGAGTTCAGGGCCCCGTTCCGCGGGCGCGAGACCCCAGTCAACGCCTGGTGGGGGTCGTTCGACCTCGCCGTCAACCTCTTCTCCGGCCGCCCGGCCGAGCCGCCCTCCGACGACTTCATCATGCGCAACGCGATGGACGCGCAGGAGGTCGCGGTCGGCTGGGGGCCGGGCGACGCCAACTACGGCAAGGCGGCGTTCTACGCCTATGCCCACCCCGCCCCCGACTCCTTCGCCGACGGCGCGGTCACCCCGAGCGCCGCCCGTTGGGATGAGGCCCTGGGCGAGTACGTCCTCGACTGGGACGACGCGATTGCCGGCGGTGACCCGCACGCGGCCGCGCTCGAGTTCTTCCGCTCGGTCTTCGCTCACGCCTGCTCGGTCTGCGAGTGGGACCCCGGGCTCGCCGCCAGCGCCGGCGGCACGCCGCCGCCGGTCTCCTGACCGGGGCCCCGAAAGTCACCCGGGCCCGCCCGGCGAGCCCCGCCCGGCGAGCCCTGCCCGACGGCCCTCGCTCGCCCCATCTCACCTCGGCCGCAGCCTGGGTGGTCGAACGGCGCATTGGCGGGAGGGCGGAAGGTCAGGAGAGGCTGGAGAGCGCCGTGGCGACGGCGAAGCCGAGCGTGGTGACCAGGCCGGCGACCCGGCCCGACTCCCGCGTCGCCTCGGGAATCATCGAGTCGATCAGCATCACCAGCAGGGCGCCGGCGGCGAAGCCGTCGACGGCGGCGCGCAGCTCGCCCGAGGCGGCGTCGGCGAGCGCGTAGCCGGCGACGCTGGCGAGGGCGCAGATCGCGGCGACCGCGCCCCAGAGGCGCAGGACTTTGGCGCGATCGGCGCCCGACTCGCGCATGTCGCTGGCGGAGCCGATCGCCTCGGGCAGATTGGAGACGAAGATCGCGACGAGGAGGCCGATGCCGATTCCCTCGCCGCCGGCCAGGCCGATCCCGAGCACGAGCTGCTCGGGGATCCCGTCGAGGAAGGCGCCGAGCGCCAGCGCGGCGCCGGCGTCGGAGCCGCTCGCCCGCCCGGCGCGACCGCGGCCCGCGGCAAAGCGCACCGCGATCAGCCCGTCGAGGGCGAAGTAGGTGAGCGCGCCGGCGCCGAGCCCGAGCGCCGTGGAGGCGAGGCTGCCGACCCGCAAACCCTCCTCCGCCAGCTCGAAGCTGACGGCGCTGATCAGCGCCCCGGCGCCAAAGGCCAGCACCAGCCCGACCTGCCGGTCGGGCCAGCGCCGGGCGAAGGCGAACAGGGCGCCGACCAGCAGTGAGGAGGCAGCCAGGGCGCCCCAGCCCAGCGCGGCGATCATGCTGGATCAATAGCGCAGGGCGGCGACGCATCCGACTTTGACCCACCCAGGGTGTGGTCAACATCGGATGGACGAAAAGGAAAGGTGCCGCAAGACCCAAACCGGGTTGCCCCAAACCGCCACCGGGTAGGTTGTGCTGCGATGGCGGTCTCACTCGAGGGCACGGTGGCGCTGGTGACGGGCGCGAGCAGCGGCATCGGCGAGGCGACGGCGCGGGCGCTGGCCGCGCGGGGCGCCAAGGTGGCGGTGACGGGGCGGCGGCTGGAACGGCTCGAGCGGCTCGCCAGCGAGATCGGCGGCGGTGGCCACACCGCGCTGGCGATCCAGTCCGACGTCACCGACCAGGAGCAGGCGATCGCCGCGGTCGACCGCGCGGTCGACGAGCTCGGCCGCCTCGACATCGTCGTCAACAACGCCGGCCAGATGCTGCTCGGCCCGATCGAGGGGGCGCCCACCGAGGAGTGGGAGCGGATGATCGACATCAACCTCAAGGGCCTCGCCTACACCACCCACGCCGCCGTCCCCCACCTGCTCGCCGCGGCCGAGGACTCGCAGCGCGGCTGCGCCGACCTGGTCAACATCAGCTCGGTCGCCGGCCGCCTCGCCCGCTCCGGCTCCGGCGTCTACAACCTGACCAAGCACGGGGTCGGCGCCTTCAGCGAGTCCTTTCGCCAGGAGTTCGCCTCGCGCCGGGTGCGCTCGACGCTGATCGAGCCCGGCGCCGTCGCCACCGAGCTCACCGACCACATCCGCGAAGGGGTGCGAGAGAAGGTGCGCAGCCGCTTCGCCGACATCCAGGTGCTCGAGGCCGACGACATCGCCGACGCGATCGCCTACGCGATCACCCGCCCCCCGCACGTCTGCGTCAACGAGATCCTGATCCGCCCGACCGAACAGGTGGGTTGAGCAGCCCCATCACGGCCCGGGCCAGTTGCCGGCCCTCGCCGGTGAGGACGTACTCGGTGTGGGGCGGGCGGCCGGGGACGAGGCGGCGCTCGACGATCCGCGCCGCCTCGAGCTGCTCGAGGCGCTCGGAGAGGGTCGTCGGCGAGACGCCGGGGAGCGACTGGCGGAACTCGTTGAAGCGGGCGGCGCCACCGGCGGCGGCGTAGATCGTCGCCAGCGTCCAGCGGCGCTCGAGCAACCGCGCCGTCGCCCGTACCTCGTTCGGCACGGGCGAGCAGCTACGACAGCGCGGCGACATCGGCCCCGCTCTCCGCCGGCTCCAGCGCCTCGGCGATCACCTCGTCGACGCTCATCACCGGGTGGAAGGTCATCTGCTCGCGCACCTCCTGCGGCACCTCGTCGAGGTCGCCGCGGTTGCGCTCGGGCAGGATCACCTCGGTCAGGCCCGCCGCGTGCGCGGCCAGCACCTTCTGCTTGAGGCCACCGATCGGCAGCACGCGGCCCTGCAGGGTGACCTCGCCGGTCATGCCGACGGTGTGCTTGACCGGCCGCCCGGAGAGCAGCGAGACCAGCGCCGTGGTCATCGCGATGCCGGCGCTGGGGCCGTCCTTGGGGATCGCCCCGGCGGGCACGTGCAGGTGGAACTCGCGCTGGAAGCGCTCGCGGTCGATGCCGAGCTGCTCGCTGTGCGAGCGCGCGTAGGAGAGCGCGATCCGCGCCGACTCCTTCATCACCTCGCCGAGCTGCCCGGTCAGGACCAGGCCCTTGTCGCCCTCCATCGCGGTCGCCTCGACGAAGAGCACGTCGCCGCCGGCGCCGGTCACGGCCAGGCCGGTGGAGACGCCGGGGATCGCGGTGCGCTCGACCGACTCCTGGAAGAAGCGCTGGCGCCCCAGCGCCTCGTGCACGGCGTCGGCGTCAAGCGCGATCGGCGCCTCCGCCTCGCCCGCGGCAATCCGCGTCGCGGCGCCGCGCAGCAGCTTGCCCAGTTCGCGCTCGAGCTGGCGCACGCCGGCCTCGCGCGTGTACTCGGCGATGACGCTGCGCAGGATCTCGTCGCTGGCCTCGACCTCGCCGGGCTCCAGGCCGTTGCGCTCGAGCTGGCGCGGCAGCAGGTAGCCGCGGGCGATCGCCAGCTTCTCGGCGGTGGTGTAGCCGTCGAAGGCGATCGTCTCCATGCGGTCGAGCAAGGGCGCGGGGATCGTGTCGGTGAGGTTGGCGGTGGCGATGAAGACGACCTCGGAGAGGTCGACCTCGACGTCGAGGTAGTGGTCGCGGAACGAGTTGTTCTGCGCCGGGTCGAGCACCTCGAGCAGGGCCGCCGAGGGGTCGCCGCGCCAGTCGGCGCCGACCTTGTCGACCTCGTCGAGCAGGATCACCGGGTTCATCGTGCCGGCGTCGCGCAGGGCGCGGACGATCCGCCCCGGCAGGGCGCCGATGTAGGTGCGGCGGTGGCCGCGGATCTCGGCCTCGTCGCGCAGGCCGCCGAGGCTGATGCGGACGAACTCGCGGCCCAGCGCGCGGGCGATCGACTCGCCGATCGAGGTCTTGCCGGTGCCGGGGGGCCCGACCAGGGTGAGGATCGCGCCGTTGGCGCGGCCCTCGTCCTCGATCCCCCGCTCCTGGCGCAGCTTGCGCACGGCGATGAACTCGGTGATCCGCTTCTTCACGTCCTCCAGCCCGGCGTGGTCGGCGTCGAGCACCTCGCGCGTGTGGGCGGGGTCGAGCCGCTCCTCGGAGCGCTTCGCCCAGGGAATCGCGATCAGCCAGTCGAGGTAGCTGCGGATCGTCGAGGACTCGGGGGACTGCTCGCCCTGGCGCTCGAGCCGGCGCAGCTCGCGCTCGGCCTGCTCGGCGACCGCAGCGGGCATCTCCGCCGCGGCGACCTTCTGCTCGTACTCGCCGATCAGGTCGGCCTCGTCCTCGCCCAACTCCTTGCGGATCGACTCCATCTGTTTGCGCAGGAAGTACTCGCGCTGCTGCTTCTGGGCGCCGGACTCGACGTCCTCGCGGATGCGGCTGCGCACCTGCAGCTCGGCCAGCCGCTCGCGCTGCAGTTCGACCGCCAGCTGCAGGCGGGCGCTGACGTCGATCGCCTCCAGCAGGCGCAGCTTCTGTTCGTTGGAGACGTCCGGGCTGAGCCCGGTGGTGTCGGCCAGCGCGCCCGGCTCCTCTACCGAGCGCAGGAAGGCGGCAATGCGGCCGTCGTCGCCGCGCAGCTCGAGGATCTCCTCGACCACGGCGCGGTACTCGCGCGCCAGCTCCTGGGTGTGCTCGTCGTCGGGGTGGCCGTCGTGGACCTCCTGCACCTCGATGCGCAGGGAGCCGTCGTCGCCCTCCTCGCCGGCGACCGCGGCGCCGGCCAATCCGCGGTGCAATCCAACCACGGTCGCGGCGGGATTGCCGCGGCGCGAGCGGCCCCGCTCGACCACCTCGGCGACGACGCCGACGCGGCCGTACTCGCCGTCGCGGCGGGGCAGCAGGAAGACGCGCTCCTCCTCGCCGGCGTCGATCGGCAGGGTCGCGGAGACACCGGGGAAGACCAGCGCGTCGTCGAGCGGAATCAAGAGATAGGCCATAGCTAAGTCCAGTTTCTGTAGTTAGTCTTCACACAGGATAGCGAGGCCGACGCGCCGGCCCCCAAACGGGCCCCGGGCGAGCGGTGCTGAGGTCGATTGATGTATTGACCACCGGATCGGGGGGTCAATGCATCAACCTGGCGCCCACGGAGCGCCTGGTTGGGTTCGCCATCCCCTTCAGGCGGCCGGCGTCATCAGCGCCACCGGCAGCGCCAGGCCGGCGGAGCGGCGCAGGGTGGCGATGCGACGACCGGGCTGGACCGCGTCGCGGACCTCACTCACGTGCTCGCCGAGCCGGGCGGCGGTCGCCTCGAGGTCGGGGGCGACGAAGGCGAGGCCCCAGAAAAACGCCGGCCGGTCTCCCCCGGTCCGCTCGATTGCCTCCGGCGGGGCCTGCACGACCTCGAGTATCTCGGCGCCGAGGCGGAAGAAGGCCTGGCGCGGCGCGCCGGCCGGGGTCGGCTCCTCGCGGACGCGCCGCAGATCGAGGCCAGCGCCCCGGAGCGCGGCGACGGTGCGGTCGAGGTCGGAGCTGATCGCGACGACGTGGTCGAGCGCCACGATGCCGTTGGGGTGGACGGGCTCCTCGGCGGGAGGGTCGCGCTCGGAACGAGTGGTCGCCAGGCCGTCGAGATCCGCCTCCTCGCCGTCCGCCTGATTCTCAACTCCGGCGCCGTCCGCCCGCTCCCCCGCCCCGGCGTCGCCCTCCCGACCGAGCCCGCGCAGCGACCACCCGCACAGGCCCTCGCCGGCCTCCCGTCCCGCCAGCCGGATCCGCACGGCGCCGACCGCGAACGCGTCGCCCTGGACCGCGAAGCCGATCCCAGACCAGGGCCCAGGCTCATCCGCCACGATCAGCTCGTCGATCGTCACCGCCACGCCCGAACCGTACTTCCATCCGCGCCGGGTTATGGACAGGAATCCTGAAGCGAGAGTTGATCCCCCTATAGGTGGGTCAACTCTCGCTTCAGGAAATTGAACCAATGGTGCAGCGGTGCCTGAGTTAGCCCCCTGAGCTCCCCAGCAGCTCGTCCAGGGTCTTGCCGCTGCGCACGGACTCCGGGCGTTCGGCGACCACGTCGGAGCCCGGTTCGGCCTCCTCGTCGCGGCGCTTGATCAGCAGCCACTGGGGCTTCTCGCCGCGGCGCGTGCGCTGCAGGGCGAAGCCGCCGCGCAGCTTCTCGCCGTGGAGGACGAAGACGGCGTGGCCGCGCTCGAGCGCCTCGGGCCAGGGCACGCGGCCGCCCTGCTCGTAGCTGCCGCGGTCCCAGACGATCACGGCGCCGCCCTCGGTCGGCCCCTCGAAGTCGTTGTGGGCGAGCGCGTGGTCCTCGACCTGGACGGCGAGCCGTTTCACCGCCGGGTCCATCGCCGGCCCCTTCGGCACCGCCCAGGAGCGCATCGCGCCCTCGACCTCCAGCCGCAGGTCGAAGTGGTGAGCGGTCGCGGCGTGCTCCTGAACGACGAAGACGCCGGCTGCCACGCCGCGGATCGCGAACTGCTCGTGACCCTCGACCCTGGCCCACTCGACCTCCACGTCGTCGACCCGCGCCCTGCGCGGCCCCTCGCGCAGGAAGGCGACGAGCCCCTCGACCGCGTCCTCTGTCCCCTCGGCATGGACCAGGACGCTGCCGTCCTCCGCGTTGCGCACCCAGCCCATCGCGCCGCGCCGCTCGGCCTGGCGCACGGTCGCTTCGCGGTAGCCGACGCCCTGCACGGCGCCCCGCACGCTTGCCCTCACCGCCGTCGAGTCCGTGTCGGCCCGCTTGGCCACGGCGCAAACGGTAGCCCCCGGGCGCTGGCCGATCGATTTCCCACGTATGCGGTGGTCAATCGAACACTCGGCACCCGGCGGGGACGCCCGTGTTCACGAGGATGGAGCGGGGCCGCGCAGCAGCCAGCCGTCCTCGCTGCGGTGCAGCACGCCCTTTTCGTCGAGACGGCCGAGGGCGGTCGTCACCGAGGGACGGCGGGCGGCGACGAGCTCGGCGAGCTGGTTGTGGGTGAGGGGAAGCGGGACGTCGACCCAGTCGCCGCGCACACGGCCGAAGCGGTCGGCGAGGTGCCAGAAGAGCATGTTGAGGCGGGTCTCGATCCGGCGCTGGCCGGCGATCGCCGTCAGCACCGAGATGTGGCGGACGCGCAGCAGCGCCCGCCGGGACAAGCCGATCGCGATCTCGGGGAAGGGCGCGGCGCGGCGGGCGAAGACCGCGTCGAGCAGTGCCAGGCGGGCCGGGTCGACGACGGCCCAGCTCGAGTCGGTCGGGATGCTCGCCGCCTCGCCGATGCGGTCGTCCCACGGCCGCAGCAGGTCGCCGGGGCCAACCAGCTCGGCCCCGGAGCGCTCGCGGTGCTCGACCCGCCGGCAGAGCGCCCCCGAGAGGACGAGCAGGCCGAAGCCGGAACGCTCGCCGTCGACGCCCACTTCGGCCCGCCACTCGCCCTGCGGCAACTCGTGCACGGACGCCAGGCAGGCGCGCTCCGCGAGCGCCCGCTTGGGCGTCTCGATCTCCGCCCCCAGGTCGGGGTCGAGCCGCAGTACCGGAACCTTCCCCACCCTGGACAGGGTAGACCGGCGCTTTTTCAGCGCTTGGCGCTGGCCTTGAAGGAGAACCAGCGGGAATCGCAGCGCACCTTGCCGAGCCTGTCGCGCACGCGGATCTTGCCGCTGACCCGCTTGCCCCGCACCTTCCCGCGGAACCAGACCTCGTCGGTCGAGCCTTCCTGGTGGTCGCGGAAGCGGCTGCCGCGCAGCGGGGTCGGCTCGAAGCCGCTCTCGTAGTCGGTGAGGACGGTGCCGTCGCCGCAGCGCAGCTTGGCGACGAAGCGGATCATGTCGATGCTGCGGTGGCGCACGGCGAGCTTGACCGGGTGCTTCTGGGCGGTGGTCCCCCGCATCATGGTGCGCGATTCACCCCCCGCGGCTGGGGCGATTGCCACCGAGTCCAGCGTGAGCGCGCCGCAGACCAGCGCACAGGCGATTCCCAGGCGTACCAACATCACGTCCTCCCTTTTGCTTGCTTGTCCTTCGCAACACCTGGGCGAGCGGAAGTCCCGCGGCGGCGGG
>DASZSJ010000005.1:0-13230 GCA_035548675.1 Solirubrobacterales bacterium
CCTAAACGACCCTTCTCGAAGCTCACGTTGCCCCAGACGTTGCCCCACGGCCGATTTTGCACCCTGTTGTCTGTAAGACAACAAAACAAAAAGGCCCGCATTTGCGGGCCTTTTACGAAATAGCGGGGGCGGGATTCGAACCCGCGACCTTCGGGTTATGAGCCCGACGAGCTACCTGGCTGCTCCACCCCGCGGCGGTGGGGGAATGCTAGCAACGTGGGGGCTGGGGGCGACTAGAGTGCCGCGGGCATGAATGGGGGCTCGCACAGGGTGGCGGTGATCGACATCGGCTCGAACTCGACGCGGCTGCTGATCGCGGCGGTGACGGGGGGGCGGGTGGTGGAGGTCGAGCGGCAGAGCCGGGTGACCAGGCTCGGTCGGGGGGTCGACCTGACCGGGCAGCTCGCGGCCGAGGCGATCGAGGCGGCCTGCGGGGCGATCGCCGACTACGTTGCGATCTGCCGCGAGGCGGGCGTGGATGCGATCGAGGCGATCGCGACCAGCGCGGTGCGCGACGCCTCCAACGGCAGCGCCTTCACCGCCGAGCTGCGCGAGCGCTTCGCCCTCTCGGCCCGCGTCCTCGACGGCGAGGAGGAGGCGCGACTGACCTACCTCGGCGCCACCTGCGAGCACACCCCCTCCGAGCCGACCCTCGTGATCGACATCGGCGGCGGCTCGACCGAGCTGATCGTCGGCACTGGGGAGGAGATCTCCTTCCACACATCGCTGCAGGCGGGCGTCGTCCGCCACAGCGAGCGCCACATCACCACCGACCCCCCCAGCACGACCGAGTTGGAGGCGCTGGCCCGCGACGTGCGCAACCTGGTCGAGGGAGCCATCGCCGGCCAGCCCGGCACCAACGCCCGCGCCGGCATCGCCGTCGCCGGCACGCCAACCTCGCTGGCCTCGATCGAGATCGGGCTCGAGCCCTACGACCCCAAGCAAGTACATGGCCATACGCTGACCCTCGCCTCGATCCAGCGCCAACTCTCGAAATTGGCCTCTGCCCCACTGTCCAAACGGGTGGAGATTGTGGGACTGCACCCAGACAGGGCACCAAACATCGTCGCCGGGGTGGTCATTTTGGTGGAAGCGATGCGCGCCTTTGGCCTGGAGAGCATCGAAGTCTCCGAGCACGACATCCTCTACGGCACTGCAATATCCGTAGTTTCGGCTCTGTATCGCGGATAACCCCGTATTCTCAATGCTTGGTAATTCTGTGTTCCTAAGTGGATAGAGGCGCCGTTCCTGTCCTTACAAATGGGTTAAACAAGCCATCTAACCCCCAAAACTTGGTAGGCTTACCCTCATCGATTGCGAGTAGTCGCCTCCGAGCCAACTGGACGCATCGGATAGGCGAGCACATAATCGGTCCATCGGGAAAGAGGTGGGGCAAGAAACCACCACAGACCCGGTACAGGACTCGGACGATTGCCGCATCATGGCGCCTCCCGCCGTCTGGGTCCAACAAATAAGAACTGGTCCCTGAAGACGTACCCCTGCCCGTCCTGAGGGACCAACTTGAATCGGCCGCCAGCGATGGCGGTCGATTCTCTTTGGGCCAGTAAGCGCGTATCCGAGAATCCGCGCCGTCCAGCAAGGAAGACGCTGCCGGGTCGCGACCCTCCGTCGCCGGGTCGCAACCCTCCGTCGCCCAGCCGCGACCCTCAGGCCAGGTTCGACCTGCGCGGGTAGACGACCTCGGGGTCGGTGAGCACGTTGACGAGGGTCGGCCTGCCCGCTTCGAAGGCCCGCTCCAGCGCCGGGCGCAGCTCGCCCGGCTCACGCACGAGGATCCCCTCGCAGCCGAGCGCCTCGACCATCTGCTCGTAGCGCGTTTCGGGCCGCAGCTGGGCCGCCACCGAGTAGCCGTAGAGGAACTTCATCGGGTGGTGCTCGAGTGCCCAGATGCCGTTGTTGCCCATCACTCCGACGACCGGCAGGTCGTGGCGGGCCATCGTGTCGAACTCCATGCCGGCGAAGCCGAAGGCGCCGTCGCCGAGCAGCAGGCAGACCTGGCGCTCGGGATGGGCGAGCTTGGCGCCGATCGCCTGCCCCGGACCCGCACCCAAGCAGCCAAACGGCCCCGGGTCCATCCAGCAGCCGGGCTGATAGGTCTCGACGAAGCGACCGGCGTAGGAGACAAAATCGCCGCCGTCGCCGACGACGATCGCATCGCGCTCCAGCACTTCGCCCAGCTCCTTGTAGACGCGGACCGGATGCAGGGGCGCCCGAGCGTCGTTCAACTCCTCCAGCTCCGCCCCGCGCTTCTCCTCCTCGATCGCCCGCAACTGCTCCAGCCAGGGTCCCGTCCTCGGAGCAGAATCGCCGACGGCGGCCCGGATCGCGGCCAGGCTCGCGGCGACATCGCCGACGAGGTCCAAGTCCGGAGCGCGGTTGGCCGTCAGCTCGTTCGGCGCGACGTCGAGGCGGATCAGCTTCGCCTCGGCGGCGACGCTGGCGCCGAAGCCGAGCCGGAAATCGAGCGGCACGCCGATCACCACCGCTACGTCGGCACCGCCGAGGCCGGCGCCGCGGGCGCGGCTGAAGGCGAGCTCGTGATCGGCCGCCAGGCAGCCCCGACCGAGCCCGTTGAGGAAGACCGGGATGCCGAGCGCCTCGGCGAGCGCCTGCAGCTCCCCCTCCCCGCGCGCCCAGTAGAGCCCGCTGCCGGCCATGATCGCGGGGCGCTCCGCCGCCGCGAGCAGGGCCGCCGCCTCCTCGACCCCAGCGGCCGGCTGCGGCTCGGAGGCGGTCGCGGCCGGAATCTCCGCCTCGCCCTCGGAGAAGACGACGTCGAGCGGATAGTCGACGAAGGTCGGCCCGCCCGGCGCCGCCGCCGCCAGGTCGAGCGCCGCCGCGGTCCGCGCCCCGATCTCGGCCGGGTCCTTGACCGTCTCCGCCGACTTGACCAGCGGCGAAACGAAGGGAAGGTGATCGATCTCCTGCAGCGAGCCCGAGCCCCAACGCAGCTCCGGCGCCCTACCGCCCAGCACGCAGACCGGCGAGCCGTTGGCCTGGGCACCGGCGATCGCGCTGATCCCGTTGGTCACGCCGGGGCCCGCGGTCAGCGCCGCGACGGCGACGTTCCGGGTCGCCTTGGCGAACCCCTCCGCGGCGAAGGCCGCGGTCTGCTCGTGGCGCACGTCGACGATCTCGATGCCCTCCGCCCGGCAGCCATCGTATATGGAGAACAGGTGTCCCCCGGAGAGCGTGAAGAGGTGCGTGACGCCCCGCGACTTCAGCGCTTTCGCGACGATCCTTCCGCCGTGCTCCATTGTTTGAGCCTATAGGCACACGACGGCTACCATCGCTCCTGCCCGGGTGGCGAAATTGGCAAAAGCGGCGCCCTTAAAAGGCGCTGCCCCACTGGGGGGCTTGCGGGTTCGAATCCCGCCCCGGGCATTCCCGCTCAGCGGCTCCGGCAGCCGCCCCCACTGGGGTTTTTTGAGTTTCTAAAACCGCACTAAAAACTGCTCATGTAGCGCAACTTGGCCACTGCTACGGTGTCTTTGAGCTAGAAGACACACGCCTTCCTGGTTCTATCGAGAGGATTCGCTTGGAGGCTTCAGCTCTTACACACGCCAGTCGCCGCGGACTTCTCGCCCGGCGTTCCCCCCTTCTCAAGCTGCAGGGGGACGAAAAGCTGATCGCGATGGCGCGGGCCGGCAACCCCGGCGCCTTCGAGACGATCGTCGACCGCTACCAGGGCCGCCTGCTCGGTTTCTGCCGCCAGATGCTGGGCTCCACCGAGGACGCCGAGGACGTCCTGCAGGAGGTCTTCGTCAACGCCTACCGGGCGATGCTCGCCGACGAGCGCGAGATCAACCTGCGCCCGTGGCTCTACCGGATCGCCCGCAACCGCTGCCTCAACCACCTGCGCAAACCGACCGCCGACGCACAGGAATCGATGGACATGGTGCCGGCGGTCGAGGCCGCCTCCACTGCCGAGAAGGTCCACAACCGCGAGGAGTTCCGCCAGCTGCTCAGCGACGTCGGCAAGCTGCCCGAGACGCAGCGCACGGCGCTGCTGCTGCGCGAGATGGACGCGATGTCCTACGAGGAGATCGCCCAGGCGATGGAGACCAGCGTGCCCTCGGTCAAGTCGCTATTGGTGCGGGCGCGGATCAGCCTCGCCGAGGCGAGCCAGGCGCGCCAGCTGACCTGCGGTGAGGTGCGGATCGACCTCGCCGAGGCGGCCGAGGGGCTGCGCAAGCTCTCCGGCCCGGTCCGCCGCCACGTGCGCGACTGCGAGGAGTGCGCCGACTTCCGTTCCCAGCTGCGCTCCAACGACAAGGTGCTGGCGGCGCTCGTGCCGGTCGGCCCGCTCGTCGCGCTGAAGGGATTCTTGGCGTCCAAGCTTGGCCTGGGAGGGTCGGGGGCCGGCGGTGCCGCGACCGCTTCCGGCGCCGGTGCTACTGCAACCGGCGCCGGAGCAGTCGGCGGAGCCGGAGCCGCCGGCGGCATCGGCGCCGCGCTCAGCTCCGGCGGCGCAGCCGGTGGCATCGGCGGGCTCGGCAGCGCCGTCGGTGGCGCGATCGGCACCAAGGCCGTGGCCGGCGTGGTCACCGCCGCGGTCATCACCGCCGGCGCGGTCAAGGTGGAGCAGCAGACCGAACCGACCGGGGGAACCACGTCGCCCGCGATAACGCGCGCGCACCAGGCCCTGACGCCGGCGCCCCTTGCGGTCGAGGCGGCCCACACCGCGGCGGTCCCCCCCACCGAGCCGGAAATCGTTGCAGTCCCCGCCCCCACGCCGGAGCCCGAACCGGTCCCGGCTGCGGAAGAGCCGGCCGCGCCCCCAACCGAGGAGCCGGTCAGCGATGACGCCACGGAAGCCACCGGCAGCGGCGGTAGCGAAGCGCCGGCGGCGAGCGAAGTCGCCGCGACGGGCATCGACGGCGCCACCCGCTCCAGCACCCCGGCAGGGGCGCCAACGACGACCGGCACCGTGGTCGTAACGGTCGGCGGCACCCCGACCAGCAGCGAACCGGCCCCCGCGCCCACGGCCCCCCCAACCGAAACCGCTCCCCCTCCGACGCCGCCGGCGGAAAGCCAGCCGCCCGCCGAAGCGCCCGCTTCGCCCACGTCGCCTCCGCCTGCGGGCGGCGAAGCGGCCCCAGGCGAAGAGCAGTAGCCCCGTCGCGGGAGCCCAGCGGGCGCGACGCAGCGGGCGCGACGCGACTTGGGCTACTGCAGGCCGATCACCTTGAGCCGGCGCATCAGGCAGGTACCGGCGAATTTGCGCGTATCGGCAAGCGAGTAGCCAAACAGCTCCCAGTCGTCGCCCTCCGGCGCCCAGGGCGGTGAGAGCACGCCGTCGGCCACCGGCAGCGCCTCCTCCAGCGTGCGCTGGATCGCCCGCTTGTAGCGCTCGTCCTCACCCGCCTTCTCGCGCAGGAAGACCGAGCCGAAGGCGACGTGGCGGTGCTCGTCGCGGGCGACGTTCTGGAAGCCCTCGACGAAGGCCGGCAGCGTCCCTTCGCGTTCGTTGTAGTCCATGATGAAGTGCTGCCCGGTGAGGGCCAGCATGCCCTCGATCACCATGTGGTAGAGCGTCACCGCCTCGACCAGGGCCTCGCTGTCCTCGGGCTCGACCGAGAGCCGGTCGGTGCGCTGTTTCAGCATCTCGTCGAAGAGGCGGCCGAAGTTCTCGTTGAGGTGCTCGGAGGTCTGCACCAGCATCTGCGAGAGCTGGTCGGACTCGAGCACGCCGACCTCGCGGTAGAAGCGCTCGAAGAAGCGCACGTGGCGGGCCTCGTCGGCGATCTGGGTGCAGAGGAAGATGCGCTGGTCCTCGCTCGGGGCGGCGCGCATTATCGGCCCCAGCTCCTCCGCCACCTTCTGCTCGCCGATGAAGAACGAGGAGAGCCCGTACATGCGCTGGAAGCGCTCTTCGTCGTCGAAGCGCTCGTTCCAGTCCTCGCGGTCGCGGCTGAAGTCGAGCTCCTGGGTCTGCCATTGCTGGCGCTCCCAGAGCTGGTAGAGCTGCTCGTAGGTGAGCAGTTTGACGTCGGCCGTGCGGTCGGCCGCCTCCATCAGCGCCGGATCGGCGGTCGCCTGGAAGTCGGCGCGCTCGGTCCTGGACTCGGTCCCGGATGCCTCAGTGGTTCCCATTGCTGCTCTCCTCGGCTCGGCTGCTGGGTCCGAGCGAGGGTATCAGCGGCCTGGCTGCTCAGCCAGTCCTTTGGCGGGGATCGCCTCAGCCGGTCGTATGCGACTCGCCCGGCGCCAGCACCACCACCCGCGAGGAGGTCTTCGCCTCGACCTCGTCCTTGAAGGCCCCGGCGTCGGTCTCGATCGGCGGGAAGGTGTTGAAGTGCATCGGGATCACCGTGCCGGCGCCGATGAAGTCCGCCGCGACCACGCCGTCGTGGCGGTCCATCGTGTAGTGGCCGCCGATCGGCAGCATCACGACATCGACCGGATTGCGTTCGGCGATCAGCTTCATGTCGCCGAAGAGGCAGGTGTCGCCGGCGTGGTAGACGGTGAGGCCACCGAGATTGATCAGCAGGCCCGCGGCGGTGCCGACGGCGGCGCCGGAGGACGGGCTGAAGGGCGACTCGGCCGAGCCCGGCAGGGTGCTGGTGTGCCAGGCGGGGACGAGCTTGACCCAACCCCAGTCAAAGCGCACGGTGCCGCCGAGGTTGGGGTCGTGGACGCTCTCGACACCCCGTTCCTTCAGCCATTCGGCGATCTCGACGACCGCCACGCACTCGGCGCCGTTGGCCTTGGCGACGCCGGCCGCGTCGGCCATGTGGTCGGCGTGACCGTGCGAGATGACGACGTGGGTCGGGGAGAGGTCCTCGGCGCTCGCCACCGCCGCCGGGTTATTGGGCTTGAGGAAGGGGTCGACCAGGATCCGAACGTCGCCCTCGCTCAGTTCGAAGCACGAGTGACCGTGGTACTTGATCTCCATCTTCAGCGCTCTCCTTCTTCGTTCTCGGGGTCGTTCAACTCCTCGTGGAGTGCCCAGCCGACGGCGACTCCAACCATCATGCCCATCCGCGCCTCCTCGGCGAGCAGCGAGCGGACCGCCGCTATGCGCTGCTCGGAATCGGGAGCGGTGGCGGCCTTCAGCGCCTCGGCGTCGTGGGACTCGCCGAACCAGCCGCCCTCGGCGAGCGCCGCCGCGAGCACCTTCTGCAGTTGCGGCGCGGCGCGGGCGACGATCCGCTCGGCCTCGGCAAAGCGCTCGGCGTCGAGGAGCCGCTCGATCGCGGCGTCGAGTTGCTCATCCGAGGGCACGGCTGAGGAGCCTAGCCGCCCCCGGCCGGCGCCCGCTCAATCGGAGCTGTGCAGGGCCGAGGCGGCGAGGCCGGCGAGGCCGCCGACGGCGCCGCCGACGAGGCCGGCGAAGGGGTCGGCGGTCGACTCGAAGATCGGCAGCGCGAGGAGGACGGCGGCGGCGACCACGACGCCGATCGCGTCGTAGTCGTCGTCGATCGCGTGGTGCGCCTCGGCGCGGCGGAGCGCAAACCAGGCGGCGACGGCGCCGAGCGCCATGCCGTTGCCGCCGGCGATCACCTCGACGTCGCCCTGGGCGTGGGCGATGCCGCTGGCGACGAGCATGCCGAGCGAGCCGCAGGCAAGCAGCAGGATCGCCGTCGGCGCGGTGCCGAGGCGGCGCTCGAGGCCGGTGCCGAAGATCGCCAGCCCGACCGCGACGACGAAGAGGTAGCCGACGTCGAGGTAGGCGAAGGGCGCCGTGAGGAAGCGCCACCACTGGTCGTCGAGCGGCACGACGAGGCCGCCGAAGGTGGCGATCGGGTCGCCGGTCGCCTTCTGCACGAGCAGCAGCGCCGCCGAGCCGAGGATCGCCGCCGCCGTCGCGTAGGGGCGGAACTCGGCGACCGCCTCGCGCCGGCGCCGGCGGCGCAGGCGTGGCCGGCGACGGCGGCGGGGCTTGGGCTCGAGCGCGTCGCCGCGCCGTTCCAGTTTCGGCGCCCGCTTGCGCAGGCGGGTGCCGCAGTAAGGGCACTCGGTTACGTAGGGACTGACCTCGGAGCCGCAGTTCTTGCAAATGACGCTGAGCTCAGTCTCGCTCATGCAGACGAGGATAACTCCCCACCGGGAGCCGCTTACAGCCTGGCCGCGGTGGCATACTGCGATGGAACCCGTCTTCGAGGAGGAATAAGAGTGGAGTTGAAGAGCCTGACCGAGCAGAAATCGCTGCTGGCCACCCTGGCCCCCGGCAAACGCGCCCGCCTGCGGCGCCTGCTCTTCGAGTTCGGTCCCGGCAACGGAACCCTGATGCTGCTGCCGATCGACCAGGGCATCGAGCACGGCCCGCGCGACTTCTTCCCCAACCCGGCGTCGAAGGACCCCGACTACCAGTTCCGCCTCGCCGCCGAGGCCGGCTACTCGGCCCTCGCCTGCCAGATCGGCATGGCGAGCAAGTACTACCCCGACTACGCCGGCCAGGTGCCGCTGATCCTCAAGGTCAACGGCAAGACCGACATCCCCTCCTCCGCCCACGCCTTCTCCAGCTGCAACGCCAGCGTCGAGGACGCGGTGCGGCTGGGCGCCGACGCGGTCGGCTACACGCTCTACGTCGGCTCGCCGCGCCAGGACGAGGACCTCGCCCAGCTGCGGGCGGTGCGCGAGGACTGCGACCGCTTCGGCATGCCGCTGATCGTCTGGTCCTACCCGCGCGGCGAAGCGGTCGCCGGCAAGGGCGGCCAGAACTCCTTCTACGCGATCGACTACGCGGCGCGGATGGCGATGGAGATGGGCGCCGACGTGGTCAAGCTCAACATGCCGAAGATCAACCCCGACAGCGACAAGGACGCCCCCGCCCCCTACAACGAGATGCAGGTCGACGAGGGCGAGGCGATCCGCCAGTGCGTCGAGTCGGCCGGCCGCTCGCTGGTCGTGCTCTCGGGTGGCTCCAAGGTCGACGACGCGACCGTGCTGGGCCACACGCGCGAGATCATGGAAGCGGGCGGCTCGGGGGTCATCTTCGGCCGTAACGTCTGGCAGCGCGAGTGGAACGAGGCGCTCGAGATCATCGCCCAGATCAAGGAGACGCTGTTGTCGTCCGTGAAGCGCATACCGTAGGCGCCCGCAAACGGCGCATCTCGGGGTCTTCGGTCGGGCCGGATCGGGTCACGCACTGACTGTGCGCTCCCCGCACCGGCCCTTCCTGCATCCCCCGACCTGCTTGGTCTTCGGCGCCTTCCATGAATAGGGAGACAATCGGCAGCGTCGTTCTGCTGGCAGTCGCCACGCTGCTGATCGTTCGTCCCTGGGAAAGAGACGAAACCGAGGACGGACCCGCGTCTGCCTACGCCTTCGTCACCCGGGTCGTTGACGGCGACACGATCGAGGCGCGGATCGGCGACCGGATCGAGGACGTCCGCTACATCGGCGTCGACACGCCGGAGACGGTCAAGCCGGGCACGCCGGTGCAGTGCTTCGGGCCGCACGCGTCGGCCTTCAACCACCGGCTGGTCGAGCGGCGCCGGGTGCGGCTCGTCTTCGGCGTCGAGCGTCGCGACGCCTACGGCAGGCTGCTCGCCTACGTCCACCTCGGCGATCGCTTCGTCAACGCGAGTCTCGTCCGCAGGGGCCTCGCCCGCTCGCTGACGATCCCGCCCAACGACCGCTTCGCGCCGCTCTTCCGCCGCCTCGAGCTGCGCGCCGCCCGCGCCGGCAGGGGCCTGTGGGGAGCCTGCCGGCCTTGAGGATTCCCGAACTGCATCAAATTCTCACCCTGCTGGCGTGAGAATTTGATGCAGTTCGATTTGTGCGCTTCGGTACTTTTGCCGACTGCAAGCGCTCGTGCAGCTTTGCTACGGTGCGCCGCGGCCTACGGGCCACCCCGATCTATGCGAATGCGCCAGAGCATCACCCAGTTCGAGTCGGCCTTCGAACAGGAGACGACCCTCGAGCGACGCCGCCGCGAGCAACTGCGCCGCCGCGCTGCGAATCGCTCGCGTGCCCGGCGGATCAGCCGCGACGAGCAGGCCAGCAAGGTGCGCTTCAGCGTCCTCGCGGTCTGCCTCACGGTCACCGTCGTGGTCGTGGTGGTGTCGATGTTCGAGGCGCTCGCGTTCCTGATGGCGTAGCGGCCGGGCGCGCCGCTGCCCCGGTTGAATAGACTCGCGCCCGCTTATGGCACGACGCTCACTGAAGCCACAACTGAACCAGATCCGCGCCTGGGTGCGGCAGGGCCGCACCGACGCCTGGATCGCCCACCAACTTGAAGTCAGCACCTCCGAGCTGCGCGAGTTCCGCAAACAGCACGGCTTTACGCCGGACGAGGAGGACGGCGCCTCGGGCGAAGTCGACCTGCGCGACGAGATCGAGGCCGAGATCGAGGCGGCCACCGCCGAGGAGGCCGAGGCTGAAGAGGCCGAGGCCGTCGAGGAGGAGTCCGCGGAGGACGAGGAGAAGGACGAGAGGGACGCCGAGGCGAAACCGAAACGTCGCCGGCGGCGCGGTCGCCGCGGCGGGCGCAGCCGCCGCAAAGAGATCGAGGCAAGCTTCGATCACGGCGAGACCGACGGCTACGGCCTCTGGCTCGACCCCTCCGTCAAGGACAATCCCGTCTACGCCGAGCACTGGGCCGGCAAGCGGGAGGTCACGGTTCGCATCGAGGCGGACCAGATCGTCATCCGGCGAGCCGGCGGCGGCAACGCCGAGTCCGACGACTCCGACGACGAGTAGCGCGGGGGCATCCCGGTTGTAATTGGTGAGGGCGATCCCGGTTGGGATAGGTCCTTAGAGCCCCGGCGTGTCGGGGACCTCCCGCAGGGGAGCGTTCGCCGCGCTGCACGCCTGAGGGTCGAGGGGCCCGCGCACCCTCCAGACGACGACGGAGCCGCTGCGCAGCACCGGCACCACAGCGGGGTCGCCGCGCAGCCAGCGGGCCTCCGGCGAGGGAACGGGCTCGCCGGTGCTGATGAAGTTGAGGAAGGGCGAGGTGACCAGGTAGTCGAGCTCCGCCGCGTTGACGGCCGCGCGGAAGCCCGCGCAGGTCGGAATCGGCAGGAAGGCGCCGTGGGCGCCCCTCTCCCCGAGGTAGGCGACGCGGTTGGAGAGGTCGGTGCCGAAGAAGCCGTACTGGAGGAAGCCGGCGGTGGTGCCGACGATGCCGATGCGGGCGTCGCTCTTGCCTCGCGCCCAGCTGTAAGCGCTGTCCAGCTGCATGCCGGGGATTTCCGAGCGCGGGCCGAAGCGGTCATCCAGGTAGTGGCGCTGCAACGGGTAGCCGAGCGCAAGCACAAGAAGGGCCAGGGCGGCGAAGCCGCCGATCGCCGCACCCCGGGCCACCCCACGTGCCCGGGCGATCAGCAATCCGGCCGGCACGAGGACCACGATCAGAGCGAGTGGAATGGCGAAGGTCCGCGCCGGATCCCTCAGCACCGCGTCGGCCCGGTCGGTGACCACCAGCAACGCCAACAACCCCGCGAACATCACCCACTCCCAAAAACGCCGCCGCCGACGGGCCTCAGACGTGACATATCGCCACGCTTTAGGCCCGTCGGCGGTGAGGGGGAGGAGGGTTAGGGCTAGGAGGAGGGGGGGGATGGCGTAGCGGATGTTGATGCCGAAGCCGACCGGGGCACCGTCGGCACCGGCGGCGCTGAGTGGGGTGAAGACGTAGGCGAGGAGGCCGAATAGGGCCACGGCGCCCATCCAACGCAGGATCGGCTCACGGCCGCGCAGCAGAGCGAGGAGGCCGCCAGCGAGGGCGGCGAGGATGACGAGCGGCCAGAGCGCGCCGAAGGCCTGGTGCAGGCCGGGCTCGAAGTAGTCGCGCCAGACCGCGGTGTCGGTGGCGTAGTGGACGATGTTGAAGTCGGGCCGCCCCTCCTGCAGGCGCTCGGGGTGCGGTAGCGAGATCGGCCCGATGCCGGTCGCCTGCGGCAGCGGATTGCCGGCGACGATCAGGTTGCGCAGGTACCAGTAGCCGCCGCCGAGCAGGGCGGGGACGAACCACCAGGCGAAGCTGGCCCAGCGGCGGCCGGCGGGCGCCAGGACGACGACGGCGAGGGTGAGGGCGGCGGCCATGGCTACGGCGGTGGACTTTGTCCCCACTGCGAGGCCGACGGCAAGGCCCGCTACGGCGATGGACCAGGCAAGGGGGGTCGGGCCGGCGGGTCCTGTCACCGCAGGGGACCCCCCACCCCCTGCGGTCGCTGAAGCGTCCTCGGGGGCGGGTCCCCCTACGGTGCCACCCCCCGGCAGGAGCCCCCCTTCCCGACGACGACGGCCCCAGGCGTGGACGAGGATGGCGGCGGCGGCGAGGAGCAGGGCAGCGGCGACGAGGTCGTTCTTGGCAGCACCCGGCTCACGGACGACGAGCGTGTGGCACTCCAAGACCACAGCGGCGGCGGCGACGGTCAGGTGGCCGCGGCCGTAGGTGCTTCCGATGCACCAGGCGGCGAGGAAGGCCATGCCGAGGAAGGCGAAGTTGAGAAACAGCGACAGGGTGTCGCGGTGGGTGAGCAGGATCCCCGTCGCGTGCAGGAGCTCGGAGTTCTGCGGGTAGAACCAGTTGGTGAAGACCGTCTCGGTGTAATGGAGGCCGGTCGTCGAGTGGCTCTGAGCCATGTCCGCGGCGAAGGGCATGTGGTACCAGAGCGAGTCGAAGTTGAATATGCCGCGGTCGAGGGCGTCCTTTGTCGTCAGGCCCCAGTGGGCGAAGACGAGGGCGATTACGGCCCAGGTGACGAGCAAGGCAATGGTGCTTGGGCCGGCGGGTCCTGTCGTCGATTTGGTGCCACCGCCCGCTGCGGGGGCGGCTGGCGCCGCCTCCTCGGGGCGGTCCCCCAAATCGACGCCACCCCCCGGCAGAAGCGTCCATGCCAGGACAGCCATGAGCACCGACGCGGCCATCAGGGTCCAGTCGTAGAAGAGGCCGACGCTTCCGAGGAACTCGCCCAGCCAGATAAGTAGGGCGGTAGCTACGACTGCCTCTACGAGGCGGGCTGGGGCTCCCAACCAGTCGGGGAGGAGCCTCTGGCGCAGGCGGTAGGCCGTAAAGCCAACCGAGGCGCCAACCAGAACCAGCGCAAGCGCTCCAACGACGTATGAGCCCGCGCTAACCACCGCTTCCTCCCGTTCCGGTGTGCCTTAGCTCCTCATAGAGGGGGAAAAGCGCACCGGAAGCGGTGGCTAGGAGGGATTGGCGAAACCCGCGTGTGCGGCCCGGCGAGCGCCGGACCAAGCGGGACAAGGACGCAGGGAGGCCGAATGGCAGCGCCATTTGGCCGACCGAGG
>DASZSJ010000006.1:0-2264 GCA_035548675.1 Solirubrobacterales bacterium
GATGACTGTGCGAGGATTTCGCCATGGACCGCGGCGCCGGATCGCAGCTGCTCTCGATGATGGGGCTCGTCGCCGCCGTCGTCGCGATCGTAATCCTGGTCTTCTTCGGCGTCGGATACCTGTTCGGGAGGCTCTTCCTCTGAGCGGATCCGGCCCCCGTAAACCGCCAACAGGGTTCACGGAGGCGGCGGCGAAGTAGACTGCCGCTCCCTTTCCGCAGGGGTTTTTCCTATGGCACTAGCGCTCTTCGGCATCAAGAACAACGGCCTCAACCTGGCCGCGACGCTGTTCCTGCTGATGCTGGTTGTGCTCTGGCTGGCGCTGATCGTCTACACCTACCTCGACGCCCGCCGCCGTATCTCCGACCCCTTCCTGGTCGCCTGTGCCACGGTCGCCTCCTTCTTCCCCTTCATCGGCACCGCCGTCTACGCGATCGTGCGCCCGCCCGAGTACCTCGAGGACGCCCACGAGCGCGAGCTGGAGATCAAAGCCGCCGAGCTGCGGGTGCGCCAGCTGCGCGACCAGTCCTGCCCCAACTGCGAATACCCGATCGAGAAGAACTTCCTCCGCTGCCCGAATTGCCAGCGCCGCCTCAAGGACCCTTGTCCCAGCTGCGGCAAGCCGGTCGACCCGCGCTGGGGCCTCTGCCCCTATTGCGAGACGGCCCTCTCGGGTGAGCGGCGGCGGCCGCAGAAACGCGAACGCCGCCCGGAGCGCGACGAGCGCCCGGAGCGGGCCGAGCGCGACGAGCGCCCGGAGCGCGCCGTCGCCCGCGAAGCGCCGCCGAAACGGCGCAAAAAAGCGCCCGCGAGCGCGAAACCAGCCCCCCAGGACGAGCCACCGCGGAAAGCGCCGGCGAGCAAACGCCCGCCCGCCGAGGAGCCGTCCACCCCGACCACTGAGCAAAGGAGCCCCCAGTCGTGAGCCGCACCCTGATCCTCGTCAAGCCCGATGCCTTCGAGCGCGCCCTGACCGGCGAGGTGATCGCCCGCTTCGAGCGCAAGGGGCTGCGGATCGTCGCCCTGAAGACGCTCGTCGCCGGCGAGACGATCGCCCACGCCCACTACGCCGAGCACACCGAGAAGCCGTTCTTCGGCGAGCTGGTCGAGTTCATCACCGGCGGCCCGCTGGCGGCGCTGGTGCTGGAGGGGCCGGAAGCCGTTCCCGCCGCCCGCCAGGTGATCGGGTCGACCAACCCGGTCGAGGCCGCGCCCGGCTCGATCCGCGGCGACTTCGCGCTCGAGGTGACCTTCAACATGGTCCACGGCTCCGACTCCAACGAGTCGGCCGAGCGCGAGATCGCGATCTGGTTCCCCGAGCTGTCCTAGGAGGAATCGGCGAACCCCCCCCGGAGGGGCTCAGCGGCTCATCGTGGAAGATTGTCCGCCCCTCCACCCGGTGAATCTTCCGCGACGGCGGATGGTTCGGCCTTCCGGCGCCTTGCCCCGCTTGGTCCGGCGCTCGCCGGATCGCCCACGCGGGTTTCGCCAATCCCTCCTAGCGGCGGGGCATCGTGCCTGACCCGCTGGGCTCGCTTTCGCGAGGAGCTCCCGTCGGGCCAGGCACGATGCCCCGTCTCGTCTTGGCTTCCGGATCTCCTCAGCGGCGGGAGATACTGGACAAGCTCGGGCTCGAGTTCGAGGTGATCGTGCCCGGCGTCGCGGAGCTCGACGCCGGCGACCCGGCTGAGCTGGTGGTCGAGAACGCGCGCCGCAAGGCGCGCGCCGTCGGCTCGGCGCCGGCGCGGCTGGTGGTCGCCTGCGACACCGACGTAGTCCTCGACGGCGAGGTGCTGGGCAAGCCGGCGGACGCGGCCGAGGCACGCGCCCTCCTCGACCGCATGTCCGGCCGCTCGCACGAGGTGATGAGCGGCCTGGTCGTGCTCGACAGCGGCGAGGAGCGCTCTGGCCTCGAGCGCACCATCGTCACCTTCAAGCCGCTCTCCGAAGCCGAAAAAGACCGCTACGTCGCCTTCGGCGAGTGGCAGGGCCGCTCCGGCGGCTACGCGATCCAGACGCTCGGTTCGACCTTGGTGGAGCGCATCGAAGGCAGCGTCTCCAACGTCGTCGGCCTCCCCGTCGGCCTCCTCTTCGACTTGGCACCAGCACTGTTCACCCGGGACCACGCCTAGCCGACCGACCCCGACCAGGGCCGCCGAGCGGGGCCAGGCGGGCCAGGTCTGCCCGAACGGCCCAGGCGCCTGCCGCCGGTGGGCGAGCCGACGCACCCAAGAGCAGGTAGGTGCGCCGTCCCGCCCACCGCCG
>DASZSJ010000007.1:0-11170 GCA_035548675.1 Solirubrobacterales bacterium
GCTCCGCCCCTACGCGCAGTCGATGCGCAAGCTCACCCGCCGCGCCGCCGAGCAGGCGGGCGGCGTGCCGCGCGTGCCAGTGCTGGAAGAGCGCGAGAACGAGGTGCGGGTCGGGATCGTGCTCATCACGGGCGATCGCGGCCTCGCTGGCGCCTTCAACACGAACATCATTCGCGACGGCCTGCGCCTGCGCGACGAGCTGCGCGGCGAAGGCAAGGAGATCGCCTTCTCCGCCGTCGGCCGCAAGGGCGTCTCGGCCCTGACCTTCCGCAAAGAGGACCCGCGCACTTCATATGTGGGCTTCACCGATCGTCCCGGCTTCGCCAACGCCCGCGAGATCGGCGAGGAGCTGACCGCGCGCTACGTCGACGAGGAGCTCGACCGGGTCGAGCTGGTCTACAACCGCTACGTCTCGCCGCTGACCCAGCACGTCTGGCGGCAGACGCTGCTGCCGCTGCAGCAGGCCGACGTGATCGGCGAGGGGGTTGATGCCGAGGAAGCGGAGAGCGAGGAAAGCGAGATCGAGAAGGCGCACAGCGCTTCGATCTGGGAGTACGAGCCCGAGGCCGAGGAGCTGCTCGGCCAGCTGATTCCCGAGTACGTGAACATCTCCGTGTACCGGGCGCTGCTCGAGTCCGCCGCCTCCGAGCTGGGGGCGCGGATGACCGCGATGCGCAGTGCGGCGGAGAACGCCGAAGACATGATGGGTGCCCTGACCCTGGAGATGAACCGGGTCAGGCAGGCCGAGATCACGCAGGAGATCCTCGAGGTCGTCGCCGGCGCCGAGGCACTCGGATAGCAAGCTGAGAAACGAGACAAAGGAACCATGGCTGAGAACAACGGAACCAACGTAGGGCGCGTCGAGCAGGTGACGGGCGTCGTCGTCGACGCCGTCTTCCCGGACAAGCTGCCGGAGATCTACTCGGCCGTGAAGATCGAGATGGCCGGCGACGACGGCGAATCCAACGAGCTGATCTGCGAGGTGCAGCAGCACCTCGGCGACGACCGCGTGCGCACCGTCGCCATGGACGCCACCGACGGCCTCAAGCGCGGCGACAAGGTGGTCGACACCGGCGCGCCGATCTCGGTTCCGGTCGGCGACGCGACCCTGGGCCGCATCTTCAACCTGCTGGGCGAGCCGATCGACCTCGGCGAGCCGGTCGAGGCCGAGGAGCGCTGGCCGATCCACCGTCCCGCCCCGGAAGCCTCTGAGCTGGCGCCGACGCAGGAGATCCTCGAGACCGGGATCAAGGTCATCGACCTGCTTGCGCCTTACGCCAAGGGCGGCAAGGTCGGGCTCTTCGGTGGCGCTGGCGTCGGCAAGACCGTTTTGATCCAGGAGCTGATCCGCTCGATCGGCGAAGAGCACGAAGGCCTCTCGGCTTTCTGCGGCGTCGGCGAGCGCTCGCGCGAGGGCAATGACCTCTGGCTCGAGATGAAGGAATCCGGCGTCATCGACAAGACGATGCTGGTCTTCGGCCAGATGAACGAGCCGCCCGGCGCCCGCCTGCGCGTCGCCCTCTCCGGGCTGACGATGGCCGAATACTTCCGCGAGCAGGGCGGCCAGGACGTGCTGCTCTTCATCGACAACATCTTCCGCTTCGTCCAGGCGGGCTCCGAGGTCTCGGCCCTGCTCGGGCGCATGCCCTCCGCCGTCGGCTACCAGCCGACGCTGGAGACCGAGATGGGCGAACTGCAGGAGCGAATCACCTCGACCGCACGCGGCTCGGTCACCTCGGTGCAGGCGATCTACGTCCCCGCCGACGACCTCACCGACCCGGCGCCGGCCTCGGTGTTCGCCCACCTCAACGCGACCACGACGCTCTCGCGCTCGATCTCGGAGAAGGGGATCTACCCGGCCGTCGACCCGCTCGACTCGACCTCGACGATCCTCAAGCCCGACGTGGTCGGCGACGAGCACTACCGCACGGCGACCGAGGTGCAGGAGGTGCTGCAGCGCTACAAGGAGCTGCAGGACATCATCGCCATCCTCGGCATCGACGAGCTCTCCGACGAGGACAAGCAGACGGTCTCGCGCGCCCGCAAGATCGAGCGCTTCCTCAGCCAGCCGTTCTTCGTCGCCGAGCAGTTCACCGGCCGCTCCGGCGAGTACGTGCCGGTCTCCGAGACGGTGCGCGGCTTCCGCGAGATCCTCGACGGCGAGCACGACGACCTGCCCGAGGGCGCCTTCTACATGAAGGGCGGCATCGACCAGGTCACCGCTGACAAGGAGGCGGCCGCGGCCGCCTAGGGGAACGATGGCTGCCGAGCACATGGTCGAGGTCGAGGTCCTCACCCCGGAGGGGGAGGTCTTCACGGGCGAAGTGCGCCAGGTCTCGACCCGCACCGCGGTCGGTGAGCTCGGCATCCTCGCCAACCACGCGCCGCTGCTGGCGGCGCTGAAGCCGACCGAGCTGCGGCTCCACGTCAGCGACACCGAGACGCAGCGCTACGCCCAAGCCCACGGTTGGTTGCAGGTCTTCGGCAACGAGGCGAAGCTGCTGGTCGAGGAGGTCCTCGACCCCGACCAGCTCGACGCCGGCACGCTCAAAGAGCAACTGGCCGACGCCGAGCAGCGGCTCTCGGAGGCCGAGGAGGGCAGCGGCGAGCAGGCGAGAGCGGAGAAGGACCGAGACAGGGCCGAAGCGTTTCTCGCTATTGCTGAAGGGTGAGGCGGGTTCTGCGCCCCTCCCCCGGAGGCCGTCGCGCAGCAGGTCGCCGCAGGCGATTCGATTTGTGGATTCATGAGCCTCCGGGGGAGGGGCAGCGGACCCCTTCCGCGCCCTCGCCACACCCTGAAGCCTCAGCTCGGCGCGCATCCGATATTGACCCCAACCCAGGTGGGTCAATATCGGATGCGCTAAGCATCAGTGCACGAAAGGCGCGCCGATGAGCGACGAGTTGGTGGCGCTCGTCGAGCGGCTTGTCAGCTACGACAGTGCTGAGGCGGATGGGGTGCTTGAAACCGCCGGGTTCATTGAAGGGTGGCTTGACGCGCGCGGGATTGGCGTGGCAAGCGATGAGGTGCGGGGGCTTCCCGTTCTCAAGGCTGAGGTGGGCCCCCAGGACGCGCCCACCGTTGTTCTCCACGGACATATCGACGTCGTTCCTGCCCAGGCCGGGCAGTTCGAGCCGCGGGTGGAGGGGGACAGGCTCTACGGGCGCGGGGCCTATGACATGAAGGGCGGGCTGGCGGCGATGCTGCTGACGCTGGTCGCGATGCGGGATCAGGACGCGGTGCGGGTGCGGCTGGGGATCGTCGGCGACGAGGAGTCCGAGGAGGAAGTCGAACGGGGCAGCGACTATCTCGTCGACAGCGGGTTTCTGGGGGACTTTGCGATCACCGGCGAGCCGACCGACCTGCACATCGGCGTCGAGGCCAAGGGCGTGCTGGCGCTGCGCGTCGGCGTCGACGGCGTCGCCGCCCACGGGGCCACCCCGTGGCTGGGCGAAAACGCGGTGCTGCGGGCGATCGACGTTTTCCGCAGTATCGAGTCGCTACCGTTCGCTCGGCACTCCTCGGAGCTGTTCGATCGCCCCTCGATCAATCTGGGTCGGATCCTGGGCGGCGACGCGCTCAACAAGGTGCCCGACCGATGCGCCATCGACGTCGACATCCGCTACCTGCCCGACCAGGACCCCGCCGAGCTGCTCGAGCAGGTGCGGGACATCCCGACGGCCCAGGTGGAGCAGCTCTTCACCCGGCCG
This sequence comes from Solirubrobacterales bacterium, assembly GCA_035548675.1. Lineage (GTDB taxonomy): Bacteria > Actinomycetota > Thermoleophilia > Solirubrobacterales > 70-9 > VRUE01. Next base: position 3,709 of record DASZSJ010000007.1, read on the forward strand.
CCGGCGGTGGTCGATCGCGAGCTGCCCTACGTGCGCGCCCTGCGCGACGCCGCGACCGCCCATCACGACGGCGAGCCGATGAGCGTCGGCCGCGACGGGGCCTCGGACGCGGTCTCCTTCCTGCGCGTCGGCGTGCCGGCGGTCGAGTTCGGCCCGCTGGGAGCCGGGCACCACGGCCCCGAGGAGTGGGTCTCGGTCTCCTCGCTGCACACCTACCGGCAGACGCTCGAGACCTTTCTGCGCTCGCTGCCCGCCCACCTCGACGCTTGAGCCACCGTGGCTGAGACCGCCTTCAGCAAGCCGCCGCCCTCCGGCGACCACGAGCCGGCGCCGAAGCCGAAGCGCTTCTGGTGGCGCTTCACGCTCGGCTCGACGATCATCGTCCTCGTCACCGCCGCTGCCACGGCGACGGTGATCCTGCGCTACATCGACAGCATCGCCAAGGCGCTCTCGCACAACAACGTGCTGCAGAGCAAAGTCGAGAAGTTCCTCGCCCAGACCAACGGCGGCGAACCGGAGAACATCCTCATCGTCGGCTCCGACAAGCGGGCCAGCGAACCGGGCGATCCCGGCCGCTCGGACACGACGATCCTGCTGCGCCTCGACCCCGACCGCAACGCGATCGCGCTGATGTCGATCCCGCGCGACCTCAAGGTCGAAATCCCCGGGGTCGGCACCGACAAGTTCAACGCCGCCTACGCCTACGGCGGCCCCAAACTGACGCTGCGCGTGGTCAAGGAACTGACCGGGATGCCGATCAACCACGTCGTCAACGTCGACTACCTCGGCTTCGTGCGGGCGGTCGACGCGATCAACTGCGTATACGTCGACGTCGATCGCCGCTATTACCACTCCAACGTCGGCGTGCCGGTCTCCGAACAGTACGCCGAAATCAACGTCCAGCCCGGCTACCAGTTGCTCTGCGGCAAGAAGGCGCTGCAGTACGTGCGCTACCGCCACACCGACACCGACCTGGTCCGCGCCGCCCGCCAGCAGGACTTCCTCAGCGCCGCCCGCCAGCGCGTGCCGATCGACGACCTGGTCCTCGACCGCAACGACCTGATCGACATCTTCACCGAATACACGACCTCCGACATCAACGACAAGGAGACGATGCTGGAAGTGCTGAAGCTCTTCGTCTCCTCGCGCAACGCGGCGATCAAGGAGGTCCACTTCCCGGCTGAACTCGGCCCGAGCTACGTCTACGCCTCGCCGGAAATGATCCAGCAGGCCGTCAACAAGTTCCTCGGCATCGAAGCGAGCAGTGGGCCGCGCGGATCGCTGGAAGACTCCTCCGACAGGTCCGGCGGGACGGGCAAGAAGGGCGGCAAGAAGAAGGGCAAGGCCAAGCGCAGGCAGCCGAAGCCGCACCTGGGGCCGACCAAGCCGCCCGGCAGCGACGGTCTCGTGCGGGCGCGGGAAGCGGGCGAAGCGGAGGGCAAGGCGGTTGCCCGCAAGGTCAGCTCGGGCTTCCCGGTCTTCTACCCGACGCGACTGCCCTCGGGGGCGTTCTACGTCGAAAGCAACCCCTACGAACACGTCCAGGACCCGCGCGTCTACCACTTCCGCGACACCGATGGCAACCGCCACGGTGCCTACCGGATGGTGGTCGAGTGGCCGCAGTCCGACGGCATCCACTACTTTGGCCTGCAGGGCATCCAGGGTTGGGCGGACCCGCCTATCCTGGACAGTCCCAGCCTGACCAAGACGATCAACGGTCGCGAGTACGACATCTACGTCGACGGCGACCGGCTGCCGATCGTCGCCTGGCACAGGGGGGACAACTCCTACTGGGTGTCGAACGACCTGCTCAACACATTGACCAACGACCAGATGATCGGCATCGCCCGCTCCGCCAGCGTGATGATTCCGAATCCGAAGAGGAAGAGGGGGGGAGTGGCGAAGCGATGAGCCCAGAGAGGGAGCCGATCGGCGTCATCGGAGTGGGGTGGGTCGGCCTGGTGACGGCGGCCTGCTTCGCGGAGGTCGGGCATCCGGTGATCGCCCGCGACATCCTCGCCGAGAAGGTGGCCTCGCTCTCGCGCGGCGAGGTCACGATCCACGAGCCCGGTCTCGAGGAGCTGCTGCGGCGCAACGCCGAGCGCCTCACCTTCACCACCGAGATGTCCGAGCTGCTCGAGGGAGCGCGCCTGCTCTTCACCTGCGTCGACACGCCGCCGACCCGCTCGGGTGACGCCGACCTCTCGCGGGTCCGGGCCGTGGTCGGGGAGCTGCCCGCCGACAGCGATCACGTGCTGGTGATGAAGAGCACGGTCCCGGCCGGCACCGGCAACTCGATCCGCCGCGACCGCCCCGGGCTCGCCTACGTCTCCTGCCCCGAGTTCCTCAAGGAGGGCACGGCGGTCGAGGACTTCATGCACCCCGATCGCGTCGTGATCGGCGCCGATCCCGGCGACGAGCAGGCCGGCGACGCGGTCGCCCGCCTCTACGAGCCGCTCGGCGGCGAGCTGGTGCGCACCGACGTCGCCAGCGCCGAGATGATCAAGCTCGCCTCCAACGCCTTCCTCGCGACCAAGATCTCCTTCGTCAACGAGATCGCCAACGTCTGCGAGGAGGTCGGCGCCGACGTCGGCGAGGTCGCCCGCGGCATGGGCCTGGACCAGCGCATCGGCCCCGCCTTCCTGCGCGCGGGGATCGGCTACGGGGGCTCCTGTTTCCCCAAGGACGTCAGCGCGCTCAAGATGCTGGCCGGCAACAGCGGCTACCACTTCCAACTGCTCGGCTCGGTGATCGAGGTCAACGAGCTGCAAAAGCGCCGCGTCGTGCAGAAGCTGCAGAAGCACGTCGGCTCGTTGGTCGGCAAGCGGGTGGCGCTGCTCGGGCTCGCCTTCAAGCCGGACACCGACGACATGCGCGAGGCCTCGAGCCTGGTGCTGGCGGCGCGCCTGCAGGGCGAGGGGGCGGAGGTGACCGCCTACGACCCGGTCGCGGCTGAGGCGGCCAGGGACATGCTCGAGGGCGTCGAGTTCCGCGACTCGGCGCTGGCGGCGCTGGAGGGCGCCGACGCCGCCGTGCTCGTCACCGAGTGGCCGGAGTTCGCCGGGCTCGACTGGGCCGCCGCCGCCGAGCGCATGGCGCGACCGCTGCTGATCGACGGCCGCAACTACCTCGACGCGGATCGTCTGCGGGAAGCCGGCTTCGAGTACGAGGGCATCGGCCGCGCCGTGGCCCCGGTCCGGGTTGGCAACTCCTAGACTGGTCAATGCAAGCGATAGTCCTAGTCGGGGGCGAGGGGACGCGGCTGCGGCCGCTGACCGCGACCGTGCCGAAGCCGGCGCTGACCCTGGTCGACCGCCCCTTCCTCGCCTACATGATCGAGTGGCTGGCGGGGCACGGCGTCAGCGAGGTGGTGCTCGCCTGCGGTTTCCTGCCCGACGTGCTGCGCGAGGCGCTCGCCGACGAGGAGGAGCGCGCCGGGGTGAGGATCTCCTACGTGGTCGAGCCGGAGCGACGCGGCACCGCCGGGGCGATCCGCTTCGCCGCCGATGAGCTCGGCGAGCGGCTCGACGACCGCTTCCTGGCGCTCAACGGCGACGTCCTCACCGACCTCGACCTGACCGCGCTGCTGCGCGCCCACGGGCAGCGCGGCGCCCGCGCCACGCTCGGTCTGTACCCGGTCGAGGACTCCTCCGCCTACGGCCTCGTGCGCAGCGGCGAGGGCGGCGCGGTCGCGGCCTTCCTCGAGAAGACCGGGGAAGCGGTGCCGGGCGAGATCAACGCCGGCATGTACGTGCTCGAGCGCTCGGTGCTCGAGCTGATCCCACCCGGCGAGGAGGTCTCGATCGAGCGCGACGTCTTCCCCCGCCTGGTCGGCGACGGTCTCCACGGCCTGCGCCTCGACGGCTACTGGATGGACATCGGCACCCCCGAGCGCTACCTGCAGGCGAGCTGGGACATCCTCGAGGGCCGGGTCGAGACCCGGGTCGAGCCGACGGCGACCGGCCTGCTCGTGTCGCCCGAGGCAGAACTCGCCGACGATGCCGAGGCAGGCCCGCGCGTCGTGCTCGGCCCCGGCTGTCGGCTCGAGCAGGGTGCGCGGGTGCGCGAATCGATCTTGCTCGACGGTTGCATCGTCGGCGCCGGTGCGAGCGTCAGCGGCTCGATCCTCGCTGCCGGGGTGACCGTCCCGCCCGGCGCGCGCCTGGAGGGCAGCGTGGTCGGCGAGGATGAAAGAGTGGCGGCCGATGCTTGACGAGGTCCTGGCGATCCCCGACCACCTGCGCGACGCCCTCTGGCGGGTCGAATCGGCGCGCCTGGAGCCGGCGGACGCGCCCGGCCTCGCGATCTGCGGCATGGGCGGCTCGGCGATCGGCGGCGACCTCGCCGCTGCGGCGCTGGGCGACCGCCTGACGCGGCCGCTGCTGACCGTGCGCGGCTACGAGCTGCCCAGCTGGCTCACGCCCGAGTGGACCGTGCTCTGCTCGAGCTACTCGGGCAACACCGAGGAGACGCTGGCCTGCTTCGAGGCAGCCGGCGCGCTCGGCGCCCGCCGGCTCGTCGCCAGCACCGGTGGCAAGCTGGTCGACGCGGCGCGCGGGGACGGCGTGCCCGTGGTCGGCCTGCCGGGGATCCTGCCGGCTCCCCGCACCGCCGTCGCCTACATGCTGGTCGTCGCGGCCGAGGTGGCGGCGCTCGCCGGCGTCGGGCCCCGGCTGCGGACCGAGATCGACGCCGCCGCCGATTTCCTCGCGGCGGAGGCCGGTCGTCTCCGCGAGCGGGCTGCAGAGATCTCGGTCCGGCTCGGCGAGAGCACGGCGGTCATCGTCGGCGCCGACCTGACCGCGCCGGTCGCGCGTCGCTGGAAGACGCAGGTCAACGAGAACGCGAAGCGGCCCGCCTTCTTCTCCGAGTTGCCCGAGGCGGACCACAACGAGATCTGCGGCTGGGCGGGGGATGCCCTCGCCGCCGTCCTGCTCGAGGACCCCGATCAGCACCCGCGCGAGCGGCGCCGCTTCGAGTTGACCGCCGAGCTGATCGGGGCGAGCGGCGCCGAAGCCATCCGGATCGAAACGGAGGGGGAGGGCCGCGTCGCCCGCCTGCTCTGGGCGACGATGCTGGGTGACCTCGTCTCACTCGCCCTCGCCGAGGCCCGCGGCGTCGATCCACTGCCGGTCGCGGCGATCGAGGACTTCAAGGTGGCGCTGGGGAGCCCCGGCGCGAGGAGGGAAGAGGCGCGATGAGGGCGATGGTCCTGGCGGCGGGGCTCGGCACGCGCCTGCGGCCGATCACCTACGCGATGCCGAAGCCGATGGTGCCGGTGCTGAACCGGCCGGTGATGGAGCACAGCGTGCGGCTGCTCGCCCGCCACGGCTTCGCCGAGGCGATCGCCAACCTGCACTGGTTCCCGGAGACGATCCAGGATCACTTCGGCGACGGCTCCGCCTTCGGCGTCGAACTCACCTACAGCCACGAGGAGCAGCTGCTGGGGACGGCCGGAGGAGTGCGCAACGTCGCCGGGTTCCTCGGCGACTCCTTCCTGGTCGTCGCCGGTGACGCGCTCACCGACCTCGACTTCGCCGCGATGCGCGAGTTCCACGAGTCCCACGACGGCCTGGTCACGCTCGCCACCAAGCGGGTGCCGAACACCGACGAGTACGGCGTCGTGATCGCCGGCGAGGACGGCCGCATCCAGGGCTTCCAGGAGAAGCCGGACCCGGCCGAAGCGCTCTCCGACCTCGCCAACACCTGCATCTACATGTTTCGCCGCGAAGTCTTCGACTTCTTCCCGGAGCCCGGGACCAGCAAGGCGGCTGGTGCCGGGGACCCGCCGGGCTTCGCCGACTGGGCGATGGACGTCTTTCCGGCGCTGCTGGAGAACGACGTTCCCTTCTACTCGCACGAGATCGACGCCTACTGGAACGACGTCGGCAACATCGATGAGCTGCGGCAGGCAAACCTCGACGCCCTGCGCGGCGCGGTCGAGGTCGAGGTGGGAGCGCCCGAGGTCGCGCCGGGCGTCCGCTCGGCCAGCTCGCTGGAGGGGGCCGAGGTCGAGGGGCCGGTGCTGATCGGCTCCGGGGTCGAGCTCGGCGCCGGCGCCCGCGTCCAGGGCCCGGCGATCGTCGGCGACGGCTGCCGCATTGGCCCCGGCGCCTGGGTGCGCGACTCGATCCTGCTCGACGGTGCCGAGCTCGCCGCGGGGGCGATGCTGGTCGGTGCCATCGCGGGTCACGTCGGCAATCCCTGACCCTTTCCCGCGTTTGTGCGCGCCACGGGTGCGCCGCCGTGGCGGAGGATCGTCGCGTGTCCCTGACCGATGCCATCGCCGACCTCCTGGTGCCGCCGCTCTGCGCAGCCTGCGGGCGGAGCTGCCGTCGCGACGCGGCGCTCTGCAGCCGCTGCGCCCGCCGGCTGGGGGAGGCCGAGCCGCTGAGCAGTCACGGGCCGGCTGGCCTCGACCGCGCCTGGTCCTCCGCGGCTCACGAGGGGGTGGCGCGGGAGTTGGTGGTCGCGCTCAAGTTCCGCCGCCTGCTGCCGGTCGCCGCGACGATGGCTGAGCGCCTCGTCCGCCTGGCCCCGCCCGGCGTGCTGAGCGGGACCGTCGTGCCGGTGCCGACGGCGCCGCTGCGCTCGTTCGGGCGCGGCTTCGACCCGGCGCTCGAGCTGGCCGCGGCGCTCGCCGGCATGACCGGCCTGGAGCTCTCGTCGTGCCTGGCCCGCAGCGGCGCGGGGCGGCAGGTCGGCCGCCGCCGCGCCCAGCGCATCGGCCGCCCACCGCGCCTGCGCCTGCGCGGGGAGGCGCCGCGCAGCGCCCTGCTCGTCGACGACGTCCTCACCACCGGCGCCACCCTCTCGGCTTGCGCCCGGGCCCTGCGCGGCGGCGGTTCTATCCGGGTAGCGGCAGTCACCTTCACCAGACGTCCGTGAAGTCTTTACCGGGCGTTGAGGAGGGCGTAGCATCGTCTGACCGACACCCAAGGAGGACACAGATGCGGATCGAGATTCGTGGGCGCAACGTCGAGATCACCGACGAGCTGCGGGGTCATGTGACCAAGCGATTCCGACGGGTGGGAAGGCAGGTGTCGGAGCTGGCCACCCTCGACGTCGAGATCTACGAAGAGCGCAACCCCTCGATCGAAGACTGCCACGTCGCCGAGGCGACCCTGCGCCTCAAGGGCGTGACCCTGCGGGCGCGCGAGGCCTCGCCCGACATCGCCCACACGATCCACGAGCTGGCCGAGGACATCCGCCGTCAGGTGAAGAAGCACAGGGAGCTGCGGCGCAAGCGGACGCAGACGCGGCGGGCCGTTGCAAGGATGCGCGGGCGGACCGCTTAGGGGTGGTTGGTGGACCCTGTGGTACCCCGCGGGGCTGTCGGGCGTCCTGTGGGGGAATTGATGTCGCACGCGCCCGCGAAGCGGGCGCTTAGCGACAATTTATGAGCGCGCCCGCAGGGCGCGCCTAGAAACACGAGTGCAGCGGCCGCCTGACGGCGACATTC
>DASZSJ010000008.1:0-6423 GCA_035548675.1 Solirubrobacterales bacterium
TGACGTATCGACACGCTTTCGGCCCGTCGGCCCCGGGTTGGCCCCCGCTGGGGGCCGTCGGCGGTTAGTAGCCGGGGGGGTGGCGGGCGATGAAGCCTTCGGTGCTGCTCACCGGTGAGGGGTGCCAGCGGGGGCCGGGGCCGCCGACGGTGTCGAAGGCGAGGCCGGCGATGATCATCCAGGCGTGGCCGGCGTTGGCGTAGACCGTTATCCACTTGCCCGCGCCGGCTTCGCCCCAGGTCTCGAGGCCGGTCGAGTCGAGCGGGCTTTCGAGCAGGCCGCCGCCGTGCAGGGCGAAGCTGACGGCGCCGGAGCAGTCGTAGCCCGAGGATTCGAATGAGCCGTGACCGCCTCCCCAGATGTAAGGGGTGGTGGCGATCGAGTTGGCGGCTTCGATCGCGGCGGCGACGGCCGGCGGCGCCTCGCTGGGCACGCTGGCCTGACTTTCGGAGATGTAGTCGGCGCTCTCGCCCGGGGTCAAGGGGGCCGGGGTGCCGCTGACCGGTGCCGGCGCCCCGGTCGTGCTGGCGATCTGTTCGGAGATCGAGGCGAGGTTGTTGCTGAGCGCTTCTTCGCGCGATTCGAGCGATTCCATCGCTTCGCGGCGCTCGGCCTGGGCCGCCTTCAATTCGGCGAAGCGTTCCTCCGCCTGCTGGCGGGCGGCGGCGACTTCGCGCTCCTTGACCGCGATCGCGTCGCGGGCGGCCTTGATCTGCAGCCGCACGGCGGTCATCCGCTTGACCGCGGCCCGCGCCTGGTCGCGCAGGCTCTTGACCCGCGTGGCGACGGCGTCGTCGTAATCCTGGATCTGGCTCAGGTAGTCGGCGCGGGTGTTGACTTCCGACCAACTGGCGGAGTCGAGGACGACGTTGAGCATGTCGGGGCTGCCCGACTCATACATCGCGACAAGGCGGTCGCGCAGCACCTGGAGGGCGCGCTGCAGGCGGGCGCGAATGCGGGCGAGGCGGCGCTTGTCGGCTTCCAGCTCGGCCGTCGCCGCGTCGAGCTCGTCCTGCTTGGCGGAAAGTTCGGCCTCGACCGCCGCCTGCTTCTGCCGCAGCGCCGAGACTTCGCCGATCATCGAGTCGATCGCCCGGTTCTGCGCGGCGATCGTCGTCGCCAGCGCCCGCTGGCTCTCGCGCACGTTGCCGAGCTTGCCCTGCGTGTCCTGAAGTTTTTCCTGGAGCGTCTCGGCGGGCGCGGAAGCGACCGCGCAGAGCAGAGCGAGGAGCAGCGCTGCCGGCAGCAGCAGCCGCCATGAGTTACCGCGAGGGGGAACGCGCATCGGCGGCGCACGGTAGCGAAAGCGCTGCTCGATTGTTAGGAGTTGCTAATAACTTGCAAGTTCCGTTGCAGGAATTGCCTGCAAGGAGGATAAATCTGGGGCGGGTCGACGGGGCCTTGTCGTTCGGGCGGGGATGTGGGGGCATGGCGGGTGTGCCTCTGCGGGAATTGATGTCGCCCGCCCGCGCTTTGCGCGTGCTTGGCGACAATTTGGCAGCGGCTCGGTTCGAATCGCCCTAAGCCGGTCGATTCGACAGAACCCCACGAGCACAACAGAACCCCACGAGCAAAGGGCGAGCGAGGTTGCGAGCCCTGTGGTGCCTGAGCCGCACCTCGGAGGAGCCCGCGCTGCCCTGCGATCGATCGACCCACCTATGATCGATCGACCCACCTATACGGTGGCAAATCGATCGCAGGGCAGCGAGCGACACGATCGCGAAGCTGCTGGTCGATCTCCTTTGGGGGGGGAGTTGGTCAAGCTGGCCCACCACCGACAATTTGTCAGCGCGGGCTGCGCCCGCGCTTCGAATCACAAGTGCGGCGGCCGCCTGCGGCGACATTCCCGCAGAGGCACACCCGCCATGCCCTCTCGATACCGCTCGAACTGCGGAAGCTTTCCGCTTCGAAGCGCGGATCGAGCTCGGAGAGAGAACCTCGATTCGAAGCGCTTATGACGGCCCCGAGCCTTCCTAAAGCTTCAGAGCTTCTCGGGGCGGACTCGGAGCTCGAGAGCTTCGAAGCCGCTTCGAAGCTCTCGAGCTAGGGGGCCGCTTGGAGAAGCCTTGGCTTGCGCCCTGTGATTCGTGGCGGGGGCACCACAGGGTCCACCCAACCAGCTAACCCAGCAGCTTCGCCTTCGCCTTCTCGAACTCCTCACCCGAGATCGCGCCCTTTTCCTTCAGCTCGTTGAGCTTGTGCAGTTCGTCCGCGGGCGAGGCGGCGTGGGCCTGTTCGCGCACGTACGAATCGAAATGCTGCTTTGCCTCAGCCTGCGCCTTGATCGTCCGGTCGCGCATGCCGCTGCCGCGGGCGATCAGGTAGACGAGCGCGGTCAGGAAGGGGATGAAGACGAGGAAGAGCACCCACGCCGCCTTCGCCCAGCCTGAGGTTTCGTGATCGCGGAAGAGGTCGGTGAGGATCGTGACCAGGATCCAGATCCAGATCACGAAGAAGAAGATCTCGAAGGCGAGCAGCAGGGCTTCGCCCAGGTTGATGTCGGCTAGGAGCACAGCGGCGTCCTTTCGGTCGGTTCATTGGCGGCCAAAAGCGCCGCTTTCGATGCCGGAAAGCTATACGCAGGCACTTTTGTCTGCATCCGTAATTTGCAGCGCAGATCGCCGGATTCAGCCGACGACGATCTTGCCGCGCATGAAGGGGTGGATCTTGCAGTGGTACCTGAACGTCCCCCGCTGCCGGAAGCGGGCCGCGACCGACCCCCCTGCCTTGATCCGGCCGGTGTCGAAGGCCCCCCTGTCGGTCGCCGTGTGGACCACGCTCGAGCTGTTGGTGAACACCACCCGCGCCCCCTTGTTCACACGCAGGGTGCCGGGAAGGAATTCGAAGCCCTCGATCCTCACCGCCTTGGCGGCACTGGCCCCCGCCGGCGGCCCGGCGGCTGGAGCCGCCTGGCTGGCGAGGAGGGCAACGGCAAAGGCAACACAGGCAACGAACCGCTTCATCGCCCCTGTCTACGCAGCGACGCCGGCCGGGGTTCAAAGCAATCGCGAGAAGAGCACCGCCGAGACCGCGGTGGCCAGGTTGAGACTGGAGACGCCCTCGCGCATCGGTATCGCCAGGCGCGCGTCCGCCCGCTCGAGCAAGGCATCGCTGAGCCCGTAGCGCTCGCTGCCGAAGGCGAGGATCGAGCGCGGATCGAGCGCGCTGTCCCCCAGCGCCGTCCCCTCCGGATCAATCGCGACCAGGGGCCGGTCGCCCGTCGGGGGCGCGTCGAGGCGGGCCACGGGCAGTGCGAAGTGCAGCCCCGCGGCGCCGCGCAGTGCCTCGGGGTGCCAGGGATCGTTGTCCCCAGTGGTCAGCACCGCGGCGGCGTCCGCCGCCGCCGCGACCCGCACGCAGGCGCCCATGTTGCCCATCGTGCGCGGATCCTCGAGCAGGACCACCGGCGCCGGGCGCCCACTCGCGAGCAGCGCGTCGAGGTCCACCGCCGGCCGACGGGCGATCGCGACGACGCCGGTGCGGGGCGCGTGGGGAACCAGCTCGGCCAACTGCTGCGCGGAGACCGGCACCGTCCGCTCGGCCAGCGAACCGGCCAGGTCAGGGGCGAGGTCGGCCGCGAGCCGGTCAAGCTCGGCGGGGTCGGAGGCGACGACCTCGAGCAGCTCGGCGCCGAAGCGGAGAGCGTGCTTGAGCGCGTGGAAGCCCTCGAGCAGGGCGAGATCGCGATCGCGGCGGGCGGCGCGGAAGCGCTGGACGACGGCGTCGCTCATCGAGCAACCTCGCGTTCGCGCCCCACTCGCCAAGGACCCGAACACCCGGCGATCACCGTGTCGATCGGGGCGCTCACGGCCCCATCATGCCCGGATTCAGGGAACCGACGAGGCCACGGCCCCGGCCACGACGCCCGCTTTGCTCAGGCGATCGACCAGGGGGGTCAGGTAGCGGGCCGTGACCCGACCCTCGCGCAGGGGCCCCTCGGGCCGCTCGCTGAGGCTCGACCTGTCACCGTGCCCGCCGGTGGGCCTGCCATACAGGTAGCGGGGCTCGCGACCGGTCCAGAGCACGCCGCGCAGAACCGGGTCGAAGGGCCGCGGGGTGGGCACGCCGCCCACCGCAGCGGCAATCGCTTCGGCCACCGCGTCGGCCTGCTGGGTGGCGAGCGCACCCTGCTTGAGCGGAAAAGCGGTGACGTCGCCGGCCGCGTAGACGCGCTCCAGCCCGGCCACGCCACCGTGCTCGTCGACGCCGACGAATCCCTCCTCGTCGGAGGGCAGGCCGGCGGGGGGCTGACCCTCGAAGCGCGGCGTGCTGATCACGGCATCGGCGGCGATGTCCCGCGCCGGCGCCACCCGCAAGCGCCCGTCCGCGAACCTCACCGGGTGAGCGGCGGTGATGACCTCGACGCCGCGCTCACGCAGCAGCGCCTCCACCTGGCTCGCGGCGCGGCGGCCGAACACCTCCAGCGGCCCGTCCTCTGGGGTGACGACCGTCACTTGCGTCCCGCCGTGATCGGTCCGCTCCAACTCGGTCACGGCGAGCAGGGCCATTTCGTAGAGGGGAAGGGCCCAGCTGTGGCCAGCCGGCATCGTGAGGACGAGGCGCCGCAACCGGCCGCCGCGCAGATCGGAAAACACATCGCTCACCTGACCCTCGTTCGCACCCCAGAAGGTGATCGCACCCGGCACCGCCGGGAGCATGCGCGAGCCGGTGGCGACGACCAGGTGGTCGTAGGGAAGGCGGGTGCCATCCGCACAGATCGCGCGTCGGTTCGCCGGGTCGACCGAAACGATCTCGCAGTGGCGAAAGGAGGCACCGCAGCGCTCGCTGAGGCCCGCCAGGTCATACCGAAACGAACGCACGGCGCCGTAGGGCTCCGCCACGGTGAAGGGGCGGAAGACGAACTCGCTGCGCCGGTCGCAGAGCTCCACGTCGACCAGCCCCCGGGCGAGGTCGTCGAGCGCGAGCGCCGTCTCGATCCCCCCCACCCCGGCCCCGGCGATCAGCACCTTCTGCTTCTCGCCGCAATGGCCGTCTTCTGTCATGGACCGACCCTAGGGGCAGCGAGCCGGAGGGCCATCCGCAGGAACCCGCCAAGTGGCTGCGGCTTTCCCGCGCTCAGTTCGGGGCGTGTTCCGGCTGGGCCGCCAGGGCGGCGATCACCTCCTCGTCGGAGACCTGGGCGAAGTCCCGGTACCACTGGCCAACGCCGTAGAGCAACCTCGGTTCGTGCAGGGAGACCACCTCGTCGGCCTCCTCACGCAGGCGGGCGGCGGAATCCGGCGGGCAAACCGGAACGGCGAGGACGAGGCGCCGCGGTCGCGCGCGGCGGATGTCGCGCAGGGCCGCGGTGTCGGTGACGCCGGTGGCAACGCCGTCGTCGACCACGACCACGAGGCGGTCGCCGAGCGGCAGCGGCGGGCGGTCGCCGCGATAGGCCTCGACGCGGCGCCGCAGCTCGGCGGTCTCGCGAGCGACGATCGCCTCCAGGGCGCCGCCGTCGATCCCGAGGACGTGAAGCGCCTCAGGGTCGAGGACGCGCGTGCCGCCCTCGGCGATCGCGCCGATCCCGTACTCGGGATTGTGGGGAGCGCCGAGCTTGCGGACGGCGAGGAAGTCGAGCGGCGCGCCCAGCGCCCGGGCGACCTCCGCCGCCACCGGCACGCCCCCGCGCGGCAGGCCGACGACGACCGGCTCCTCGCCGGCGAGCGCCGCCAACCGCTCCGCCAGGCGGCGGCCGGCGTCGTGGCGATCGGCAAAGGGAGCCTCGTCGCGCGAAGCCATCACCACTTCGATTCTGCCGATACAGGGCCGCGTGTCATCGGGGTAATTCCCAGCAACCTCTTCGGTTTTTCCCCGATGCGAGCGCGCCCAAACGGCTTCCGCAGCGTGAGCGACTTGAACCCTGAGCCCTCAGTCCTGCTTGCCCTCGCCCCGGCGGTGGCGGCGCACCAGCGGGGCCACATAGCCGATCAGCGCCCCGATCCCGACGGCGACCAGCAGGGTGACGATCAGCGGCGCGTCGAGCGTGACGAAGAGGACGTCGACGCGCACCTGTTGGGAGTTCTGCAGGCAGACGATGACGACCAAAGCGACGAGGACGCCGACGGCCCAGGCCCGCCAGTTGGTCTGCTTCCGCTCCGCCTGCACTGCAGCCATCCTAGGTGGGATTGGCGAAGCCCGCGTGTGCGGCCCGGCGAGCACCGGACCAAGCGCGACAAGGACGCAGGGAGGCCGAATGGCAGCGCCATTTGGCCGACCGAGGACGCTGTACCGCGCAGTGTCCGCCGCCGCCGGACGTGCGCGGGGGTTTCGCCAATCCCTCCTAGATGATTGATTCCACGAATTTCGTCAGCAACGGACCCAGGAAGAGGCAGAAGCCGACCGACAGGCGATTTTGGGCGAGCCCGCGGTGTCTAGTGTTGAGTTGACCCACGTATACGGTGGCAAACCAGACACTCGGCA
>DASZSJ010000009.1:0-7936 GCA_035548675.1 Solirubrobacterales bacterium
ACGGCCCGACCGCGCCCAGCCGCGGCAGCACCGCGGCGAGGCCGTCGTGAAGCTGCAGGGCGTTCGTCGCCCGCGCCGCTTCCAGCTCGATGATCTCCAGCGGCCCGTCGCCGATCCCGTTGGCGAGGTTGTCGACGACGCAGACCGCGGCGTAGGCGAGGCCGAGCTCGCCGGCGACGACGCACTCGGAGGCGATCGTCATCCCGACCACGTCGGCGTGCGCCGCCATCAGGCGGATCTCGGCCGGGGTCTCGAAGCGGGGCCCGATCGCCTGCCAGTAGACGCCGCCGTCGCGCAGCTCGCCGCCGCTGGCGCGCCAGGCGTCGATCACTTCCGCGCGCCAGGTCGGGTCGAAGCGCGGGGCGCGGTGGGCGCGCTCGTCGGCGAAGGTCGAGAGGCCGACGTGGAGGGCGATGAAGTCGTCGGGGCAGAGCAGCGCGCCCACCGGCAGGCCGGCGTCGAGCGAGCCGACCGAGGCGATCGCGAGCACGCGGTCGCAGCCCTGCTCGGCCAGCGCCCGCAGGTTGGCCTCGTGGTCGATCTCGTGCGGCAGGACGTAGGGGTCGCCGTCGTGGCGCTGCACGATCGCGCCCCCGTGCTCGGCGCCGGCCGCGGCGATCGACTCGCCGCCGGGTCCGAGCGCACTGCTGCCGAGCACCACCGCGAGCCGTCCCACACCGCGATCCTAAGAGTTCCCCAGGCCCTATGGTGGAGCCATGGAGGAACGCCCGTCGGGCCGCGACGAGAGCGAGAGCCAGCGCCTCGACCGCAACCTCGGTGAGCTGCTGCAGGAGCTGCGCGTGGCGCTCCCGGGCGTGCAGGTCCTCTTCGCCTTTCTGCTCGCCGTCCCCTTCCAGCAGAACTTCACCGAGATCGACGGCTTCGAGAAGGGCGTCTACTTCTTCACTTTGCTCTGCACGGCGCTCTCGGCGATCCTGCTGATCGCGCCCTCCTCCTACCACCGCGTCACCTTCCGCCTGCAGCAGAAGCGCGAGCTGATCCACCTCGCCAACCGCTTCACGATCGCCGGGCTCGGCTTCCTGGCGCTGGCGATGACCGGCGCCATCGTGCTGATCACCGACGTCCTCTTCAGCAGCACCGTCGTCACCGCGATCGCCGGCGCGGGTGCCGCGCTCGCCTTCGCCGTCTTCTGGTACCTGCTGCCGCTGCGGCGGCGGCTCAGCCTGACTGGGAGCGCACGCTCTTGAAGCGATCGCCCCAGAGACCGACCAGCTCGTCGGCGAGCTCGTTGGTCAGCGGCATCCCCGGCGCCCGCTCGAAGAGCATCGTCAGGTCCGCCTCCCAGATGTAGACCTTGAGGTCGAGCGGGACCGCCAGTTCGTCGCTGACCGCCTCGCCGACGAGCGCGTAGGCCTCGCGCAGCATCGCCACGTTGGTCAGTTTGTCGGCGGCGAAGATCGCCAGGGCCGCCGGACCGGCCGCGGCGACCCGACGCCGGTGCTCTTCCTTGCGATCCTCGTAGGCGGGGATCGACTCGTCTTCGGTCATCGCCGCGACCAGGTCGCCGACGGCGTCGCCGAACTCCTCCCGCACCTCCCCGATCTCGATCTCGCTCTTCTCGACCACGTCGTGCAGGAGCGCCGCCACGATCACCTCGTCGGCCTGGCGCTGCGCGGCGAGGTGCTCGGCCACGGCGACGGGATGGTCGATGAAGGGCCGGCCGTCGCTGCCCCGGCGCAGCTGGCCGGAGTGGGCGCGTCGCGCCATCTCCAGCGCCCGGACCACGAGCTCGGATCTCTCGATCGCCGCGTCGAGGTGAGGGGTCCCTGGCGTCGGCGTCATCCCGTCGCCAGCGTAGCGGGGGCGGAGGGGCAGCGAGGAGGCTGAGGCGGGGAGGATTCTCAGCTTGCGGGGAGGGCGCTGGCGGCCCGCGCCGCGAGGTCGTACTCGGCCCGCTCGACCGCGAGCTCGATCCCGCCCTCCGCGCCGCCGAGCGCCAGCCAGCGCTCGCGCGCCTCGACGCCGAGGCGGTCGAGTTGCTCGTCGGAGTGCATCGGGTCGTGGTGGAAGAGGACCGTCTGCTCGGCGCCCGATCGCCGTGCGAAGGAGAGGGCGTGGGAGAGCGAGGAGTGCCCCCAGCCGACGTGGTCGGGATACTCGGCGTCGGAGTACTGGCCGTCGTGGATCAGCAGCGAGGCGTCGCGCGCCAGGCCCAGGCCGGAGATCCAGTCCTCCTCGAGCGAGTCGAGGTCGGCGCCGAGCGCCGGCTCGTGGTCGGGGATGTAGGCGAGCGAGGCGTCGGCGTCGTCGATCCGGTAGCCGAGCGTCGGGCCGCGGTGGGCGACCGAGGCGGCGCGGATCCGCGCCGAGCCGATCTCCCACTCGGCCTGCGGGCAGTGGCGGAAGGAGACGTCGCAGGGCAGCTCGCGCACCTCGACCGGGGAGAGCGGGGCCGAGATGTAGCGGGCGATGCGATCGCGCAGCGAGGCCTCGGGCGAGGCGGGGCCCCAGATCACGATCTCGGTTTGGGGCTGGAAGGCGGGGGCGAAGAAGACGAGGCCCTGGATGTGGTCGAGGTGAAGGTGGGTGAGCAGGATGTGCAGCCGGGCGGGCTCCGCCGCCAGCGCCAGGCCGAGGCTGCGGATGCCGGTGCCGGCGTCGAGGGCGAGCATCGAGCCGTCGGCGAGGGTCACCCCGACGCAGGAGGTGTTGCCGCCGTAGTGGATCGTCTCCGGCCCCGGGGAGGGGATCGAGCCGCGCGTGCCCCAGAGCTTGACCTTCATCTCAGTGACCCGCTCCGTTGCTCGAGCCCGCCGGCCAGAGCACCGCGATCGCTCCCTGCGAGCCGTGCGCGGTGAGGATCGGGAAGGCCGAGATCTCGACCCGGTGGCGGGCGCCGTCGGCGGAGCTGATCTCGAAGTCGGCGTGGGCCGGCCGGCCGTTGCGCACCGCGATCACCAGCGGCAGGTCGTCGTAGGGGATCGGCTCGCCGTTCTCGTCGAAGGGACCGAAGAGCGAGCCCCACTCCTCGGCGCCGACCGTGCCGAGCTCCTCGAAGCGCTTGCCCAGCAGGGCCCCAGCCGCCTCGTTGTAGAAGACGAGGACGCCGCCCTCGTCGACCAGGAAGGCGGGCGTCGAGAGCGCCGACATCAGGTTGCGCGCCAGGATCAGCTCGAGCGGCTTCTGCTGTGTCACAGACGACACTTTAGATAGTTGGATTTGACACAGCCGGGAAGGGGAAAGCGCATTGCCGCGCCGAAGCGAGACGAGTACCTTCGACTCTCGGCCCGCTCGAGTACGTGACATCGATCACTTAGACCCGCATCGGCGGGGTCGAGATCGAATACGGTGCCGCTCCGCATGGCTACCACCACTACCCCGACCGAGGACTCCGCCACACAGCCGCTGGCTCCGGGCGAGCCGAGCCCGATGTACAGAACCGCGATGGCGGTCTGCCGGCCGGTGGTCAGGGCGTGGGGGAGGATCGAGGTCGAGGGTCTCGAGGCGCTGCCGGCGAACGGACCGGTGCTGATCGTCGGCAACCACGACAGCCACTGGGACCCGGTGACCGTCGGCGTGGCGGCGATCCGCCGCCGCCAGATCAAGGCGCTGGCGAAAGCCGACCTCTGGAAGGTGCGCGGCCTGGGGCCGGTGCTGAACGGCATGGGGCAGATCCCGATCGAGCGCGGGGTCGGCGACGCGGCCGCCCTGGCGCGGGCGATCGAGGAATTGCGCCGCGGCTCCTGCATCGGCGTCTTCCCCGAGGGCACGCGCTCGCGCGGCAAGGTGCTGCGGGCGCGCAGCGGCGTCGGCCGCCTGGCGCTCGAGGTCCCCGAGGCGAGGCTGGTCTGCGTCGCGATCGAGGGGACGACCGACCTCACCGGCTTCCCCCGGCGGCCGCGCCTGCGCACCCGCTTCTTCGAGCCCCGCGGCGGCCAGGCCCAGCCCGGCGAGGACCCCGGCGAGCTCTCGGCCCGGCTGCTGGCCGAGATCCGCGAGTCGGTGCCGCCGTCGGTTTCGGCGCGCAAGAGGAGTGCTCGGACCTCTTAGGGCCCGCTCGGGTCTCCCGACGGGGGTGGATGGACCCACGTGGTCCCCGCGGAGGCGGTGGAAATGCTCAAGAAGTGTGAAGCGAGAGTTGACCCACCCAGAGGGGGGTCAACTCTCGCTTGAGCAATCCTGAGTGGTGTGGAGTGGGGTTTCGCCAATCCCTCCTAGCCCTCGGCCCCGCTGGGCTGCAGCGCGTACCACTGCGCACCGAAGGCGCTGACGTCGTTGCCGTTCGCTTCGCCCGGCTTTTTGTCCTCGACGAAGGTGTAGAGCGGGTGGCCGGCGTAGGTCACCTGCGTCGTGCCGTCGCTGCGTTCGACCGTGCCCAGCTTCGCCGCCATCGCTCCTTCCCCAGCCTGGGGTGCGCCCGCGCTCAGCAGCGGCGGCCAGGCTTTGGCGCAGGCGCCGTAGCAGGCCGACTTGCCGCCCTTGTCCTTGTGGAAGTCGTAGAGGGTCATGCCAGCGGGGTCGACGATCACCTGGCCGAGGCCGGCGGCGGTCGCGGCGGAGACGACCGCGGCCGAGTTGCCGCCCGAGCCAGCGGCGGTGGACCGGTTGGTGGACCCGCCGTCTCCGTAGCCGCCGCTCGAGCCGCTGCCGCCGCCGTAGGCGCCACCGGAGCCAGCGCCGTTGTCGCTGCCGCCGCAGCCGGCCAGCGCCAGCAGGGAGAGAGCGAGCACCGCAATGGCAAGCGTCGCCAGGATCTTCTTCATGTCGATTCCTCCTCTGGAAATGGATTGCGGTCTGCGCGCGCCCCGCGGCCGAGCGGAGCGACGAAGGTTCGCTGGCCCGCGTGCACGACGAGCGCCTCGGCGCGGGAGAGGTCGAGCGCGGCGGCGAGCGTCGCGTCGGAGTCGCTGCCCCAGCGGTAGCGGAACGTGCCCGCCGAGACGTCGCGCCCACCGGGCCCGCGCATGTAGACGCGGCAGAGAGTGCCGGAGCGGATGCCCTTGACGTACATGTGGATCTCGGTGCCGAAGGCCTGCGGCTGCAGCGTCGCCGCGATCTTGACGCCGCTGGGCAGCGAACGGAAGGCGACGCGCTGCGCGGGCGAGCCCCCCCCGCCGCCGGTGAGCACGAAGATCGCCAGCATGGCGGCCGCCGCCGCCGCGGCCGCCGCTCCGCCGAGGCCAAGCCCAAAGCGCAGCCGCCGCTGCCGCTGCCGCGAGCGCCGCTCGGCTCCGATCGTCGCCGCGATCCGCTGTCCCAGCTCGGGCGGCGGCTGGGGGGCTCGGTCGAACCGCGCCGGATCGGCGTGGGGGAGGAGCCGCGCCACCGCCGCCAGCGCGTCCGCCTCGGCCCGGCAGGAGGCGCAGCCCTCGAGGTGGGCCTCGAGGCCGGCGCGCTCCTCGTCGCCGAGCTGTCCGAGCGCGTAGGCGCCCAGCGCCTCGCGCCAGTGTCGGCAGCCCTCAGTCCTCATAGCCCATTTCCTCCAGCACGACGCGCAGTGCCCGCAGCCCGTAGTAGACGCGGCTCTTCACGGTCCCCTCCGGCACGCCCAGCTCCTCCGCGACCTCGGCGTAGGGGCGGCCGCGGTAGTAGGTCTCGATCAGCACGCGCCGGTGCTGCTCGCCGATCCGCCTCATCGCCTCCTCGATCTGCCAGGCGAGCAGCGCCCCCTCGAAGGGCTCGACCGCGGGCTCGATGCCCTGCTCGGCGAGTGCCGGGCGGACCGCCCGGGCGCGGCCGAGGTCGATCACGACGTTGCGCAGGATCGCGAAGAGCCAGGTGCGCAGCGAGCCGATCTGCGGGTCGAAGCGCTCGCCCGCGCGCCAGGCGCGCAGGAAGGTCTCCTGCACCGCCTCCTCGGCGAGGCCGGAGTCGCCCAGCGAGCGGACGGCAAAGCCGTAGAGCTCGGACGCGTGGGCCGCGTAGGCCGCACGCACGTCACGCTCGTCTGTGAGGGCGCCAGGTGGCATTCGCTCGGGATACGAATGCCCGCTGACGCCGGTTCAGGACACCGCTATTCGAGTTTGCCGATCTTGAAGATTTTGGTGCCGCAGTCCGGGCATACTCCCTGGATTGCCGGGCGACCGTTCTTCATCGTCACCTGCTTGGCGTCCTTGATCTCGACCTTCTTGCGCTCCTTGACGCAGTAACCCTCCGGCATCAGGGGGCCTCCTTTCGCTGCCGCTTCGGCAGAGCTCGCGGTGCTCGCGAGGTCGAATTGCGGCGAATGTAACGCAGTCGGGGGACGGCCCGAGGCTACTTCGTGCCTTTTGGCACAATCTGCTTCGGTTCACCCTGGGGCGTCGAGCCTTCGTCCTGGGGCGAAGATCCTTCGCTTTGGGGCGCCGACCCGGCGCGTAGCTCGGCGACTTCGGACTGCAGCGCTTCGATCTGAGCTTTCAGTTCCGCCGTTTCCGCCGCTTCGGCCGGCGCGGCCGATCCCGCCAGTTCGTCGCGCACCGATTGCAGGTCGTCCTTGCTGACCGCGTTGTCCTGAGCGTCGATCGCGAGCACGATGCCGGCCGCCGCACCGCCGATCGCGATCGCGGCGAGGACGAGGAAGACGCGGGTGCGCATCGTCAGCTTGCGCTCCACCACCCCTATCCACGCCCGCAGGCCGTCCAGCGACATCGGCCCCTAACTTAGAGCCTGCCGCGGAGCCCTGCGCTCCCGATCCACTACCCTGCGGCCCGCACTTCCCGACCCCAGCATCAAGGAGAGACCCAGAATGCCCGAGGCAGTAATCGTCGACACCATCCGCACCCCGATCGGCCGCGCCTTCAAGGGCTCGCTGGCCCAGCTGCGCCCGGAGGAGACGGGCGCCTTCGTCGTCGACCAGCTGCTCGAGCGCAATCCGGGCGTCGACCCGGCCCTGGTCGAGGACGTCTTCTGCGGCGTCGGCATGCCGCAGGGCCTGCAGGCCTTCAACATCGGCCGCATCATCTCGCTGCTCTCCGAGAAGCTGCCGCAGGAGGTCAACGGGGTCACGGTCTCGCGCTACTGCTCCTCCAGCCTCGACGCGATCCGCCACGCCGGTAACGCGATCAAGGCCGGCGAGGGCGACGTCTACATCGCCGCCGGGGTCGAGTTCGTCAGCCGCTTCAACGAGCGCACCGAGCCGGCCGGCGTCGACGACCGCAACCCCAACCTGATCGGCGAGAACGGCCAGCCCAACGCCTACATCGACATGGGACTGACCGCGGTCAACGTCGCCGAACGCTACGAGGTCAGCCGCGCCGACATGGACAAGTACGCGCAGCGCTCGCAGGAACTCGCCGTGAAGTCGCAGGAAGACGGCTTCTTCGACCGCGAAATCGTCCCGGTGAAGCTGCCCGACGGCAGCGAGGTCGCCAAGGACGACGGCCCGCGCGCCTCCTCGACCCTGGAGAAGCTCTCCGAACTGCCCGAGGCCTTCGGCGGCGGCGGCGTCACCGCCGGCAACTCCTGCCCGCTCAACGACGGCGCCGCCGCGGTGCTGCTGATGAGCGACACCAAGGCCAAGGAGCTGGGCCTGACCCCGCGCGCCCGCATCGTCACCGCCGCCACCTACGGCAACGAGCCCGAGTACATGGGCGTCGCCCCGATCGGCGCGATCAAGAAGGTGCTCGACCGGGCCGGGATGACGATCGACGACATCGGCACGGTCGAGCTCAACGAGGCCTTCGCCGCCCAGGTGATCCCGATCATGGACGAGTGCGACATCCCGCTGGAGAAGCTCAACACCCACGGCGGCGCGATCGCCCTCGGCCACCCCTTCGGCATGACCGGCGCCCGCATCATGGGCACCCTGCTCAACGTGATGGAGACCGACGACCACCAGGTCGGCATCGAGACCATGTGCGTAGCCGGCGGCCAAGGCAAGGCCATGATCGTCGAACGGGTCTGACCCCTCGGGGACCGACCCCGGGGGCCGACGGCGCCCGGGGGGCCGACGGCGCCCGGTGGGGCCGACGGGCCTCAAACGTGACATATAGAC
>DASZSJ010000010.1:0-5114 GCA_035548675.1 Solirubrobacterales bacterium
AGCGAGGCTCCTGCCGAGCGTTTTGAGGACCCCATCCCAACCGCCTCTCACGACACGGACCTCGACCTCGTCGCGCTAGCTACCGTCGCCGATCTGGTTCCGCTTGTCGGGGAGAACCGGGCGCTCGTCAGGCGGGGGCTCGAGGAGGTGCGGCGGGCTCGACGCCCCGGGATGCGAGCCCTGATCGAGGCGGCCAAATGCGAGCCGACGCGGCTCGACGAGGGTGACCTCGCCTTCAAGCTGGCGCCCAGGATCAACGCGGCGGGGAGGCTCTATCGGGCCGACGCCGGGGTGGAGCTGTTCCTTACGGACGATGAGGCTCGGGCCGCTGAGATCGCCAACGAGCTCAGCCGCGCCAACGGGGAGCGGCGGGCCACCGAGCGGGAGGTGACGTTTGCGGCGGAAGCGGCGCTGCGGGATCTGCCGGAGGAGTTGCGCGAAGCGCCGGGGGTCGTCGTCGCCGGCGAGGGGTGGCATCCGGGGGTGATCGGGATCGTCGCCTCGCGGCTGGTCGAGAAGCTCCACCGGCCCGTGGTGGCGATCTCGCTTGAGCCCGACGGAAGCGGGAGGGGGTCGGGACGGAGCATCCCGGGTTTTGACCTGTTGGCGGGCCTCGAGGCTTGCGCCGATCACCTCGCCACCTTTGGCGGCCACAAGGCCGCCGCGGGACTGGAGTTGAAGGCCGGCGCCCTCGATGCCTTTCGCGCCGCGTTCGCCGCCCACGCCGCCGGCGCCCTGGCGCCCGAGGACCTCGTCCGCACCGAGCGGATCGACGCGATGGTCGGCGGCGCCTCGCTCGGCCTCGACCTGGCCGAGGAGCTGCGCCAGCTGGCGCCCTTCGGGATGGGCAATCCCGGCGTGCGCCTGCTCGTCCCCGGGGCGCGGGTGCGCGACGTGCGCACGATGGGGGAGGGCAAGCACGCGCGCTTCAGCCTTTACAGCGGCTCGCACAAGGCGCTCGGCGTCGCCTTCGGCCGCTCCTCGCTCGGCGTCGGCGAGGACGACCCGGTTGACGTCGCGGTGCGGCTGGAGGTGAACCAGTGGAACGGCGCGATTGAGCCCCGCGTGGTCTTGCGCGAGCTCTACCGGCGTGAAGCCGAGGAGGCCGCATTGGCGGCGGCGGAGTGGTGGCGGCGCTTCGAGGCGGAGCTCGCCCGCGATCCCGCTGTCCCGCCAGCTCTCGACCCCGGCGTCGGCGGCGCCCATGAGCGCACCGTCTGCAGGAGCGACAACGCCCCCGCCGCGGTGCTCGGCGAGCTCGCCTCCTGCGGCGAGGAGGTGCTGGCGTTCGTCGCCGACGCCGAGCTGCGCGCCGGGATGGCGAGGGAAGGGGTTAGGGTCGCCGATTACGCGGAGCTGGAACGCGACCCGGCGCTGGCCCGCGGCTTTCGCCACGTCGTCCTCGTCGACCCCCCGGCGTCGGCCGAGCTGCTGGCGCTCGCCGGCCGCTGCGAGCGGGAGGGCGGCTACCTGCACCGCGTCTGGGGCGAGGCCGAGTGGCGCTTCGCGCTCAGCATGCTCTCGCTGCAGCTGCCCCAGCGCCCGGCCCTGGCCGCCGCCTTCCGCGACCTGCGCGAAGCCGGTGAGGTAGCGGGGGAAGACTTGCGCGAGGCCCTGCTCGGCGCTGGCCCCCGGCCGCGGGCGGCCGAGGCCGCGGCGCGCTGCTTTCGGGTCCTCTCCGAGCTCGGTCTGGTGCGGGGAGAGGCAAGCGCTTCCGGCGCGCCCGTGGGGGTCGTATCCTCAAAGGGAACAGATCTCGAGCGCTCGGCGTCCTACCGCGCCTACGGCGCTCGCCACGAGGAGGCGCGCCAATACCTCGAAGCACACAAACAGCCGTAGAGAGCAAGGGACTGCTCGCCGACCTCTTCGCCGTGGTCGAGGAGTTCGACTCGGTCGAGGAGATCGACCGGGAGGCGGTTGCCCGCGCCTTCGATTTCGCCTGTGACCGCCACGCCGATCAGCTGCGCCGCTCTGGCGACGAGTTCATCACCCACCCGGTCGGGGTGGCGCAGATCTGCGCCGGCATGCGGCTCGACACCGAGACGCTCTGCGCCGCCCTGCTGCACGACACGGTCGAGGACACCAGCGCCAGTCTCGAGGAGATCCGCGGCGAGTTCGGCGAGGAGGTCGCCCAGCTCGTCGACGGCGTCACCAAGCTGACCGGGATCACCTTCGAGAGCCGCGACGAGCGCCAGGCGGAGAACTACCGCAAGATGATGGTGGCGATGGCCACCGACGTCAGGGTGATCCTGATCAAGCTGGCCGACCGCCTGCACAACATGCGCACGCTGGGCGCGCTGCCCAAGCAGAAGCAGATGTCGAAGTCGCGCGAGACGCTGGAGATCTACGCGCCGCTCGCCCACCGGCTGGGGATCCACGCGATCAAGTGGGAGCTCGAGGACCTCGCCTTCGCCACCCTGCACCCGCGCAAGTACGCCGAAATCAAGAAGCTCGTCGCCCAGCAGCGCAACGAGCGCGAGACCTACGTCACCGAGGCCGGCAAGTTCCTCGCCGGCGAGCTGCAGGAGGTGGGGATCGAGGCCGAGATCTCCGGCCGTGCCAAGCACTTCTACTCGATCTACACGAAGATGACCAAGAAGGGCCGCGAGTTCAACGAGATCTTCGACCTGACCGCGATGCGGGTGATCGTCGGCTCGGTCAAGGACTGCTACGGCGCGATTGGCGTCATCCACTCGCTCTGGAAGCCGCTGCCCGGCCGCTTCAAGGACTTCGTCGCGATGCCGAAGGCCAACATGTACCAGGCGCTGCACACGACGGTGATCGGTCCCGAAGGCAAGCCGCTGGAGATCCAGATCCGCACCGAGGAGATGCACAAGCTGGCCGAGTACGGGATCGCCGCCCACGTCGCCTACAAGGAGGGCGGCGTCGCCGACCCGCAGAAAGAGAAGATGACCTGGCTGCGCCAGCTGGTCGAGGCCGAGGGCGAGCAGGACCCGGCCGAGTTCCTCGAGTCGCTCAAGGTGGACCTCTTCGAGGACGAAGTCTTCGTCTTCACCCCGAAGGGGGAAGTGAAGAACCTCTCGGCCGGATCGACGCCGCTCGACTTCGCCTACGCCGTCCACACCGACGTTGGCCACGCCTGCGTCGGCGCCAAGGTCAACGGCTCGATCGTGCCGTTGCATTACCAGCTGCGTTCGGGCGACATCGTCGAGGTGCTGACGGCGAAGCAGAAGCGCGGCCCCTCGCGCGATTGGCTGAAGCTGGTGCGGACGAGCCGCGCCCGCAACAAGATCCGCGCCTTCTTCAAGGAGGAGAGCCGCGAGGACGCCGAGCGCAAGGGGCGCGAAGGGCTCGAGGAAGCGCTGCGCACGCGCGGCCTGCCGATGCAGAAAGTCGCCTCCTCGCCGCTGCTCGTCGACGTGATCCGGGAGATGGGCTTCCGCAAGGCGACCGAGTTCTACATCGCCCTCGGCCAGGGCAAAGTCTCGACCAAGGCGGTCGCCAACAAGCTGATGCAGCGACTGAAGGCCGGCGGGGCGGTCGAGGAGACCGATCCGCTGGGGGTCGCTGGCGGCCACCGCGAGGACAAGGCGCGGCGCACCAAGGACGCCTCCAACTACGGAATCAGGGTCAAGGGGGCCGAAAACGTCGCCGTCCGCCTGGCCAAGTGCTGCCGGCCGGTGCCCGGCGACGATATAGCGGGTTATGTATCCCTGGGACGTGGTATCACCATTCATCGCACCGACTGCAAGAACATGCGGGCGCTGAAGCGGGCGCCGGAAAGGTTCGTCGACGTGAGCTGGGACGGTGAGAACGAGTCCTCCTACCGGGTCGAGCTGCAGATCGACGCCTACGATCGCACTCGCCTGCTCGAGGACCTCTCGCGCACCTTCTCGGAGGCCGGGATCAACATCATCGCCGCCAGTTGCACGACCAACCACCCGATGGTGAAAAACAAGTTCGTGGTCGAGGTGGGGGACACCGAGCAGCTGAAGCAGTGCATCGCCCGCCTGCGCAACGTCGAGTCGGTCTTCGACGCCTACCGGATAACGCCTACCTCCTAATAGGTAGTATTAAAAGTCGGTAGTGCCGCTGACTTTCGAGGAGGGCGCGGTGACGGAGGTGAGGGTAAAGATCGGCGCATTCGCAGCCGAAGCCATGGCCCACAGGTTTGGCAACGGGAACCGGCTTGCCCCTGG
Source organism: Solirubrobacterales bacterium (assembly GCA_035548675.1). Classification (GTDB taxonomy): domain Bacteria; phylum Actinomycetota; class Thermoleophilia; order Solirubrobacterales; family 70-9; genus VRUE01. Next base: position 4,161 of record DASZSJ010000010.1, read on the forward strand.
GGACTTCGAGCGCGTTATCCGTTTCTACTTGAACGAAAAGTCAGCCGCCCCGCAGGGCTGGGCCTACCCCGAGTTCCTGCGTGAGCGCAGCGCCGCCGAGCAGGTCGAGCTCGAGGTGAGCGTCGGCGACTCCCTCTGGAAGTCGCTCCAAGACGAGGCTCGCGAACAGGACGTGACGGTCGAGCGCCTGCTCGAGCACGCGACGCTCTATTTCGTGGCGGAGATCGACGCCGGCAGGGTCGCCGGCCGGATCGTCGAGGGGCTCGAGGGGGAGGGCGGGGGTCGCTAGGGCGGTTGTTGGTGTGAACCCTGTGCTACCCCCGGGGGTCTCGGGCCTCCTGTGGGGGAATTGATGTCGCACGCACGCGCCCGCGAAGCGGGCGCTTGGCGACAATCTATGAGCGCGCCCGCAGGGCGCGCTTAGAACCACGAGTGCAGCGGCCGCTTCGCGACATTCCCCCACAGGAGGCCCGAGACCCCCGCGACGAATCACAGGGCGCAAACCAAGGCGCTCCGAGCCGCCCCGTAGCTCCCAGAGCTTCCGAGCTTCGAAGCGGCCTCGAAGCCCTGGGCAGCGGCTTAGTTCGAATCGCCCTAAGCCGGTCGATTCAACAGAACCCCACGAGCACAACAGAACCCCACGAACAAAGGGCGAGCGAGCTTGCGAGCCCTGTGGCGCCTGAGCCGCACCTTGGAGGAGCCCGCGCTGCCCTGCGATCGATCGACCCACCTATACGGTGGCAAATCGATCGCAGGGCAGCGCCTGGGCGACCCATTTAGAGCGGGAAGGATCTCCCTTGGGGGGTTGTCAAGCTGACCCGCTACCGAGGTTCTCTCTCCTAGCCCGATCTGTGCTTCGAAGCGGGAAGCTTCCGCAGTTCGAACGGGTGTTGAGAGGGCATGGCGGGTGTGCCTCTGCGGGAATGTCGCGAAGCGGCCGCCGCACTCGTGGTT
>DASZSJ010000011.1:0-6034 GCA_035548675.1 Solirubrobacterales bacterium
GCCGACGGGCCGATTGCGTGACATATCGACACGCTTTCGGCCCGTCGGCCCCGGGGTGGCGGTGAACTGGGCGCCGCTGGTGTCGAAGGAGACGTCGGTGGCGATGAGGTCGGCGTCGGCGCCCGCGGCGGAGAAGGTGACGCAGTCGAATTCGCCGGCGAGGCGGCGGCCGTACTCATCGTCGACGTTGATGATCGCGGCCTTCGGGCCCATCTCGAAGAGCAGGCGCTTGGCCTCGAAGTAGTCCTCCATGTCGGCGTGGAAATCGAGGTGGTCCTGGGTCAAGTTGGTGAAGAGCGCCACCTCGAAGTGGATCGCGTCCGCCCGGTGCAGCGCCAGCGCGTGCGAGGAGACCTCCATCACGCAGGCCCGGTCGCCCGCCTCCAGCATCCGCCGGAACGTCGCCTGCAGGTCGATCGCCTCCGGCGTCGTCCGCTCGACCTCCTCCTCGACCCCACCGACCACCTGCCGCACCGTTCCCAGCAACCCCGTCTGCACCCCCGCCGCCTCGAGGATCTCCCGGATCAGGAAGGCCGTGGTCGTCTTCCCGTTCGTCCCCGTAACCCCGACGACCCGCAACTCCCCACTCGGATCTCCGTAGAACGCCGCCGCCAGCGGCGCCATCGCCGCCCGCGCGTCCGGCACCACGACCTGCGCCACATCCGCGGCGGAGCGCGAGCTCGGGAAGCTCGCGCTCACATCCCGCTCCACCACCAACCCCACGGCCCCCGCCTCAACCGCCGCCGCGGCAAAGTCATGCCCATCGCTCTTCTCACCCGGAACGCAGAAGAAAAGCGTCCCGGGCCCAACTTTTCGGCTGTCATAAGCCAAGGAGCTCACCTCGACCGAGCCGTCACCCACGACCCGCGCCTCCTCCAGCTCCGCGACGAGCGTTGCCAATCTCACCCCGCAGAGTCTAGGTAGGCGGCCGGTGCCTCCGAGGGTGCCGGGTGCCCCTTGCCTGGAGGCTTCGAGTCCACAACCCAAATCGCCATCCCGGACCTGCTGCGCAACGGGCCTCCAGGCAAGGGGCACCCGGCACCCCGAAACGCCGACTGTCCACCTATTCCTGCGGCACCCCGAGATAGGGCAACGCGAACGCCGCGATCTTGCCGAACGCCGGCGCCGCCACCGACCCGCCGTAGATTTCGCCCTGCGGCTCGTCGACGATCACGGAGACCAATAGCTGCGGGTCCCGCGCCGGCGCGAAACCGATGAACGAGGCGATGTACTTGGTCTCCGAGTAGGTCCCGTTTTCCGCCACCTGGGCGGTGCCGGTCTTGCCCGCCAGCGTGTAGCCGGGCACGCTCACCTCCGACGCGGTGCCGCCCGCCTGCAGGACGCCCTCGAGCATTTCGCGCACCTGCGCCGCCACGCTGGCGTCGATCACCCGGCGCCCCCTCGGCTCGTGCACCGCTTCGTCGCCGATTCTCTCGATCAGCTGCGGGCGGCGCAGGATGCCGCCGTTGGCGATCGCCTGGTAGCCGGTCATCATCTGCATCGGCGTCACCCCGAGACCCTGGCCGATCGGCAGGTTGCCCATCGTCGAGCCGGAGTATTCGTCCAGCTTCGGCACCAGCCCCTGTTCCTCGCCGGGGAACTGAACGCCGGTGGGGCGGCCGAAGCCGAAGCGGTCGATCCACCTGCTGAAGCGCTTGGCGCCGAGATGGAGGCCGATCGTGGCGGCGCCGACGTTTGAGGACTCGGCGAGAATCTGGGCCACGGTCAGCGTCACCGGCGGCCGCGCCTCAGCGTCTTCGATCACCCGGTCGGCCACGTGCAGCTGCGAAGGCAGGTAAAAGGACGTTTCTGGCGTCACTTCTCTTTCCTGCAGGGCAGCGGCGACGGTGAACGCCTTGAAGGTCGAGCCGGGCTCGTACGTGAACCCGGTCGCCCGGTTCAGCAGGTCTTCGGAGCTGGCGCTGGCGAGGTCGCCGAGGTCGACCGGCGGCCAGTTGGCCATCGCCAGAACCTGCGAGTTGCGCGGATTCATCACGATCGCCGTGGCGCCCTTGGGCGCGTAGGTTTCGCCGACTTCGGCCAGCGCTTCCTCGGTCTTCTGCTCGATCGCGGGATCGAGCGTGAGCTGGATGTCTTCGCCGTCCTCGGCTTCCTGCGCGGTTTCCAGCCGGATCGGTTCGCCGGTCGCGTCGGTGACGATGCGCCGTTCGCCGTCAGTGCCGCGCAGCGCGCCTTCCTCGCCCAACTCGAGCCCGGTCAGGCCCTGGTTTTCGGAGCCGACGGCGCCGATCACCTGGCTCGCCAGCTCGCCCTGCGGGTAGGTGCGGCGGCTATCGGGGTCCTCGCCTATCCCCTGCAGGCCGAGCCTTTCGATCCGCTTCGCGGTCGGCAGCTCGACCTGTTTGGCCAGCACCGAGTAGGTCGTTTCGGCGCTCACCGCGCTCAGCACCTTGCTCTCGGAGAGGTCGAGGATCGGCGCGAGCTTTTCCGCCGCCAGGGCCGGCTTGCTCACTTCCGGCGGCACGGCGAAGACCGTCGCCGTGTCTTCGGAGGCGGCGAGGGCGTTGCCGCGGCGGTCGAGCACGCTGCCGCGCAGGCTGGGCAGGACGATCGCTTCGGTCTGCTGGCTGATCGCCTCCGAGGCGAGCTTGGACCCCTGCACCCCCTGCAGCCAGAAGGCGCGGGCGCCGATCACGACGAAGCAGAAGAGAAAGCCGGCGAAGAGGAGGCCGATCCTGCGCTCGATCACCCGCACGGCGGCCGGCCCTAGTAGCCCGCGGCCGCCGCGGCCAGCCGCTGGGCGGCGATCGCCACGTCCCGCCCCGAGGCCTGCAGGTAGCCGATCTCATCCGAGGAGGCGGCGGCGAGGCCGAGCGCCGCGGCTTCGTGGCGAACGCGGGCCGAGCCGTAGAGGTGCGAGTTGCGCCCGTTCAGCAGTGAGTTCTCCTCTTCCAGCGCCTGGATGTTGCGGTCGATGTGGCCGGCCGAGGCGGAGAGGCTGAGCGTGGCCACGTTGATCGCGACGATGCCGGCGAGCAGCACCCCGAGCACGCCGATCCAGGCGCGCCCGCGGGTCATCCGCACCATCAGGCCCGAGTCGGGCAGCTGGCGCACCGCCGTGGCGGCGCCGGCGGCGATCGGGATCAGCTGACCGCCGGGACGGCGGGCCGGAGCCTTGCGCCGAGCCGGAGCTTTGCGCGCGGGCGCCTTACGAGCTGGAGCCCGCCGGACCGGGGCCGTCGTGGCGGCCGCGGCCTTCACCGGACGCGGCTTGCGGCGTGGCGGCGGCGCAACGGGGGCCCGGCGTACGGTTGCCGCCTCCATCAGCCCGCCCCCTCGCTGCGCTCGGCGATCTTCACGGCGGCACGCAGGTGGGCCGATTTGGCGCGCGGGTTGGCGGCGACCTCGTCCGGTCCCGGGGCGACGGCGCGGCGGGTCAGCAGCTCGGCTTCGGGCTCGCGGCCGCAGACGCAGACAGGCAGCTCAGGCGGGCAGACGCAGCCCTTGGCGCGCTCGGCAAGGAACCGCTTGACCGGTCGGTCCTCGAGCGAGTGGAAGGAGATCGCGGCGAAGCGGCCGCCGGGCGCGAGCATCCCCCACGCCGTCGGCAGCGCGTCCTCGAGCGAGTCGAGCTCGCCGTTGACGGCGATGCGGATCGCCTGGAAGGTCCGCTTGGCCGGATGGCCGCCGCCGAAGCGGGCCGAAGCGGGCATCCCGGCCTTGATCGCGTCGACCAGCTCGGAGGTGGTGGCAAGCGGGCGGCGGCGCGCGATCTCGCGGGCGATCCCGCCCGCGTAGCGCTCCTCGCCGAAGCGGCGCAGCGCCTGGGCCAGCCGCGACTCCGGCCACTCGTTGACGATGTCGGCGGCGCTGAGCTGCTGGCGGGTGTCCATGCGCATGTCGAGCGGCGCGTCGTAGGAATAGGAGAAGCCCCGCTCCCAGGCGTCGACCTGCATCGAGGACATTCCGAGGTCCATGTAGACCATGTCTGGACGCATGCCTTCGCCGCGCAGGGCCCGGAGACCTGCTGCGAAGTCGCTGGAGATGAAGCGGGTCGCGCAGGGCGCCTCGGCCGCGAAGGCTTCGTAGCGGGCCAGCGCGTCGGGGTCGCGGTCGATGCAGATCAGCGTCCCCGAGGGCGCCAGGGCCGCGGCGACGAGCCTGGCGTGGCCGCCGGCGCCGAAGGTGCAGTCGACGGCGAGCTGGCCCGGGCTCGGGTCGAGCAGCGCGGTCAGCTCGGGCGCGAGGACGGGTTGGTGCTCGGTGGCCATGAAGAAAAGGTTTGCGCGGCCCGTGGACGGGCTCGCGGCCGTGGCTGTGCGGACCGGGGCGGCCATCTCACTCCGGCGCCCCGTTCGCGGCCAGGCCCTCGGCGATCTCCGGCGCGGCGGCGTCGAGGTCGGCCTCCTGCTTGGCCCAGGCCGCGGCGTTCCAGATCTCCAGGTACTCGCCGGCACCGATCACGACGCAGGCGCCGTCGAGGCCGGCGTGCTCGATCAGCGGCTTGGGCACGCGGATGCGGCCGGCGGAGTCGAGCGTCTCGTCGAAGGAACCGCCGTGGAAGCGCCGGCGCAGCTGGCGCGCGTCGCGGCCGAAGGGGCTGTGCGGCGAGAGGAAGCGGTCGGAGAGCTGCTCGAACTCCGCGGTCGTGTGCACCCAGACGCAGGGGTCGAAGCCCTTGGAGAGAACGATGCCGTCAGCGAGAGCGGCCCGGAACCTGGAAGGGACGGTGAGGCGATCCTTGGAATCGAGACTGTGCTCGTAGAGGCCCCGAAATGCCACCGCCGGTTCCTTTCGTCGCGAGCTGTCGAGTGGACCTGGGAAAGAGAGTTAGGACCGAGGTGATGAGGTGGGAGGAGCCTCACCACCCCGGTCCTGGGCTTCAACTCGAGCGGCACAGTACCCCACTTTCTCCCACTTTGCAACACGACCCCACATTGCAACCCCATTTGCAACCTCTCCCTGCCGATCCGCCGCGACGTGTCTGACCTCATGGGCGGATAGGACCCCTTAAGGTCAGGCACGTCTTGGAGGGGCCGGACGACGCCAACGACCTGCGGGGGTTTCACTTCCGGCGGCTGCTGGGAAAGCCGCCGGTCTGGGTCCTGCTCGGGATCGAGGTGGCGCTCGTCGGCATCCTCCTCGCCGTCTACGTCGGCCCCGCGATCGGCGGCGCGGCCGCCGTCGCGGCCTTCCTGCTCGGGCTGCTGGTCGTCTTCGCGATCGCCGACTCGCGCGCCGAGCAGGGCTTCTTCGAGACCTACGCCGCCCGCAACGGGTTCGAACTGGGCGGTCGCAGCCCGTTGCCGGAAACGACGCCGCTGCTGCGCAAGGGCGACGACCGCTACGCCGAGCGCACGCTCTCCGGCCGGCTCGACGAGGGACTCGGAGGCATCGAAGGCATCCTCGCCCTCTACACCTACGAGGAGGAGAGCAGCGACGGCCAGGGCAACCGCCAGACCAACTACTACCACTACACGGTCGGCCTGGTCCCGGTTCCCGAGTGCGTCCCCCACCTCCCCGAGCTCTACTGCCGTCGCAAGTCGGGCCTGCGCTCGCTGGAGAAGCTCGAGGACGTCTTCCGCTCGACCCGGCGGGTGACCCTGGAGAGCCAGGCCCTGGCGAAGCGCTACGAGATCTTCGCCGGCAAGCAGCAGGACGAGGTCTGGTTGCGTCGTCTCTTCTCCCCGACCTTCATCGTCTGGCTCAGCGAGGGAGCACCGAAGAAGTTCGCCTTCGAGCTCCTCGACGGCACCCTCTGCTGCTTCGTCAGCGGCCACAGGAAGTCGGCCGCCGAGCTCGACACGATGCGAGCCGCCACCGCGACGGTCGCGCGCCGCCTGCTGGAGGAGTCCGCGCAGACAGGCGGTGCCCCTTCCGCACCGATCGCCTAGTCGGGCAAATCCTGCCGGGGCAAATCCCAGGAACTACACCTAGATGATTGATTCCACGAATTTCGTCAGCAACGGACCCAGGAAGAGGCAGAAGCCGACCGACAGGCGATTTTGGGCGAGCCCGCGGTGTCGAGTGTTGAGTTGACCCACGTATACGGTGGCAAACCAGACACTCGGCA
>DASZSJ010000012.1:0-37061 GCA_035548675.1 Solirubrobacterales bacterium
GAATGTCGCCGCAGGCGGCCGCCGCACTCGTGTTTCTAAGCGCGGGCATAGCCCGCGCTCTCAAATTGTCGCTAAGCCCGCGCTCTGCGCGGGCGTGCGACATCAATTCCCGCAGAGGCACACCCGCCATGCCCTCTTATCCCCGTTCGAACGACAAGGGATCAGTGTGGAATCCCCCCGTTCCCGCCTCAGGCATTACGTCTCAAAGACGCCACGAAAACGTTCGTTTGTGCGCACCACGCGTGAATCGAAGACCGGCAGGGTGGGGGCATGGATGCCCGCACCGAAAAAGGACAGGCTCTGCCGCTCGCGCTGGGTGGCGCCTTCGCGCTGATCGTCGCGGCCTTGGCCCTGGTTGCGATCGCGGGCGCGGTGACGGGCAAGGGGCGGGTCCAGCGGGCGGCGGACTTGGCGGCGATCTCAGCGGCGCGATCGATGCGCGACGACCTCGGGCGGCTGCTCTCGCCGCCGACGTTGCCAGACGGCTCGGCTGACCCGGGCCACCTCGACAAGAGCGCCTACCTCGAGCGCGCTCGGCTCGCGGCCCTCGCCGCCGGCAGGGCCAACGGCGTGGCCGCGGAGAGCGTGCGCCTCCATTTCCCCGACGGTGACTCGTTTGCCCCGGTTCGGGTTGAGGTCGTTGTTCTCGCCCGGCTCGAGGTGGGTGAAGGGGGGTCGACGGTCGAGGCGTCGGCGGTGGCCGAAGCCGCCGCGCCGACGACATCGGGCTCGGATGGCGAGACGAAGATGGCGAGCGGCGGCGGCTACGGCGGGCCGCTGGTGCTTCGCCAGGGCCACGGCATGCGCCCGGACGTGGCCGCGGCGTTCGACCGGATGGCCGCCGCTGCCACCGCGGCCGGCGTCGCCCTGATCGTCAACTCCGCCTTCCGCTCCGACGCCGAACAGGCGGCGCTCTTCGCCGCCCATCCCGACCCGACTTGGGTGGCGCCCCCCGGTCACTCGCTACACCGCTGCGCGACCGAGCTCGACCTCGGCCCGGAAGGCGCCTACGGCTGGCTCGCGGCCAACGCGGGACGCTTTGGCTTCGTCCAGCGCTACAGCTGGGAGCCCTGGCACTACGGCTACGACGCCGGTCCGCCGCCCTGTTCGGCCGCGGGCGATTCGGTTGGCGCCGCTGGGGGAGACGGCACTCTCGCCGGCGGGGGCGGCCTGCCCGCTTTCGTGCCGGCCCGCTTCCGCGCGCCACTGCTGCGCGCGGCCACCCACTGGAACGTCTCGGCGGCGCTGCTCGCCGCGCAGCTGATGGCGGAGTCGAACTTCGACCCCTACGCCAGCTCCTCCGCGGGCGCCCTCGGGATCGCGCAGTTCATGCCCGCGACTGCGGCTTCCTATGGCCTGCGCGATCCCTTCGATCCGGTTGAAGCGATGGATGCCCAGGCGCACCTGATGTCCGATCTGATCGGCCAGCTCGGCTCGCCCCAGCTCGCGCTTGCCGCCTACAACGCGGGCCCGGCAGCGGTTGAAGCCTGCGCCTGTGTGCCGGCGATCCCCGAGACTCAGGCCTACGTGACGCGTATCCTCGCCCTGCTCGACGGCGCCGGGTCGCTGGCGCTTACCGATTTCGAAGTGAGGCTGGTCGCGTGAGCATCGCCGGCCTGTCTCCAGGTGTCGCTGCCCCGCCGCCCGCTCGCTCCATACACCTGAAGGTGTATAAAGGTGCAATGACGCGAACGAACATCGAGATCGACGATGAGCTCATCGGCCGGGCCATGCGTCTCTACCGGCTGCGGAGCAAGCGCGAGGCGGTCGACCTCGCGTTGCGCAAGCTCGTCGGCGAGCCGATGACCCGCGAGGAGGTGCTCGCCGCGGAGGGAAGCGGTTGGGCTGGGAACCTCGACGAGATGCGTTCGCCCGACGAGATCCGCCGCCCATGATCCTGGTCGACAGCTCGGCCTGGGTGGAGTTCCTCCGTGCCACCGGCAGTCCCGTGCACCGTCGCCTGCGCTCGGCTCTGAGCGATGCCGCGCTCCTCGCCACCACCGACATTGTCGTCATGGAGATCCTCGCGGGTGCCCGCGACCGAGACGACCGTACCCGCCTCCGCCGCCTGCTCTACGGACTCGAGTTCCTCGCCGTCGAGGGCCCGAGCGACTACGAAAGCGCTGCCGAGCTCTACGGGACGTGCCGTCGGGCGGGCGAGACGCCCCGCAAGCTCACCGATTGCCTCATCGCCGCCGTGGCGATTCGCAAAGGCGCCGCGCTACTCTGCGAAGACGCCGACTTTGCCGCGATCGCGCGCCATGCGTCGCTGCGCCTCATCGAGGTGTCCGCGGCGTGAGGCACCGCATCGCCGGCCCACCTGAGGGTATTCAGAGAGCGATGGGGAGTCATAGTGGAATCTCGGGCATCGTCGCGGGGGCGCTCGCCTCCGGCGGCGCGGGAGGTGGCTGAGCCGCCCGGGTAGCGGATCAGCTTGACAACTCCCGCAGGGGAGATCGACCAGCAGCTTCGCGATCGTGTTCTTGGCCGCGCCGCTCAGAGCTTCCCGCTCTAAGTGGGTCGCCCAGGCGCTGCCCTGCGATCGATTGACCCACGTCTACGGTGGCAAATCGATCGCAGGGCAGCGCGGGCTCCTCCAAGGTGCGGCTCAGGCACCACGGGGCTCGCAAGCTCGCTCGCCCTTTGCTCGCGGGGTTCTGTTGTGCTCGTGGGGTTCTGTCGAATCGACCGGCTGGGGTCGATTCAAGCTGAGCCACTACCGGTTGTCGAGCTGCGCCGAAGGTCCCGAGGTCGCGAGCGGCACGCTGTACGGAACCCCGTGTGTGACGACCGGATCGCCGCGCCACTGGGAGTGGCTGCGGTCCAGGGCGGCGCGGGCGACGACGTCAGATCCGGGTCGCGCGCCGGGTCTCATGTCGTTCGCGCGGCTGGTACACGCACATCACGATCACCTGCAGGCGCGGCTACCACAAGGCCTTCGCGCGTCAGCGCACCGGCCCCGCCCCTGCGACCGGGTCCAGCGCAAGCCGTCCCGCCGGTCCGAGAGCAGCGTTAGCGTGAACCTTCATCCGGGTCCTCCCTGAGGTCGTGAGCTTCGAACGCCCACAGCCTCTTGGCGGGCCCGGATGGCCTCTCAGCGGTTCACAAGGTGTGTAGGCGGCTCAGCTAGACTGGCGCCCGATGGCGAGCGTCGAGGTCAACGGGATCGAGGGCATGCGGGGGCTGCTCGGGAAGGGGATCGGTCCGAGCGAGTGGCGCACCGTCACCCAGGCGGACATCGACACCTTCGCCGAGCTCTCCGGCGACGACCAGTGGATCCACGTCGACGTCGAGCGAGCCAAGAGCGAGAGTCCCTTCGGCACCACCATCGCCCACGGCAACCTCACCCTCTCGCTGGTCGACGGCTTCCGCAAGGAGCTGATCTCCGCCACCGGCTTCGCCCTCGGCGTCAACTACGGCTGGGACAAGATCCGCTTCCCCGCGCCGGTCCCCGTCGACTCCAGGGTCCGCGCCCGCGCCGAGGTCGTCTCCATCGACGACAAGGGGGGCGGCTGGTACCAGGTCGTCACGCGTTTCACGCTCGAGGTCGAGGGCAACGAGAAGTCCTGCTTCGTCGGCGACTCCGTCACCCGCGTAATGGCGCCCCCGCTGGTTAACTCGGGCGCCTGAAGAGCTCTCGCCCTCGAAGTAGTCGACCGCGTCATCCCGCTTGAAGCGGGTCGCTCGCAGTCCTCAAAGGTCGAAGACGTTCGGCGCTGTCTCCTCTATTGCGCCCTCGCCAGCTCGATCGCGGCGCGTTGGGCGTCGGGCAGGGTCCGGGCCGCGGCGGGGCCGAGGATGCGGCGCCACAGCGGCGCCAGGGGTCCCTCGATGTAGATGGTGTTGGTCAGCGCGCTGCCGCCCGCCGCAGCCGGCTCGACCAAGTGGCGGTGGCCCATGCGCGCTCCCGGCAGGCGCGACTCGTCGGTGAAGAGGCGCCCCGCCTCGAACTCGACGACGGTGAAGCGCAGGCGCAGGCCAGTGCGAAAGACGATCCTCGCCCTGGCGCCGAGGGCGAGCGGACCGTCGAGTCGGGCTCGTCTGATCTCAGCGTTCCACTCCGGCCAAGCGTCGGCGTCGGCGTAGGCCCTCTCCCAGACGGTGGCGGGCGGGACGTCCGCCACCAGCGCGCTCGTCGTCTCCCAGCGGCTCATCGGTAGAGGCCCTCCTTCAGCAGGTCGAGGTTGGCGTTGACCCAGCGATCGAGGGTCTCCCGCTCAAGTAGGGGCCCGTCCAGGGCCTCTTGCTCGAGCAGGGGCATGAAGCTGAGCGGCGCCCAGATCAGGAAAAAGTGCTGAAGCGTCGCCCAGAGTCGGTCGGTGTCCTCGCGCAGGGCGCCCCGCTCGGCCAGCGCCTCGATCTCGGCGCGGCCGCCCTCGATCATCAAGCGGAAGAGCCGGGCGCTGCCGGGAGTGCCCTCGACCAGTGCCCGCCCCAGGTACGCGCAGGCTTCGGGGCGCTCTTGCATCACCCGGGCGGTTTGCTCGGCGCGAAGGCGCAGCAGGTCCGGTCCCCGCGCGGTCTGCTCGGCGCCGTAGGCGGTGGCGAACCCGGCCAGGGCGGCCTCGTCGGCGGCGGCAACCAGACCCTCCTTGCTGCCGAAGTGGTGCACGACCAGGGCCGGCGAAACGCCCGCGGCCTTGGCGACCTCCCGCAGTGAGGTGCTGTCGATCCCGCCCGCGCCGAAGACGCGGAGTGCCGCGGCGACGATTGAGTCCCTGCCCTTGGCTGAACGCATGTTCAGCCAAGACTGTACAGATGTTCAGTCAGCCCGGGCGCTCGCATCGCGAGCGCCCGGAGGTCGCACTCCTATTTGACCGTGAGCGTGCCTTCCATGCCGGCTTCGCGGTGGCCGGGGACCGAGCAGTAGAAGGTGTAGGTACCGGGTTTGAGTTCGACGGTGGCGGAGTCGGAGCCGTCGGCGATCAATTCGGTGCCGCCGATGTCCTTGCCGCTCGAGTCTTCGATCTGCACGTCGTGGGTCAGCGACTGCGGGTTGTCGAACTTGACTTCCACCTGGCCGGCGTTGGCGGTGGCTTTGGTCGTCGTGTAGGCGAGTGCGCCGTTGGGATCGGCTTCGAACTCGAGCACCGAGGCGGAGCCGCCGCTGCTTTCTTCCTTGGCCGCGCCGCCCGAGCTGGCGCTGTTCTCCTGGCCGCCGCTGGTCGCGGTCGTGTTGGAGCCGTTGTCATCGCTGCCGCCGCAGGCGACGAGTGCGAGCGACGCGAGGGCGAGGGCTAGAAACGCGACGAGCTTCTGCATGGCGGGGGGTCCTTTCCTCGTGGCTTCCCGGATGAATGCTCAAATGGGACTGTATCCGGATACGACGAATGCCCAGGGCCGGTTCAGCGGCCGTGGAACTCGGGGGTGCCGCCGCCGAAGAAGGTCTCGACGCCGCCCCGCAGGTCCTCGGTCGCCATGCTGTCGGCGATGCCGTGGCGCTCCAGCTGTAGGTGCTCGGTCAGCGTGTGCTCGATGCTGGTGTTGGCGAGGGACTTGGCCATGCGCACGTAGTACGGCGCCTTGGCGGCGAGCTTCTCCGCCTTGGCGCGGGCGCGATCGATCAGCTCGTCCGGGGCGACCACCTCGGTCACGATTCGCTCGGCCAGTGCGTCCTCCGCCTTCATGTTCGGGTCGTTGAGCAGGATTTCAAGCGCCCGGCTGGGGCCGACCACCCGCGGCAGGAAGTAGGTCATGCCACCGTCCGGGGAGGCGCCGATGCGCCCGTAGGCGCAGGCGAAGAAGGCGTCCTCGGCGGCGATGCGAATGTCGCAGGCGAGGGCCAGCGAGAAGCCGGCCCCGGCGGCAGCCCCGTTGACCGCGCAGACGACGGGATAAGGGATCCGGCGCAGGTCGACGATCGCCGTGTGCAGCGCCTCGGCCCCGCGCCGCACCTCCGAGGGCAGGTCGATCTCATCGCTTTCGACCCCCTGCCGGAACCAGTTGATGTCGCCGCCGGAGCAGAAGGCCTTGCCGCTGCCGGTGACGATCAGCGCCCGGATCGGGGCGCGGTCGGCGAGCCAGGAGAAGGCGACGGTCAGCTCGCCGATCATTTCCGGGCTCATCGCGTTGAAGGTCTCGGGCCGATCGAGGGTGAGGGTCCCGATATCGCCGTCGATCTCGATCTTCAGCGTGTTGAGCTCGGGCGGGGCGCTGGTCAGGGCTGCGGGCGTGGTCATCTTGCTCTCCGTGTCTGGGAAGTCTTCACCGGCTCCTCACTTTGGCCGGGTGGCCAGGAGCCTACTCTTTGACGCATGACCGACGACGGGGACAACACCGAGCTCTCGCGCGCGGAACGAATCGCGCAGCAGCGCCGCGAGCTGCCCGATTCGCCCGGCGTCTACCTCTTCCACGGCGCCGGCGGCGAGACGCTCTACGTCGGCAAGGCGCGCTCGATCCGCAAGCGCGTGGGCTCGCACTTCTCGGCCAAGGGCGAGCACCGGATGACCTCGCGCGTCGACCGGATCGAGTTCCTCGTCACCTCGACCGAGGCCGAGGCGCTGCTCGCCGAGCAGAGCTTCATCAAGCGCCACCGGCCGCGTTTCAACATTCGCCTGCGCGATGACAAGTCCTACCCCTACGTCTGCGTCAGCCTCGACGAGGACTACCCGCGCGTCTACTTCACCCGCGAGAGGCACCGCGCCGGCCGCGCCTACTTCGGCCCCTTCTCCAGCGCCAAGCGCGTGCGCGAGACACTCGACCTGCTCGGCAAGCTGTTCCAGTTCCGCACCTGCGAGGGGGCCGAGCCCGGCCGCCGCTCCGGCAGCCCCTGCCTCGACTACTACATCAAGCGCTGCGGGGCGCCCTGCGTCGGTTACGTCAGCCGCGAGGAGTACCGGCGCAACATCGAGGCGATCGTCGACTTCCTCTCCGGCCGCTACCGTCAGATCGAGGCGGCGGAGCAGGAGAAGATGGAGGCGGCCGCGGCGGCGCGCGAGTTCGAGCGGGCCGCCCTGCACCGCGACCGCCTGCAGGCGATTTCCTCGCTCTTCGAGCGCCAGCGTGTGGCCGGTGGCACGGTCGGCACCGCCGACCTGATCGGCGTCGCCGCCGAGGGCCAGGACGCCAACGCCCAGGTCTTCCAGGTCCGCGACGGCATCCTCGCCGAGCGCCAGAGCTTCTACCTCGACAACCAGGCCGAACGCGACCTGGCCGAGGTCGCCGAGGAGTTCGTCGGCCAGTACTACTCGGCTTCGCCGGCGGTGCCGCGCACGGTCATCGTCGGCCCCTACCTGGCCGAGCGCGCCGAGCTGCTGGAAGCGGCGCTGAGCGAGCGGCGCGGCGGCGCGGTCGAGGTGCGGGTCGCCGAGCGCGGCGACAAGCGACGCCTGCGCGAGCTGGCCGAGCGCAACGCCAAGCTCGCCCTCGACCAGGATCGGCTGCGCCGCGAGCACCGCCGCCAGCGCCGGGTCGAGTCGCTGGCCAGCCTGCGCGACGCGCTCGGCATGGCCGACCTGCCGGTGCGGATCGAGGGCTTCGACATCTCCAACATCGGCGGCGAGCACACCGTCGCCTCGATGGTCGTGTTCGAGGGGGGTGCGACCAAGAAGTCCGACTACCGGCGCTTCCGCGTGCGCGGTGAGGCGGGCGAGGGGCGGGGCGAGGGCCCCGATGACTTCGCCTCGATGGAAGAGATCCTGGGGCGGCGGATGAACCGCTACCTCGAGCAGGTCGACCTCTCGCCGCACGACAGCAAGCGCGACGCCAGCTTCTCCGCGCTGCCCTCGCTGATCGTGATCGACGGCGGCAAGGGGCAGCTCTCGGCCGGGATGCGGGCGCTCCGGCCCTTCGCCGACCGCGGCGTGACGATCATCGGCCTGGCGAAGAAGCTGGAGGAGGTCTACGTGCCGGGCCGTTCGGCGCCGCTCGACATCGCCGCCGACTCCGAAGCCTCGAAGCTGCTGCAGCGGGTGCGCGACGAGGCCCACCGCTTCGCGATCGAGCACCACCGCGGCCGCCGCGACCGGGCGATGACCGGCTCGGTCCTCGATGGGCTGAAGGGGATCGGGCCGGTGCGCAAGCGTGCCCTGCTCCAGCATTTCGGCTCTCCAGAGCGCTTCCTCGCCGCCAGCCGCGAGGAACTGGAAATGGTGCCCGGCGTGCCTGGCAAGGTTGCTCGTGAGATCCACGAGCAGTTGAACAGGACCGGCTGATGGCGAGCACCGGAGAAGTAGAGAAAACGGGTGGCCAGAAGGGCGGCGCCAACGGCGCCGGACCATCGCGCCAGGTCGAGCTGGTGGTGATCACCGGTCACTCGGGGGCCGGCAAGTCGGAGGCGATCGCCGCCTTCGAGGACGGTGGCTACTTCTGCGTCGACAACCTGCCACCGCGGATGATCGACAGCCTCGGTGAGCTCTTCCGCCACGAGGGCAGTGGGGTCGAGTGCGCCGCGGTCGTCTCCGACGTGCGCGGCGGCGACTACTTCGACGAGCTGCTGCAGGTCCTCGACGACCTCGAGGCCGGCGGCCTCAAACCGACCGTGCTCTTCCTCGAGGCCGACGAGGAGACGCTGGTCGACCGCTACAAGGAGACGCGCCGGCGCCACCCGCTGGCACCGGAAGGGCGGATCGTCGACGGCATCCGCGCCGAGCGCGAGCTGCTGGCGCCGCTGCGCGAGCGCGCCGACGTGGTGATGGACACCAGCCACCTGACCGGGGCCATGTTGAGGCGGCGGATAACTGAGGACATGCTCGGTCACCACGAGACCGGCAAGATGGCGCTGACGCTGCTCACCTTCGGCTTCAAGAACGGGCCGCCGCACGACGCCGACCTCACCCTCGACGTCCGCTTCCTGCCCAATCCCCACTACGTCGACGAGCTGCGGCCGCTGACCGGCCTCGACGCGCGGGTGCGCGACTACGTCGAGTCAGGCACCCAGGCTGGCGAGTTCTACGGCCGCCTGTTGCCCCTGCTCGACTTCCTCGTCCCCGCCTACGTCGCCGAGGGCAAGAGCCACCTGACGATCGCGGTCGGCTGCACCGGCGGCCGCCACCGCTCAATCACCGTCGCCGACCGCATCCGCCGTGAGCTGGAGGAGCGCGAGGACGTCGTGGTGCATCTCAAGCATCGGGATACGGAGGTCGAGTAGGGACGGCTTCACCTTGAGGGGGCGGGCGTCGGCAGGGCCTCCTCACTCGCCTGGCTGGCTGGATCGTCCCTCGCCGTCCGAGATTGTTTTAGGGCCAGCGGCGCAAAACGTTCGGAGGCCCTGCCGACGCCCGCTCGCGTCACCCCGGAGCCGTACCTACCCAAGCTCGCGTTGCCGGGATGCTTGTGAGGGACCCCCGCCCATGGAGCTTCGGCGGCATGTACGGGGTGGGGAGCTTGGTTAGTTGAGCCTTACGCCTTCGGCGATGCGGTCGGGTGGGCCGGAGGTCTCGATGGCGGTTGCGATCTCGGCTGCCGCTCGGCCGGAGCGTCGCCAGCCCTTGACCGCGTAGGAAGCCGAAAGCCGCTCGACGTCGAGGCTCTGCGCTTCGACGGTCCAGGGGCGGCGAAGGATCACGCGGCCGACCAAGCCCGAGCCGAGCAGGAGGACGATCAGGATCAACTCCAGCGCGATCCCGAGCACGGGCAGGAGCACGACGACGAGCAGGAGGACGGCGATGGCGAGGCCGATGCTCGCCCAGACGCTGTCGCCGAAGTCGATGACGAAGAGCCCGTCGAGCGCGTCCTCGCCCACGTTTTCCCTGCGGAGCTCGCGGAAGCGCTTGCGCAGGTCGGGCAGGGGCCGGTCGAGCCAGCGTCGCCGTACCCGCCAGCGGGTTCCATCGGGGGACGTCGCCTGTTTGCCTCCCATCGGCCGGGAAGTCTAAGTCTGCGTCTCCATAGAATCGCCCGGCTTTGGCCGATTCCGTCATCTCCATCCGCGGGCTGCGCAAGAGCTATGGGGATTTCGAGGCGGTTCGGGGGATCGACCTCGAGGTGCGGGCCGGTGAGGTCTTCGCCTTCCTCGGGCCCAACGGCGCCGGCAAGACGACGACGGTCGAGATCCTCGAGGGGTACCGGGACCGCAGCGGGGGGGAGGTCGAGGTGCTGGGCGAGGACCCGCGGCGGGGCGGGCGGGGGTGGCGCGAGCGGATCGGGATCGTGCTGCAGAGCTGCCGGCTCGATCCCTACCTGACCGTGCGCGAGTCGCTCGCTCTCTACGCCGGCTACTACCGGGCGCCCCGGCCGGTCGACGAGGTGATCGAGCTGGTCGGGTTGGAGGGCAAGGCCGACGCCCGTGCCCGCAGCCTCTCCGGCGGCCAGCAGCGCCGGCTCGACGTCGGCATGGCGCTCGTCGGCGACCCCGAGTTGCTCTTCCTCGACGAGCCGACCACCGGCTTCGACCCGCAGGCCAGGCGCCAGGCCTGGGATGTGATCGCCGGCCTGCGCGACCTCGGCAAGACGGTCTTCCTCACCACCCACTACATGGATGAGGCGCAGCGCCTCGCCGACCGGGTGACCGTGATCGCCGGCGGTGAGATCGTCGCCGCCGGAACGCCTGACGACCTCGGCGACCGCGACAGGCTGCCGACGACGATCAGCTACCGCCTCGACGGCGAGGAGGTCACACTGCAGACGCGGACGCCAGTCGCCGACCTGCACGAGCTGACCGGCCGCGCCATCGAGCAGGGCCTGGTGCTCGAGGGCCTGGAAGTGACCCGCCCGACGCTCGAGGACGTCTACCTCTCGCTCACCGCGGAGGAGGAGGCATGATCGGCTTCCAGTGCGCTTTTACTCCCCTACAAGTGGATAAGGCGCACCGGAGGGAGGCGTGTTGAAAGCGCTCCGCCTCGTCACCCATCAGTTCCGCTACGACCAGAAGGCCTTCTGGCGCAATCCGGCCGCGGTCTTCTTCACCGTCGCCTTCCCGGTCATCCTGCTGCTGATCTTCGCCACGGTCTTCGGCGACCAGACGGTCGACGTGCGCGGCGGGATCGAGACCACCGCCTACTACGTGCCGGCGATCATCACCGTTGCCGTGATCTCGGCGACGATGCAGTCGCTGGCGATGACGCTGGTGATCGCCCGCGAGGACGGCCGCCTCAAGCGGGGGCGGGGGACGCCGATGCCGGCCTGGGTCTTCATCGCCGGTCGCGTCGGCAACTCGATCGTCACCGCGTTGCTGATGTTGGCGCTGATTGCGGCGATGGGGCGCGTCCTCTACGGCGTCGCGATCCCCTGGGCGCAGCTGCCGGAGATAGTCGTCGTGCTGGCGGTCGGCAGCGCCGCCTTCTGCTGCCTCGGCATCGCCCTCACCGCGGCGATTCCCTCGCAGGACGCCGCCGCGCCGATCGTCAACGCCCTGCTCCTGCCGCTCTACTTCCTCTCCGGCGTCTTCATCCCCGAAGACGAGCTCCCCAGCGGCGTCGTCAGCTTCGCCAACCACTTCCCGGTCCGCGACTTCTTCGAGGCCTTCTTCGACGCCTACGTCCCCGGCGGCAGCGGCGGCGTCGACTGGGGCAACCTCGCCGTCGTCGCGATCTGGGGCGTCGCCGGCCTCCTGCTCGCGATCCGCTTCTTCCGCTGGACCCCCCGCGGCGGCTGACCCCAAAAAGGGGCCGACGGGCCGAAAGCGTGTCGATATGTCACGTTTGAGGCCCGTCGGCCGACGAGGTGGCTGGTCGCCCGTATAGCCTCCGCGGCGCAATGCTTCACCATGTCCTACTGGAGGTCGCCGACCTCGAGCGCAGCGCCGCGTTCTACGACGCCATGCTGGCGCCCCTCGGTTGGCGCCGCCACTTCGAGGAGGACGAAACGATCGGCTGGGGCATCGCCAAACCCGTCTTCTTCATCTCCTCCCACCACGATCCGCAGGCAGGTTTCGGGCTATTGAGCTTCTCGGCGCTCGGCATCGTCGCCGTCAAGGCCGCTTGGGAAGGCGGAATGAGCGCCGGCGGCACTGTGGTCTCGGAGCCCGGCGAGCGGCGCTCCTACGGCTCCGGCTCCTACTCGGCCTTCCTCAAGGACCCCGACGGGTACGAGATAGAGATCACGATCGGGTCCGACTGAGACTTACGGTTACGGCGGGCCGGCGCACGCCGGTCCATAACATCGAGAAATAACTCCCCACAACGACTCCAGGAGGGTTTGAGGCAATGGCTGTGAAGGTCGGAATCAACGGCTTTGGACGAATCGGGCGCAACGTCTTCCGGGCGGCGCAGGCGGCCGGGGCCGAGCTCGAGTTCGTCGCGGTCAATGACCTCGTCGATACCGCCACGATGGCCAACCTGCTCAAGTACGACTCGATCCTCGGCCGCTTCCCGGGCGAGGTCGAGGCCGCAGACGGCGCGATCCGCATCGACGGCAGGGAGCTGAAGGTGCTCTCCGAGCGCGACCCCGCCGCGCTCCCCTGGGGCGAGCTCGGCGTCGACGTGGTGATCGAGTCGACCGGCTTCTTCACCAAGCGCGAGGACGCCGCCAAGCACCTCGAGGCCGGCGCCAAGAAGGTGATCATCTCCGCCCCGGCGACCGAACCGGACGTAACCGTCGCCCTCGGCGTCAACTTCGACTCCGCCTACGACCCGGCCAGCCACCACGTCATCTCCAACGCCTCCTGCACGACCAACTGCCTCGCCCCGCTGGCCAAGGTGCTGCACGAGGCGTTCGGGATCGAGCAGGGGTTGATGACGACGATCCACGCCTACACCGCCGACCAGCGCCTGCAGGACATGCCGCATAAGGACCCGCGCCGCTCGCGCGCTGCGGCGCTCAACCTGATCCCGACCACGACCGGCGCCGCCAAGGCGGTCGGGCTGGTGCTGCCGGAGCTGAACGGCAAGCTCAACGGCTTCTCGATGCGGGCGCCGGTGCCGACCGGCTCGGCGGTCGACCTCGTCTTCACCACCGCCAACCCGCTCGAGCCCGCGCAGATCAACGCGGCGCTGAAGGAGGCCGCCGAGGGCCCGCTGAAGGGCATCCTCGCCTACACCGAGGACCCGATCGTCTCCACCGACATCGTCGGCGACCCGCACTCCTCGATCGTCGATGCGCAGTCGACGATGGTGATCGGCGACGGCCGCATGGCCAAGGTGATCAGCTGGTACGACAACGAGTGGGGCTACTCCAACCGCTGCGTCGAGCTGGCCGGCAAGGTCCTCTGATCCGCTGAGGATCGGGTCGTGAGCTTCTCCAAGGCCAGCGTCCGCGACGCCGAGGTGGCGGGAAAGCGGGCGCTGGTCCGGGTCGACTTCAACGTGCCGCTCGACGACGGGCGCGTCGCCGACGACACCCGCATCCGGGCGGCGCTGCCGACGATCGAATCGCTGCGTGAGCGCGGCGCCTCGCTGGTGCTGGTCTCGCACCTGGGCCGGCCGAAGGGCAAGGTGGTGCCGGAGCTCTCGATGGCGCCGGTGGCCGGGCGCCTCGCGGAACTGCTGGGCGCGCCGGTGAAGCTGGCGCCCGCCGTGGTCGGCGAGGAGGTCAGGGCGATGGCCGAATCGCTTGGCGCCGGAGAAGTGCTGCTGCTCGAGAACGTGCGCTACGAGCCGGGCGAGACCGAGAACGATCCAGATTTGGCGGAGCAGCTCGCCGCGCTCGCCGAGATCTACGTCAACGACGCCTTCGGTGCCGCGCACCGGGCCCACGCCAGCACCGCCGGGGTGGCCGCGTACCTGCCCGGCTATGCAGGCCTGCTGCTCGAGCGCGAGCTGACCGAACTCGGCAAGGTGGTCTCCTCGCCGGCGCGGCCGCTGGTCGTCATTCTCGGCGGCGCCAAGGTCAGCGACAAGATCGGCGTGATCGACCGCTTCCTCGAGATCGCCGACGAGATCCTGATCGGCGGCGCGATGTGCTTCAGCTTCTTCCGCGCCCAGGGGATCGCCACCGGCAACTCGCTGGTCGAGGAGGAGGGCGTCGAGCTGGCCCGCAAGGTGCTGGAGCGGGCCGGTTCCGTCGAGTGCGAGCTGAGGCTGCCGATAGACCTGGTGCTCGGCCGGGAGTTCGACGCCGCGACCGAGCGGCGCGAGAGCGACGGGGTAGAGGTTCCCGACGGCTGGATGGGCCTCGACATCGGCCCGCGTACCGCCGCGGCCTACGCGGAGGCGATCGGCAGGGCGGGCACGGTGCTCTGGAACGGCCCGATGGGGGCGTTCGAGCTGGAGCCCTTCGCCGCCGGCACGCGGACCGTCGCCGAGGCGGTAGCCGCGGCGCCGGGAACGACGGTGATCGGCGGTGGCGACTCGGTCGCCGCCCTGCAGCAGTTCGGCCTGGGCGAGAAGGTGGATTGGCTTTCGACCGGAGGAGGTGCCTCGTTGGAGTTGCTCGAGGGAAAGAAGCTGCCGGGCGTGGAGGCGCTGCGCGATGCAGGGGGAGAGGTGACGAATGCCTGAGCGCACGCCCTACATCGCCGCCAACTGGAAGATGCACAAGACGGTCGCCGAGGCGGGCGAGTTCGTCGACGCGCTGCTGCCGCAGATCGCGGCGACGCAGTCCGACGTCGTGATCTGCGCGCCCTTCACGGCGCTGACCGCCGTGGTCGAGCGCCGCTACGGCACCGCGGTCAAGGTCGCCGCGCAGAACATGCACGAGGAGAGCTCGGGCGCTTTCACCGGTGAGGTCTCGGCTCCGATGCTGGTCGAGCTCGACGTCGAGGCGGTCGTGCTCGGCCACTCCGAGCGACGCCAGCACTTCGGTGAGACCGAGGAGGCGCTGGCGCGCAAGGTACCGGCCGCGCTCGCCGCCGGCCTCGAGCCGATCCTCTGCGTCGGCGAGAGCGAGGAGGCGCGCGACGGCGGTCAGACCGAGGCGGTGCTGGAGCGCCAACTACAGGCGGACCTGGTCGACGTCGAGGACGGCAAGCTGGCCGCGGTCGTGATCGCCTACGAGCCGATCTGGGCGATCGGCACCGGCCGCACGGCGACGCCGGAGCAGGCGCAGGAGGTGTGCGCCTTCATCCGCGACTTCCTGCGCGAGCGCGGCGCCGCTGCCGACGCGGTGCGGATTCTCTACGGCGGTTCGGTCAAGCCCGCCAACGCCGCCGAGCTGCTCGGTCGGCCCGACATCGACGGTGCCCTGGTCGGCGGCGCCAGCCTCGATCCCGCCGAATTCGCCGCGATAGTGAACGCAGCATGACGCTCCGGTGCGCCCCTTCCCCCCTATGCCGGGATAAAGCGCACCGGAAGGGGTTGTCGTGACGGTGCCCTCACTGGCGCTGGTGATCCTCGACGGCTGGGGGATCGCCCCGGCGGGGCCCGGCAACGCGATCTCGCTGGCCGAGACGCCGGTCTTCGACCGGCTCTGGGGCTCGTTCCCGCACACCCAGCTCTCCGCTCAGGGGCGCGACGTCGGCCTGCCGGACGGGCAGATGGGCAACTCCGAGGTCGGTCACCTCAACCTCGGTGCCGGCGCGGTCGTCAAGCAGGACCTGGCCCGCATCGACGACTCGATCGCCGACGGCAGCTTCTTCGAGAACGAGGTGCTGCTCGCCGCCTGCGACCGCGCCCGGCGCAGCCCGCGCGGGCGCCTGCACCTGCTCGGCCTCGTCTCCGACGGCGGCGTGCACTCGGGCTGGGAGCACATCGAGGCGGCGATCGAGCTCGCCTCCCAGGAGGGCGTGCCCGACGTCGTCTTCCACGCCTTCACTGACGGCCGCGACACCCTGCCGCACGGGGGCAAGGGCTACCTGCACGAGCTCGAGCGCTGGCTGCGCCTGGCCGGCCGCGTCGCCACCGTCAGCGGCCGCTACTACGCGATGGACCGCGACACGCGCTGGGAGCGCACCAAGCTCGCCTACGACGCCATCGTCCACGGCGAGGGACTGCGTGCCGCCAGCGCCGAGCGGGCGATCGAGCAGTCCTACGAGCGCGAGGAGACCGACGAGTTCGTCAAGCCGACGGTGATCGGCGACTACGACGGCGTCGCCGAGGGCGACGTCGGGATCTTCGTCAACTTCCGCCCCGACCGTGCGCGCGAGCTGACCCGCGCCCTCGCCGAGCCCGGCTTCGAGGAGTTCCCCCGCGCCGGCGGCGCCCTGCTCGACCTGACGACGATGACCGAGTACCGCAAGGGTTGGCCCTACCCGGTCGCCTTCCCCGAGGCGCGGCCGCAGACCACCCTGGCCGAGGTCATCTCGGAGGACGGCGGGCGCCAGCTGCACGTCGCCGAGACCGAGAAGTACGCCCACGTCACCTACTTCTTCAACGGCGGCCGCGAGCAGGAGTGGAAGGGGGAGGAGCGCTGCCTGGTCGAATCGCCGCGTGACGTGCCGACCTACGACCACAAGCCCGAGATGAGCGCCCGCGCCGCCGCCGCCGCCTTCGTCTCGCGCTGGCGCGAGGGCGACTACCGCTTCGGCATCATCAACTTCGCCAACCCCGACATGGTCGGCCACACCGGCGTCATCCCCGCCGCGGTGAAGGCGGTGGAGGCGGTCGACGGTTGCCTCGGCGAGGTGGTCGAGGCGGTGACCGCCGCCGGCGGCGCCTGCATCGTCACCGCCGACCACGGCAACTGCGACAACATGCTCGAGCCCGACGGCTCGCCCAACACCGCCCACTCGCTCAACCCGGTGCCGCTGATCGTCACGGCCGAGGGGGTCGAGCTGCGCGATGGCGGCATCCTCGCCGACGTCGCCCCCACCGCTCTGGCGCTCCTGGGCATCCCCCAGCCGGCAGCGATGACCGGCCGCTCGCTGGTGGTCGAGTGATCGATTGACCCACGCATTCGGTGGTCAATCGATCAGCCAACAGCAATGCGGGTTGAGCCGGAGAGACATGAGGGTTGAGCCGAGGAGACTGCGGTTTGAGATCGGCGCGCGTGACGGTGCGGCGCGCACCGGGGTGCTGCACACCGCGCACGGCCCGGTGCGGACGCCGGCTTTCATCCCGTTGGCGACGAAAGGGAGCGTGCGGGGTCTGGAGGCGCGCGAGGTGGCGGCGCTCGGCTACGAGCTGGTGCTCGGCAACACCTACCACCTCTTCGTCTCGCCGGGACCGGAGCGGATTGCCGCGGCGGGCGGGCTGCACGGCTTCATGGGCTGGGAGCGGGCGGTGATCACCGACTCGGGCGGCTTCCAGGTCTTCTCGCTCGCCCACGGTGGCGTCGCCAACGAGGTGAAGGGGAGCGGCCGCCGGGGCGGCGGCGAGCACGGCTCGGTCGTCTCGATCGGCGAGGAGGGGGTGAGCTTCCGCTCCTACCGTGACGGCGCCGAGCTCTTCATCTCGCCCGAGGTCTCGATGCAGGTGCAGGCGGCGCTTGGCTCCGACATCGCCCTCGTCTTCGACGAGTGCACGCCCTTCCACGCCGACCGCGAGTACACGGCGCGCTCGACCGCGCGCACGCACCGCTGGCTCGACCGCTGCCTCGCCTGGCACGCGGAGAACGGGCCGCCGCGCCAGGCCGTCTTCGGCATCGTCCAGGGCGGCGTCCACGCGGACCTGCGGCGCGAATCGGCCGAGTACGTCTCCGCCGCCGCAGTCGACGGCCTGGCGATCGGCGGCACGCTCGGTCGCGACAAGGCGGAGATGCGCGAGGTGCTCGGCATGACCGCGCCGCTGCTGCCGGTCGCCGCGCCCAAGCACCTGCTCGGCATCGGCGAGGTCGACGACCTGCTCGCCGGGATCGCGCTCGGGCTCGACGTCTTCGACTGCGCTGTCCCCACCCGCCTCGCCCGCCACGGCGTCGCCCTCGTGCCCGATCCCGAGAACCGCTTCCGCCTCGACCTGCGCAAATCCGGTCACGCCGGCGACCGCGAGCCGATCGCCGTCGGCTGCCCCTGCCCCGCCTGCGCCAACCACGACCGCGACTACCTCAGCTACCTCTCGCGCGCCGAGGAGCTGACCGCCGTACGGCTGATCTGCCTGCACAACCTCACGTATCTGCAGGAGCTGATGGAGGGAGCACGTGCGGCGATCGAGGCGGGGACCTTCGAGCCCTACGCGAACGGCGTCCTCTCGGGTCTACCTCCTTGGCGGGCGCTCAGTTGAGGGGGAGGGAAAGCGTCGGGAGCGTCTCCCGGGTGACGACGGACACCTTCAGGATGTCGGTGAGCTCGGCGGCTCGCTCGACGATCTCCCTTCTCCTGTCGGCCTCGAGCTCGTCGATCATGTAGAGGATCAGCCACCCGACGGAATCTCTGCGGTACCTCGCCAGATAGCGCAGAAGCTGGCTTTCCGCCTCGGCCATCCGGTTGCCGACGTTTCTGCTCAGGTTCTTTCCGGCGAACTTGACCTCGACGACGATGTCGGGGAGCTGCTCGACTTTGCTGATCAGCAGCGCGTCGAGAAGCAGGAGCTGACCGGCCGACGCTCCTTCGAGCTTGACCCGCGACTGGAGGTCATAGCGTGGCGGGGCGATTTCGACCAAGCGATTGAGGACTTCGTTCTCCGCCTTGGACCATCGCTGCAACTGGGGCGAGTCGATTGGCCTGATCGCGGTCTCCGCATTCCTCTCCTTCGGAGGGGGAGATGCCAGGCCCGTCGGCTTCTCCTTGTCGATGAGGTCGGCCTGTAGTCGCTCTAGCTTCTCTTTCTCGGTTTGGGGCTTCATCTCGCCCAAGAGCTTGTCCAGCTCCGCTTGTGCGTGGGCGTCCGCGGTTTCCTCCTGTCTCCTCAGCCTTGGAACGCCGACGGCGATCAGCGATAGACCGCCGAGGAGAAGGGCGCCGGCGAGATAGGGAGCCCACTTGCCGGCAAAGTGAGAGATGGACTGCCTGTCTTCCAGGTCGCTCTTCGCCGTCGGGGTCAATTCCCTCAACTCCTGGCGGGTGATCGTAAGAACGTTCGTGTCGCGCAGGATCAGGCTCGGTACGACGAATGCCGCGATCACGAGGAAGACGCCGGCGGAGACGATGAATTTGGTGAAGCTGTGCGAATCGGGTCTAAACAGCACCCCCAGACAGTCGCAAGAGAACCCGACGGACCGGCTGGGGCAGCGGCTCTATTCCGAGTTCTTCTTGACCAGGTCCTTGAATTCTTCGACGACCTTTTCGACCGTGTCGCCGGCGACTTCGGTTGCCTTGACGCCCGTTGCCTTGTCGGTGGTGTAGATCACGGCGGCGGCGACGGCGGCGGCGATCAGGACCAGCGCCACCAGGGCGAGGACGAAGCGGGAGAAGCGGGAGAAGGCGCTGCGCTTCTTCGCCGGCTTGACCGCGGCGGGGGACGGCGCCGGCGCCGGCGCGGGCTGGCGCTGCGGGGCGCGGGGCGCGGGCCGGCGGGTGGGCGAGGGCGGCGCCGGGCGGAACTCGGTTTGGGCGGTGCGGTCGAGCCGGCGCGTCGCCGTCTCGCCGCCGCCGAGCACGTTGGTCGCGGCTGTTCCCGCCTCGTTCTCCGGCAGCGTCACGTCCTCGCCCTGCAGGCCCAGCGCCAGTCCGCCCGCCAGCTCGCTGGCGCTGGCGTAGCGCCGGCTGGGGTCGCCCTCCAGCGCCCGCAGCACGGCGGCGCCGAGCGTCGCCGGCACGGCGTCGTTGTAGGTGCTGGGCGGCAGCGGCTTCTCGTTCTGCTGGCGCACCGCCAGCTCGGCCAGGGTCGAGCCCTCATAGGGGAGGCGGCCGGTGAGGAACTGGTAGAGGACGACGCCGAGCGCGTAGACGTCGGTGGCGGGCGTCGCCTCCTCGCCGCGCACCTGCTCGGGCGAGAGGTAGGCGGCGGTGCCGACGACCGACCCGACCTGGGTGATCCGCGTCTGTTCGACCGCGCGGGCGATGCCGAAGTCGGTCAGCTTCACCGTCATCTCGCCGCCGCCGACCGGGCCGCCGACGATCATCAGGTTGCCGGGCTTGACGTCGCGGTGGATGATCCCGCGCCGGTGCGCGTAGTCGAGGCCGGCGCAGGCCTGGGCACCGACCTCCGCCGCCGTCTCGGGGTCGAGCGGCCCGTGTTTCTGCAGGATCTGCGCCCCGGAGCGACCCTGCACGTACTCCATCACGATGTAGTGGCGGCCCTCGTCGATGCCGGTGTCGTAGACCTGGACGATGTTGGGGTGGATCAGCTTCGCCACCGCCAGCGCCTCGCGGCGGAAGCGGGCGACGAAGCGCTCGTCGTCGGAGAGGTGCTCGGCGAGGATCTTGACCGCGACCGTGCGCTCGAGCGTCAGGTCGGTCGCCTGGTGCACGCTCGACATCCCGCCCGAGCCGAGGCGCGGGCCGATCTCGTAGCGGCCGGAAAGGAGCGTGGCGCTCATCCTTCATCCCCTGGAGTCACGGGAGCACTGGGGCCGACGCCGCCGGATGCACCGCCGCCGCCCCCTTCGCCGGGCGGCGTGACCGGCGTCGTTTTCCCTTCGGGCGGTTCGGAAGAGGAGGCTTCCTCTTCCTCCTTTTCAGCTTCCTTTTCGGCCTTCTCGGCTTCCCTTTCCTGCTCCGCTTCTTCCTTTTCGCGTTCCTTTTCGGCCTTCTTTTCCTGGCCGGGCGGAGCGCTTTCGGTTTCTTCGGCGGCGGGGGCTTCGTCGGCGGGCGCAACCGCTTCGGTCGTCTCTTCTTCGCAGCCGGCAACTACTTCGCCGAGCCGCGCCGCCCCGCGCCGCAGCGCCTGCTCCAGCTTCGGGTCGACCCCGCGCAGCGATTCGACCTGCGTGGTCACTTCCGCCGCCGCGTCTTCGGCGCCCACGCATTCGCCTTCTTCGGCGTACTGGCGGACGCGATCGAGGTTTTCGGTGATTTCCTGCGCGGTGTTGCCGGGCAGGAGCTTTGCGTCCTCGCCGCCGCCGCAGGAGGCGAGCGCAACCGCAGCGGCGGCTCCGAGGGCGAGGGCGAGCATGGAGAGGGCCAGATGGCGCACCGTTGCGAGTCTAGACAACGACTTTCGGCACATGATTTACCTGCAATTGACGGTCATTGGCCGGTGAAGAGGCGTTCGGCGAGGCGGCTCGGCAGGCCCGCCTTCGCGATCTGCGTCGCGGCCCGCTCGACGTCGTAGGGGACGCGGTGAAAGCGGGCGGTCCCGGCCTCGGTGTCGAGCTCCAGCCAGGCGGCGCGGGGATCGCCGTCGCGCGGCTGGCCGACGCTGCCGGGGTTGAGCAGCCACTCGCCTCCATCGAGGGCGAGCAGGGCGCCGTCGCTGGCCTGGGCGCCGCGCGTCTCCTCGCCGCCGGTGCCGGCGGGGCGGTTGAAGAAGAGGGCGACGTGCGAGTGGCCGATCAGGCTGACCGGCCGCGGGCTGGCGTCGATGCCGGCGTCGGCCTGCTCCCCTGAGAGCACGTACTCCCAGACGGGATCGCGAGGCGAGGCGTGGAAGAGCGCGATCCCCTCGCGCTCCCCCTGGGGCTCGAGCTCGCGCAGGAAGGCGAGCGTGTCCTCCGCGACACTTCCTCGGGTCCACTCGACCGCCGCCGCGGCCGCCTCGGAGAAGGAGGCGATGTCGAGCGCGCCGAGCACCGCCAGGTCGTGGTTACCGACCAGGCAGACCGCGCAGCGCTCGCGCACGAGCCGAGCGCAGGCATCCGGCTCGACCCCGTAGCCGAGCACGTCGCCGAGGCACCAGAGCTCCTCGACGCCCGCCGCCTCGGTCGCGTCGAGGACCGCTTCCAGCGCCGGCAGGTTGGCGTGAATATCGGTGATGGCGGCTATCCGCAAGCGCTCAGCCTAAAGGGCCGCCAGGGACGAGAGGGATCGAGCCGCAGGGCTGGGCGCGTCTGCATACGATCCCGTCGATGCCCGCCGATCCGATCGCCGCGCTGCACTCCGCCGTGGACCAAGCCGCCCGCACCCTGCGCGACGGCGAGTCGAGCGGTCCCGAGCCGACTCTCGAGCGCCCGCCCAAGCCCGAGCTGGGCGACTACAGCTCCAACGCCGCGATGCTGCTGGCGGCGCCGCTGGGCGAAAACCCGCGCGACGTCGCCGGGCGCCTGGCCGAGGGTCTCGGCGCTCAGCTCGGCGAGGAGACGGTCGAACGGGTTGAGGTGGCCGGCCCGGGCTTCGTCAACCTCTTCCTCGGCGACGGCTGGTACCGCGAGGCGATGGCGGGTCTCGCCGCGGCCAGCGAAGGTCTCGCCGTCGCCCCGTGCGACTCGCCCGAACGGATCCTGGTCGAGTTCGTCTCCGCCAACCCGACCGGCCCGCTGCACGTCGGTGGCGGCCGCCACGCCGCCTACGGCGACTCGCTCGTGCGCCTGCTCGAGGCGGTCGGCCACGAGGTGCAGCGCGAGTACTACGTCAACGACGCGGGCGGGCAGATCGAGCGCTTCGCCGCCTCGATCGCGGCGCGCATGCGCGGCGCCGAGCCGCCCGAGGAAGGTTACGGCGGCGAGTACGTGATCGACCTCGGCGAGCAGATCGCCAGCGAGGGGATCGACCCCGGGGATCTCGAGGCGGTCGGCCGGCGCGGCGTCGAGCTGATCCTCGCGCAGGTGCGGGGCACGCTCGACCGCTTCGGTGTCCGCTTCGACAGCTGGTTCTCCGAGCGCGATCTCTACGGCCGGGGCGAGGTCGAGCAGGCCCTGGCCCAGCTCGACGAGCAGGGCCACACCTATCGCCACGAGGACGCGCTCTGGCTGCGCACGACGACCTTCGGCGACGACAAGGACCGGGTGCTGATCCGCGCCAACGGCGAACCGACCTACCTCGCCGCCGACGTCGCCTACCACTGGGACAAGCTCGAGCGTGGCTTCGAGCGGCTGATCGACGTCTTCGGTGCCGACCACCACGGTTACATCGCCCGCCTGCGCGCCGCGATCGCCGGCCTCGGCGCCGACCCGGAGTGCTTCGAGGCGCTGATCATGCGGCTCGTCCACATCGTCGAGAGCGGTGAGCGAGCGCAGATGTCGAAGCGCAGCGGCGATTTCGTCGGCCTCGACGAGCTGCTCGACGACATCGGGCCCGACGCCGCGCGCTGGTTCATGCTCTGGCGCAGCCACGACACTGAAGTCGACCTCGACCTCGAGCTGGCGCGCAGCCAGTCCAACGACAACCCGGTCTACTACGTCCAGTACGCCCACGCGCGGATCGCCAGCATCCTGCGCAAAGCGAACCTGGGGGAGGAGGAGGCGCTGGCCACTGCTGGGGCGCCGACGCCGGGTACGCCGCTGGAGCCGGCCGAGCGCGAGCTGGTCAAGCGCCTGCTCGAGTTCCCCGAGGAGGTCCGTGAGGCCGCCGCGCGCCGCACGCCGCACCGAATCTGCACCTACGCAACCGCGGTCGCCGCCGACTTCCACGCCTTCTACCGCGACTGCCAGGTCGTCGGTGCCGAGGGCGAGGGCGTCGAGCGCTCGCGCCTGGCGCTCGCCCTGCTGGCCAAGCGGACAATCGCCGGTGCGCTCGGCTTGCTCGGCATCTCGGCTCCGGAGCGGATGTGATGCTGCGACGCCGCAACAAGCAGCCGGTGCTGGCCGAGGTGCCGCCGCGCGAGTCGTCCTCCTCCGCGCGACCGGGCGCGCTCGGCCGCGAGCAGCTGAGCGCCTTCGCCGGGCTGGCACGCGAGCTCGCCGGCTCCGGCTCGGTATTCCTCACCGGTCCCGCCCGCGCCAGCGCCGCGCTCGGCCTGGCCGCGGCTGCGACCGCCGAAGGGCGGCGCGTGGCGCTGCTCGAGTGCGACCTGGCCGAACCGGCGCTGGCGGCGACCCTGGGCCTCGCCGATACTCCCGGCCTGCACGAGTACCTGCGCGAAGCGGCCGACGCGACCCAGATCCTGCAGCCGCTGGTGCTCGCCGGCCCGGCCGCCGGTCGCGCCACCGAGCCGCTCACCTGCATCGTCGCCGGCGAGCCCGAGCCGCAGCCGGTCGCCCTGCTCGACTCCGAGCGCTGCGACCACGCGATCGAGCGCCTGCGCCGCGCCTACGACCTGCTCGTCATCGCCGGCCCCTCGCTCGAGGAAGACCCCGACTCGCTGCGCGCCCTGGCCGAACACGTCTCGGCCACGCTCCTCTGCGGCGAGCGGCGCGAGATTCCGAAGCGGCCGCCGGTCGCGGCGACCGGCGCGGTCGTGTTCGCGTAGGAGTGGTCTTCGGGTTGTTCTCTGGGCGGTTGGTGAACCCTGTGGCACCCGCGGGGGTGTCGGGCGTCCTGTGGGGGAATTGATGTCGCACGCCCGCGCGCAGCGCGGGCTTGGCGACGATCTATGAGCGCGCCCTTTGGGCGCGCTCAGAAACACGAGTGCAGCGGCCGCTTCGCGACATTCCCCCACAGGACGCCCGACACCCCCGTACGAACCACAGGGAACAGACCGAAGCCGCTCCCGAGCAACCCCGTAGCTTCAGAGCTTCGAAGCGGGCTCCGAAGCTCTGAAGCTTTCAAGGGCTCGGGGCCGTTGTAAGCGCTTCGAATCGAGGTTCTCTCTCGTAGCTCGATCTGCGCTTCGAAGCGCAAGCTCTTCGCAACTCGAGCGGGTGTTGAGAGGCATGGCGGGTGTGCCTCTGCGGGAATGTCGCGAAGCGGCCGCCGCACTCGTGGTTCTAAGCGCGGCGGAGCCGCGCTCTCAGATTGTCGCCCGCACGCGCAAAGCGCGTGCGGGCGACATCGATTCCCGCAGGGGCACACCCGCCATGCCCAACCATCCCCGCCCGAACAACACGAGGGTTGGACTTGAACCACCCACCGAGATCCCCGCCCCGCCACCCCTCGCTACCCTTGGGCCATGGCCAATGCAAGGGACATGGTCACGCGTGCGCTGCGCGTGGGCGAGGGGCGCAAGTTCAAGGGGTACGAGAAGCGGGCGGAGGCGGTCAACCGGTTCGAGCCGGAGATGGAGCTGCTCGACGACTCCGAGCTGCGCGGCGAGGCCGACGCGCTGCGCAAGCGCGCCGCCGACGGCGAGTCGCTCGACGCCCTCCTGCCCGAGGCGTTTGCCCTCACCCGCGAGGCGGCGCGGCGCTCGATCGGCCAGCGCCACTACGACGTGCAGCTGATCGGCGGCATGGCCCTGCACGAGGGCGCGATCGCCGAGATGAAGACCGGCGAGGGCAAGACTCTGACCGCGACCCTGGCCGTCTTCCTCAACACCCTCGCAGGGGAGGGCGTCCACGTCGTCACCGTCAATGACTACCTCGCCCGCCGCGACTCGGAATGGATGAAGCCGATCTACGACGCGCTCGGAGTCAGCGTGGAGGCGATCCAGGAGGGCGATGACCACGCGACGCGGCAGCGCAAGTACGCCTGCGACGTCGTCTACGGGACCAACTCGGAGTTCGGCTTCGACTACCTGCGCGACAACATGGCCGAGGCGCTCGAGCACTGCGTCCAGCCCGGCCACCACTTCGCCATCGTCGACGAGGTCGACAACATCCTGATCGACGAGGCGCGCACGCCGCTGATCATCTCCGGCGCGCCCGAACAGGCGGCGCAGACCTACTACACCTTCGCCCGCCTGGCAAAGCAGATGGTGGGCGAGGCGGCCAAGGACAAGCTGCGCTCGCTGGGCGAGTCGAAGGACACCTCCGAGGCCGAGTACGACTACGAGTACGACGAGAAGCACAAGACCGTCTCACCGACCGAGCGCGGGGTGAAGCGGGCGGAGGAGTTCCTCGGCGTCGACAACCTCTACCTCAGCGAGCACGGCAGCCTGGTCAACCACCTGGTCCAGGCGCTCAAGGCCGAGGCCCTCTACAAAAAGGACACCGACTACGCGGTGGTCGACGGTCAGGTGATGATCATCGACGAGTTCACCGGGCGCATCCTCGAGGGGCGGCGCTGGTCGGAGGGCCTGCACCAGGCGGTCGAGGCCAAGGAGGGCGTCGCGATCGGCGAGGAGAACCAGACGCTGGCGACGATCACCCTGCAGAATTACTTCCGCCTCTACGACAAGCTCTCCGGCATGACCGGCACGGCCCTGACCGAGGCCACCGAGTTCATGAAGATCTACAAAGTCCCGGTGGTCGAGATCCCGACCCACCGCCAGATGATCCGGGCCGACCAGAACGACCAGATCTTCAAGACCAAGGACGGCAAGTGGAAAGCGGTGCTGGCGGAGATCGCCGCCCGCCACGAGAAAGGCCAGCCGATCCTGGTCGGCACCGTCTCGGTCGAGGTCTCGGAGATGATCTCCGGCGAGCTGAAGCGGCGTGGCATCGAGCACGCCGTGCTCAACGCCAAGCCCGAGCACGCCGAACGAGAGGGCGAACTGATCGCCCAGGCCGGCCGCAAGGGCGCGGTGATGATCGCCACCAACATGGCCGGCCGCGGCGTCGACATCAAGCTCGGCGGCGACGCCGAGCAGCTGGCGATCCACGAGCTGAAGAAGAAGGGGATCGCGCCCGAGAGCGAGGGCTACGAGGAGCAGCTGGGGGCAAAGACCGCCGAGCTGGAGCCCCAGTGCGAAGCCGAGGCCGAGGAGGTGCGCGAGCTCGGCGGCCTCTACATCTGCGGCACCGAGCGGCACGAGTCGCGGCGCATCGACAACCAGCTGCGCGGCCGCTCCGGGCGCCAGGGCGACCCCGGCGAAACCCGCTTCTTCCTCTCCGCCGAAGACGACGTGATCCGGCTCTTCGCCGGTGATCGCATCTACAAGATCCTCGACCGCCTCGGTCCGGTCGACGAGGAGGGCGAGGAGATGCCGCTCGAGGCGGGGATGCTGACCAAGACCGTCGAGAACGCGCAGAAGAAGGTCGAGGAGCAGAACTTCCTGATCCGCAAACGGGTGCTCGAGTACGACGACGTGATGAACGAGCAGCGCCGCGTCGTCTACAAATACCGGCGCGAGATCCTCGAGGGCCGCGACATGTCGGAGATCGCCCGGGACGAGATGGAGGGCGTGATCGAGCGGCTGATCGACGAGTACACCCCCGGCGACGTGCTCGAGGAATGGGACCTGCCCGAGCTGGAGACGCAGCTGCGCCAGGTCTGGCCGCTCAGCGTCGATGTCGGCTCGCTGGCGCCGGAGTCGGTCGACCGCGAGAAGCTCAAGGACGAGCTCGACGACGACGCGATGAACGCCTACGACGAGCGCGAAGAGGCGTTCGGCGAGGAGCTGACGCGCTACCTGGAGCGCTCGATCCTGCTGCAGGTGATCGACAACCGCTGGCGCGAGCACCTCTACGACATGGACTACCTGCGCGAGGGCATCCACCTGCGCGGCTTCGCCCAGATCGACCCGCTGGTCGCCTACAAGAACGAGGGCTTCGCCATGTTCGAGGAGCTGATGCACTCGATCTGGGAGGAGTTCAGCAAGCTGATCTTCCACGTCGAGGTCGAAGTCGACCCGACGCAGGCGCAGCGCGCCTTCGCCCCCAACGGCGGCAACGCGCCGGCGGCACTCTCCTACTCCGGCGGCACGCCCGACGGGCAGCCCTCGGCCCTGCAGGAGGTCGCCGCCGCGGCGGGCTCGGGCCCGATCGAAGCGGTCGCCGGGGCGGTCGCCGCCAGCAACGGCGCCGCTGAGGCGGTCGAGACCGTGGTCAAGGACGAGCGGGAAAACATCGGCCGCAACGATCCCTGCTGGTGCGGGAGTGGGAAGAAGTACAAGAAGTGCCACGGAGCATGAGGACGCTGCAAACCGGCGCATCTCGGCGTCCTCGGTCGGCCGCCTCGCTCACGTAGGTGCCTACGCTCGCTTCGTCGGCCTCCCTGCGTCCGCCGACCTGCTTGGTTTTCGCGCCCTCAAGCCCCGTGGAAGATGCCTGACTCAGTTCGTGAGTTCATCCGGTCTTTTAACGAGCGGGATCTCGATGCGTTCGTCAGCTCCCTTGATCCGAGGGTCGAGCTGCACTCGATGAAGGGGTTGCGCAAGGGGGTCGAGGCGGCGCGGGTCTGGGCGACGCGGGCTCCTGGCGGAGTGCAGCAGACGATCGTCCTGGAGGAGCTCTTCGAGGACGACACCGAGTCGGGGGGCGGCCGAGCGCTGGCGTTGATCGAGCGGGTCTGGCGCTGGGAAGAGGATGGCTCGCACGCCTCGACGGACGTGATGGCGTGGTTGTTCGAGCTGCACGACCACAAGGTGCGGAGCTGGCGACCGTTCGAGGACCGCGAGGCGGCCTGGCAGGCGTACCATGGGGGCGATGGGCTCCCCGGCCGCAGAGAACCGCGAGGCGACTGAGGCCTGGAGCGGGCCGCTCTTCGACCGCTTCGTGCGCTATCGCGAGCTCGTCGCCGAGGGCCTCGGCGCGCACGGTGAGGCGGCGATGGCGGCGCACCCGCCGCGGCCGGGGGAGCGGGTGATCGACCTCGGCTGCGGCTTCGGCGACACGACGCAGCGCCTGGCGGCGATGGTCGGCGCCGAGGGCGAGGCGCTGGGGGTCGACGTCTCGGGGCCGTTCATCGAGATGGCGCGCAAGGAGGCGGAGGAGGCGGGCGTCGGCAACGTCCGCTTCGCGGTCGAGGACGTGCAGGTGGCCGAGCTCGGTGAGGGCTTCGACTACGCCTTCTCACGGATGGGGGTCATGTTCTTCGCCAACCCGGTGGCGGCGCTGCGCAACGTGCGCGAGGCGCTCGCCCCCGGCGGCCGCTTCTGCGCGGTCGTCTGGCGGCGCAAGGAGGACAACGAGTGGGTGCGCCGGGCCGAGCTCGTCGTCGACGAGTACCTGGAGCACCCGGAGGAGAGCGATGAGCCGACCTGCGGGCCGGGGCCGTTCTCGATGGCGAACGCGGACACGGTCACCGAGCAGCTGAAGATCGCCGGTTTCGAGGAGATCGCCCTGCGGCGCAGCGACCTGCCGCTGAAGATCGGCCACGACCTCGACCACGCGGTCGAGTTCAACATGGCGCTCGGTCCGGCCGGTGAGGTGCTGCGCCTCTGGGAAGACCGGATCGACGAGATCAAGCCGAAGATCGCCGCCGACCTGCGCGAGGCCCTCGCCGAGTTCGACGGCCCTGACGGGGTCGTCGCCCCCGCCTCGACCTGGATCGTCAGCGCCCGCGCCCCCGCCTGACTCGTCCTGCATCGTCAGCCGCCCGCCTCTCCGTCCCCACCTCATTCGAACTGCATCAAATTCTCACCCTGGCAGGTAGAGAATTTGATGCAGTACGGGCTGGATAGGCTGTGGACATGGCCGAGACCGCCTCGACAGAGTCCGTGCCGGCGCGGTTGGCTGAGATCCGCGAGCAGTTGTCCCTGCTCTCGGACTATCTTTGACCCGGCGGCGCTCGAAGCGGAGGTCGAGCGGCTCGAGGCCGAGATGGGGAAGCCGGGCTTCTGGGACGACCAGGAATCCGCGGCGAAGACCTCAGCCACCCACGCCAGTGCCCAGCGCAAGCTGAAGACGTTCCGCGGGCTCGAGTCCGAGGCGGACGACCTCGGCGAGCTGGCCGAGATGGCCGACGAGGACGAGGAGATGGCGGCGGAGCTGGCGACGCAGCTCGCCTCGGTCGAGCGGCGACTGGACGAGCTGGAAGAGGCGCGGCTCTTCAGCGGCAGCTATGACGCCGGCGACGCCGTCGTCACCGTCCACGCCGGCGCCGGCGGCACCGATTCGCAGGACTGGGCGGAGATGCTGCTGCGCATGTACCTGCGCTGGGCCGAGCGGCGGGGCTTCGAGATCGAGATGAAGGAGGCCTCGCCGGGGGAGGAGGCGGGCCTCAAGTCGGCGACCTTCATCGCCCGCGGTGAGAACGCCTACGGCCTCTTCGCCGCCGAGCGCGGTGTGCACCGGCTGGTGCGGATCTCGCCCTTCGACTCCTCCGCCCGCCGCCACACCAGCTTCGCCCAGCTCGACGTCGGGCCGCTCGTCGACGACAGCGTCGAGGTCGAGGTCGACGACGCCGACCTGCGCATCGACACCTACCGCGCCTCCGGCGCCGGCGGCCAGCACGTCAACAAGACCGACTCGGCGGTGCGCATCACCCACATCCCCACCGGGGTCGTCGTCCAGTGCCAGAACGAGCGCTCGCAGACCCAGAACAAGGCGATGGCGATGCAGTTCCTGCGCTCGAAGCTGATCGAGCTGGAGGAGCGCAAACGCGCCGAAGAGCTGGCCAAGGAGCGGGGCGAGGTCAAGGACGTCGCCTGGGGCTCGCAGATCCGCAGCTACTTCCTCCATCCCGACCAGCGGGTCAAGGACCACCGGACCGGTCACGAGGCCGGCGACGCCCAGCGCGTGCTCGACGGCGACCTCGACGACTTCATTCGCGATTACCTCAACAAGACCGCCGCCTCGGCGGCGAGCTAACGCTCTGCTCGGGGGCTGGCGATCGCCGCGCTGACCTACCTGGAGCGTCGTCCAGCCGCCGATCCCCAGGGCCTGCTGGTGCTCCACCACGGGCGCGGCACCGACGAGCGCGACCTGCTCGGCCTTGCCGATGCGCTCGACCCCGCGCGGCGGCTGCAGGTGGTCACGCCCCGTGCGCCGCTGACGCTGCCGGGCTCGCCCGGCTACCACTGGTACCTGGTGCCGCGCGTCGGCTATCCCGACCACGACACCTTCCACGCCGCCCGCGCGGCTCTGGCCGCGCTCCATGACGAGCTCTGGGAGGAGACTGGCATCGGGCCCGAGCGCACGGTCCTCGGCGGCTTCTCGATGGGCGCGGTGATGAGCTACGCGATGGCCCTGAGCCGCGAGCGCCCCGCGGTGGCGGGCATTCTCGCCTTCAGCGGCTTCGTACCCGTCGTCGAGGGCTGGCAGCCCCACTTCGATGACCGCCTAGGGACGCGAGCCTTCGTCGCCCACGGTCGCAACGATCCGATCATCGGGGTCGAGTTCGCCCACCGCGCCCGTGAGCTGCTCGAGGAAGGCGGGCTCACCGTCGCCTACCACGAGTCCGACCTCGGCCACCAGATCGACCCCGTCCACCTGCGGGCGGCGTCGGAGTGGTTGGGGGCCTCGCTGCCCGGCTAGTAGGAGACGGGGCGCTCGGACCAGGTCGTGCGCGAGCGGCTCAGGTCCTTGGCGTCGAGGCGCAGGGTGAGGTATCGCCGGCAGCTGGAGGGGGCCGCCGGGACGTCGAGGTCGATGACGAAGACCCGGGCGGCACGCACCCTGGCCGCTTCCCGGTCGTCGAAGCGGTGGCTGAGGTGCAGCGTGCCCTGGCGCTCGAAGCGGCGGCTGGCCGAACCCAACTGGAGCGAGCCCTTGCCGCCCTTGAGCCAGTAGCTGACTCCAACCCTGGTCGGGGTGCGGGCGGTGTAGTGCAGGCCCAGGCGCAGCACCTTGCGGTTGAGCTGAACCACCACGGACGGCGCGGCGGTACGCAGGAGGCATTCGGGGGGAAGCGGGGCGGTCGCGGTCGGGACGAATTCTTCTTCTTCGGCTTCTTCCTCCGCTTCTTCCAATTCCCATTCTTCTTCTTCGAGTTCGTCTTCAGGTTCTTCCGCAATGAAGTCGACTTCCGCCTGCGCGGGTTCGGGCGAGACGGCCGGTGCCGAGAGCGGCAGGGTCGCGACGGCGAGCAGGGCGAGAGCGAGCAGGGCCTGGAGGACGACGAGCCGCCGCGGTCGCGGCCGGCGCCGGCGCGGGGTGTCGTCGAGGGGGCGGCTCATATCGCACTCCTTGTCGGCCGGCTGGGGCGATTGCTTGAGCGGCGGCCACCAAGTGTGCGGTTTGTCTCCCAGGTAGATTTCCGCAGCGATGCAGGATCGACAGCCACCGGAGCTCGATGGGGTTACCCACCGTTACGTCGACGTGCCGGGGGTGCGGCTGCACGTCGCCGAAGCTGGCGAGGGCGCCCCGATCCTGCTCCTGCATGGCTGGCCTCAACACTGGTGGATCTGGCGCAAGGTGATCCCGGCCCTGGCGCGCGAGCACCGCGTGATCTGTCCCGACCTGCGCGGCTTCGGGTGGAGCGAGGCTCCCCCGGGGCGCTACGAGATCGCCGAACTGGCGGCGGACATGGTCGCGCTGCTGGATGCGCTCGAGCTCGACCGGGTCGACCTGATCGGCCACGATTGGGGCGGCTACACCGGCTTTCTGCTCTGTCTCGACGCTCCCGAGCGCGTTCGCAACTACCTTGCGCTCGGCATCGTCCATCCCTGGTTCGAGCCGCCCAAACCCTCGCCGCGGGCGCTGCAACGGACCGCGTACCAGTTCATCCTCGCCGCCCCCGTGCTGGGGGAGAGCGTGCTGCGCTTCTTGCCCGGCTTCGTCAAGCTCGCGCTGCGCCGCGGCGCCCATCCCTCGATGCGCTGGAGCGAGGAGGAGCTCGCCTGCTTCGCCGACAGCTTCCGCCCGCGCGACCACGCGCTTGCCTCCTCGCACGTCTACCGCAGCTTCCTCCTGCGCGAGCTGCCCCGGCTGAAAAAGGGCCACTACCGCTCGCAGCGCAGCTCCGTGCCAACCCGGATCCTCACCGGCGAGGCCGACCCCGTGATCCGCATGGACGTGCTGGGCGGCTACGAGCCCTACGCCGATGACATGAGCGTCGAGGAGATTCCGGGCTGCGGGCACTTCATTGCGGAGGAGAAGCCGGAGGTCGTCGTCGAGCGGGCGCGGGCGCTTTTTGGGTGAACCTTGTGGTGCCCCGCGGGGGTCTCGGGCCTCCTGTGGGGGAATCGATGTCGCCAAGCGCCCGCTTCGCGGGCGCGTGCGACATCGATTCCCGCAGAGGCACACCCGCCATGCCCCATAACCCCGCCCGAACAACACCGGATCGACCCAACCGCCCCCGGAACCCCGACCCTAAAGCACCCCCTCCAGCTCCAGCAACGCTTCCTTCATCGGCAAGCCGCCGCCGTAGCCGCCGAGGCCGCCGCCGCTGCGCAGGACGCGGTGGCAGGGGACGACGATCGGGATTGGGTTGGAGCCGCAGGCGGTGCCGGCGGCGCGCACGGCGCGTTCGTTGCCGGCGCTGCGCGCCATCTCGGCGTAGGTGCGGGTCTGGCCGTAGGGGATGCGTCCGATCGCCCGCTGTACCTTGCCGCGAAAGCCGTGCGTCAGCTGCCAGTCGATCGGCAGCTCGAACTCGGTCAGCTTGCCGGCGAAGTAGAGGTCGAGCTCGCGCCGCGCCTCCTCGAGCCGGGCGGGGGCCTCGAGCACCCGGGGAGAGACCTTGGCGGCGAGCTCCGCGAGCGTCTCCTCGGGGTCGTAGTTGGGCAGGTTGACCCGCACCAGGCCGCGCGGGGTGGCCGCGAGCAGCAGCGGCCCGAAGGGCGAGTCGAGGTTGGCGTAGGCGACGTCGAGCAGGCCCTCGGCGTCGGCGCGCTCGGCGAGGCGTTGCAGAGAGTTCTTCATCGCAGCTCCTTTCTCAATCGCTTCAGTCCCTCGTGCAGGCTGCGGCGGGCCGCCGCGGGCGAGCAGCCCAGGGCGGCGGCGATCTCGGCGTGGGGGAGGTCGCCGCCGTAGCGCAGCGCCACCGCAGCCCGCTGCTTGGGCGGCAGGGTGCCGACCGCCTCCCAGAGTCCGTTGTCGGGCGGCTCGGGGTCGTCAACCGGAGTCTCCGGTGGATCGGCCATGGGCAATGGCCGGCGGCCGTTGGCCCGGTGGTGGTCGATTGCCTTGCGGTGGGCGATCGTCAGCAGCCAGCCGCGCAGGTTCTCGGTGCTCCGCAGCTTCGGATAGGCCCGCAGCGCCGCCAGGAAGGTCTCCTGAAAGCAGTCCTCCGCATCGGCCCAGCCGACGGCGCCGCGCAGCACGCCCATCACGTCGGTCGCGTACTCGTCGAGCAAGGTCTGAAACGGCGGCAGCGATCTCACCTGTGGAATTAAACGCCGCCGCCACCCCCGGCGTGAGATTGCCGACCTCGTCCTCCGCGAACCGCTGACTTCGTCTTTCTGGGGGCATACGGAGCTATAAACGCGAAGTCAGCCTGTTTAGGGTGCGGGGGGTGAGTGAGCGGATGGGGGAATTGGTGGGGCGGGCGTTGGTGGAGGACTTGGGGGGCGGGGATGTGACCGCGGAGGCGACGGTGCCGGCGGAGGCGCGGGGGCGGGCGCGGATCGTGCAGAAGCAGCCGGGGGTCGTCTACGGGTTCGGGGTGGTTGCGGAGGTCATGCGCCAGTGCGGGGTGGAGGATGTGGACAAGCTCGTGGTCGAGGGGCAGTGGCGGGACGCCGTCCCGGCCGAGGTGCTCTTCGCCAGCGGGCCGGCGGCGGCGTTGCTGGCGGCGGAGCGGACGGCGCTCAACTTCCTCGGCCACCTCTCCGGGGTGGCGACGCTGACGGCGCGCTTCGTCGAGGCGGTGGCCGGGACCGGGGCGGCGATCCTCGACACGCGCAAGACGACGCCGGGCCTGCGCGAGCTGGAGAAGGCGGCGGTGCTGGCGGGCGGCGGCCGCAACCATCGCATGGGCCTCTACGACGCGATCCTGATCAAGGAGAACCACATCGCTCTCGCCGGCGGGCTCGCCAAGGCCGTGCACGCGGCCCGCACGAAGCACCCGGAGCTGGCGGTCGAGGTCGAGTGCCGCGACCTCGACGAGGTCGCCTACGCCCTCGGTACCGGTGCCGACGTCCTGCTGCTCGACAACATGGACACGGAGACGCTGCGTGGGGCGGTGAAGCTGCGTGACGAAAATGCGGGGTCGGGCAAGGACCCGTCTCTGGAGGCTTCCGGTGGGGTAAATCTCGAAACTGTTCGTGGGATCGCCGAAACGGGCGTCGACTTTATCTCCGTTGGCGCTCTCACCCACTCAGCTCCGACGCTCGACTTCAGCCTGCTAATCGAACCGGCGTAAGGGGCACCCCGACCCCTCTCCCGCTCACTTCAGCAATCTGGAGAGGCGGCGGTCCTTGAGCACGCGGCCGCCGGTTTGCTCTTTCGGGCAGTAGTTGGTCTGGTGCTCGGAGAAGTAGACGGCCTCGATTGTCGTCCCGCAGCGCGGGCAGGGTCGCCCCTCGCGCTTGTGGACCTGCAGCGGCATCGGCAGCTTGTCCGGCAGCTGCGCGGGGATCGTCGCCTCGTAGTGGTCGATCGCGTCGCCGAGGACGTGCAGGGCGGCGTGGAGGCGCTCGACCTCCTCCGCGTCCAGCTCCGAGCCCTTCTTGAAGGGAGAGAGCCTGGCCTCCCAGAGGATCTCGTCGACCCAGGAGCGGCCGATGCCGGCGATGTCGCCCTGGTGGCGGAGCAGGGGGTGGAGGTGGCGCGGCTGGTCGATGAGGGCGGCGAACTGCTCCAGCGGCGGCGCCGGCCAGGCTTCCGGTCCCAGG
Source organism: Solirubrobacterales bacterium (assembly GCA_035548675.1). GTDB lineage: Bacteria > Actinomycetota > Thermoleophilia > Solirubrobacterales > 70-9 > VRUE01. The sequence goes on from DASZSJ010000012.1 coordinate 34,860, forward strand.
CGCGCCACCGACTCGTCCTCCCCGACCGCGGCGGTTGGGAGCAGCTTCGCCCAGGCGCGCTGCCTGGTGCCGAACTCGCGCAGGCGCAGCTCGCGGCCGTCGTCGAGCCGCAGCAGCACCCGCGAGGCACGGTCTTTCAATGACGCTCGTTTGTCGAAGAGCCGCAGGCGGCCGGCCGACATCAGGTGGATCAGCAGTGAAAGGTCGCCGAGCTCGACGACCGGCATCTTGCCGATCCGGCGAACGCCGGTCAGCTCGCGCCCGGCGAGCGCTTCCAGCGGCGGGTCGAAGGTCTTCATCACGTTCATCCCCGGGGCCAGCGCCGATTCGACCGTCGCGCCGCGCACGGCGGCGTCGAGGCGCCGCGCGGTGATCTCGACCTCGGGGAGCTCGGGCATGCCGAGAGAGTAGACTCGTGGTTAGTTCATTCGACTGGTCTCAGGCGCGAGCCATGCCAGCGAACATCCAAACCAGCGAGGCCCGGTAAGGGCGTTTTGAGGTACGCCATGAGAGAGCTGCCCACGATCAACGAGCCCGTTTCGGTAATGCAGCTCGAGCCCGCCGAGGTCGAGACCCTCAGCGAGGAGGTGCGCGCCCTGGCGGCCGAGCGCGACGCCGTCATCCTCGCCCACAACTACCAGGTGCCCGAGGTGCAGGACGTGGCCGACTTCGTCGGCGACTCGCTGGCGCTCTCGCGCCAGGCCGCCGCCTCGGAGGCCTCGACGATCGCCTTCTGCGGCGTCCACTTCATGGCCGAGACCGCCTCGATCCTCTCGCCGGAGAAGACGGTGCTGCTGCCCGACCTCGACGCCGGTTGTTCCCTTGCGGACTCGATCACCGCCGGCGAGCTGCGCAACTGGAAGTCCCGGCACGGTCCCGATGCCGTCGTCGTCATGTACGTCAACACCTCGGCCGAGGTCAAGGCGGAGACCGACTACTGCTGCACCTCCTCGAACGCGGTCAAGGTCGTCGAGCACATCCTGCGCGAGCACGGCCCCGACACCGAAATCCTCTTCGGGCCGGACATGTGGCTCGGCTCCTACGTCGAGCGCACGACGGGCAAGCGGATGCACGTCTGGCCCGGCGAGTGCCACGTCCACGCCGGCATCCGCCCCGACGACATCTCCGCGCAGCGCGCCGCCCATCCCAACGCCGACTTCCTCGTCCATCCCGAGTGCGGCTGCGTGACCCAGATCATGGAGTACGTCGCCGCCGGGGAAATCGAGGCCGAGGGCGTGCACATGCTCTCGACCGGGGGGATGATCGACCACCTCAAACGCCACCCCGACGGCGAGTACATCGTCGCCACCGAGAACGGGATGCTGCACCCGCTGCACCAGGTCGCCCCCGCCGCCAACCTGATCGAGGCCAACCGGATGGCGCTCTGCAAGTACATGAAGATGATCACCCTGCCGAAGCTGCGCGACAGCCTGCGCGAGATGAAGTTCGAGGTGAGCGTGCCGGCCGCGGTCGCCGAGCGGGCGCGGCTGCCGATCGAGCGCATGGTCGCGATCGGCTAGCGGCGGGCGCCCCGGTTCGCCAGATAGAGTCAGGCCGGTGAAGGAGCTCGCCCAGCAACTGCGCGTCGACGCGATCCGCGCCAGCGCCGCCGCCGGCTCGGGTCACCCCACCTCGGGGATGTCCGCCGCCGACCTGATGGCGGTGCTCTTCTCCAAGTACCTGCGCTACGACTTCGAGGCGCCGGAGAACCGCGCCAACGACCACCTCGTCTTCTCCAAGGGCCACGCCTCGCCGCTGCTCTACGCGCTCTACAAGGCGGCCGGGGCGATCGACGACGAGGAGCTGCTCAGCTTCCGCCAGTTCGGCTCGCGCATGCAGGGCCACCCGACGCCGGAAATCCCCTGGGTCGACGTCGCCACCGGCTCGCTCGGCCAGGGACTGCCGATCGCGGTCGGGATCGCGCTCGCCGGCGCCAGGCTGGAAGGAGCCGACTACCGCACCTGGGTCCTCTGCGGCGATTCGGAGCTCGCCGAGGGCTCGATGTGGGAGGCCTTCGAGCAGGCCGGCTTCGCCGGGCTCTCCAACCTGATCGCGGTCGTCGACGTCAACCGGCTCGGCCAGCGCGGCCCGACCATGCACGAGTGGGACACCTCGAAGCTGGCCGCGCGAGCCGCCGCCTGCGACTGGCACGTGCAGGAGATCGACGGCCACGACCTCGAGGCGATCGACGCCGCCTACGCC
>DASZSJ010000013.1:0-19997 GCA_035548675.1 Solirubrobacterales bacterium
CTGCTCGGAGCGCGCCTCCTACGTCGCCGGCGCCGCCTGGTCCGTCGACGGGGGAACGGTGCAGGTGATCCTTTGAGACGGGCTTTGGCGACTTATCCGTCATATACACGGATAAGTCGCCAATGCCCCACTCAAACGATCACCTGGACGGTGCCGCCGTCCACCGACCAGGCGGCGCCGGCGACGTAGGAGGCGCGCTCGGAGCAGAGGAAGGCGATCGCGGCGGCGATCTCGGCCGGCTCGGCGAGGCGGCCGATCGGGCGCTTGGCGCCGGCGGTGGCGAGCGCGTCCTCGCGCGTGGCGTCGCCGGACATCGCCTGCGACTGGTCGAGCAGGCCGCCGGGCTCCATCCACATCTCCGATTCGACCGGGCCGGGGCAGATCGCGTTGACGAGCACGCCGCTGCGCGCATAGCGATCGGCGAAGAGGCGCGAGAGCGAGAGCTCGGCCGCCTTCGCCACCGAGTACTCGGGCATCGCCGCGGAGGGGCGCTTGCCGGCCGTCGAGCAAACGTTGACGATGCGGCCCCAGCCGCGCTCGGCCATCGGCGGAGCAGCGGCGCGCATCGCCCGCAGCGGCGCCATCACGTTGAGCTCGTACTGGGCGCGCCAGTCCTCCTCGGGAACGTCGTCGAGGTCGCGCCAGCGGGCGGTGCCAGCGTTGTTGACGAGGACGTCGAGGGCGCCGAAGCGCTCGCTGGTCGCGGCGAGCATGCGCTCGCCCGCGTCGGGCTCGGTGACGTCGAGGACAAGGGCCGCGGCCTGCCCGCCGCCACCGGCCTCGCTTGCGCCGCCCGCCCCCGCGGCTGCCTGCGCGGTCTCCGCGGCGGCGGCCAGTCGCTCCTCGTTGCGCGCCACGAGCAGCACGTTTGCCCCCTCGGCGCAGAGCATCCGGGCTGTCTCGGCGCCGATGCCGCGGCTGGCGCCGGTAACGACGCAGGCGCGCCCGGCGATGCCCAGGTCCATCAGAGCGCCTCGATCCGGTCGGCGATGAGGACCTCGGTCTCGCCGGCGATCAGCTTGTGGACCGGGCACTTGCCGGCGACGGCGAGCAGGCGCTGGCGCTGCTCCTCGCTCAGCCCGGCGGGCAGGCGCAGGGTGACCGCGAAGGAGAGCGGCGTGTGGTCGCGGTAGGTGACGTCCACCTCGACCTCGACCGGGCCGACGTCCCAACCCTTGCGCTCGGCGTACATCTCCATCGTGATCGCGACGCAGCCGGCGAGGGCAGCGGCGACGAGGCGGGTGGGGGAGGGACCGGTGTCGGTGCCCCCCGCCGCGGCCGGCTCGTCGACGCGGATCGTGTGGCCGCCCTCGATCTCGACGTCGTGGGCGTAACCCAGGGCTTGCTCGGCTCCGCTTGGATTGCGGCGGGCGACGACCTTCATTGTGGCGAGTTGTTCCCCACCGGGGAGGAAGAAGTCGCCACGCGAGCTCAGATTCCCTTGCGGCGGCCCTCGAAGAGGGCCGGGTCGTCGACGTCGGCGTAGCGGGCCATCGCGTAGGCGAGGTCGGAGGCGCGGTTGACGAAATGGATCACGGTCTCGCTCGCCAGCTCGCCCCCCTCGGCAAGGGCGGCGATGCGGCGCTCGGCGCGGCGGATCACGCTGCGGGCGACGTCGAGCTGGGCGGAGAGCCGGTTGCCGCCGGGGATGACGAACTGCGGCGGCAGCTCGACCTCGCTCATGTAGCGGTCGATCCGCTGCTCCAGCTCAGCGACCATCTCCTCGGTGGTGCGGCTGACGCCGTCTTCGAGCCGCTCCGCCGCCTCCGGTGCCGTCGCCAGCTCGGCCCCGGCGACGAAGAGGTCGTCCTGCAGGCGCAGGATGTCGGCGGCGAGCTCGGCCTCGCCGGCGTCGCAGAGCGCCCGCGCCGCGCCGAGCTGCGAGCAGGCCTCGTCCAGCGCGCCGTAGGCCTCGGTGCGGCCGTGGTGCTTGGGCACGCGGCCGCCGTACCAGAGCGAGGTGGTCCCGTCGTCGCCCTTCTTGGTGTAGATCTTGACCACGCGCCGATCCTAGCCGCTCGGTCCTGCTGTGCCGGGCGCGTATGCCGGGCGCTCAGGCGAGCGGGTTGAATCACGCTGGCCGCGTATGCCGGGCGCTCAGGCGAGCGGGTTGAAGACGAGGCCGGTCAGGACCTTGGGGTAGAAGTAAGTCGACTTGGGCGGCATGTTGGCGTCGCTTTCGCAGATTTCCCTGGTCTGCTGGACCGGGATCGGGCGCAGGATGAAGGCGACGTCGTAGGTGCCGTCCTCGATCAGCCGCAGCGAGTCCTCGACGCTCTTGGCGTAGCCGATGCCGCGCTTGGCGAGGATGTCGTCTTCGCCGAGGCCGGCCAGGCCCTTCAGCACCAGGGTCTCGAGGATTGCCGCGTCGAGGCGGCGGTAGGCCTCGGGCTGGCCGGCGAGCTGGCGGTCGAGCTCGGCGGTGTCCTTCAGCCGCAGCCGAAAGGCGCGCTTGCGATGGGAGTCGTAGAGGCCGAAGACGCCGACGCCGTCCTCGCCCAGCGGGTCGACGCGCTCGCTTGCCACCTCCTCGACCTCGAACAGCTCGCGCAGGCCCTCGTCGAGGCGGCGCTGGCGCTCGGGGTCCTCGGCGAAGCCGGAGAGCAGGCGGTGGGTGGGGTAGACCGAGAGGCCGGGGTCGTCGAGCCCGGTCAGCGCCATCAGCGTGTAGTTGTGGTCGCCCTCGCCGCCGACCTCGTCACGGTAGGCGATCGCGGTCTCGTAGCGATGGTGGCCGTCGGCGATCAGCAGCTGGGCGTCAGCGAGCAGGTGGGGGACGTCTTCGTTCAGCTGCGGCAGCCGCCAGAGGCGGGTGACGGTGCCGGCGGCGTCGCTCGCTTCGCCCCACGGGTCTTCCACCGCTGTCTCCTTGGCGGCGAGCGGCCAGGGGTCGATCGTGCTCAGCGAAAAGATCGGCGAGAGGTTGCAGCGCGTCGCCCGCATCAGCTCGAGCCGGTCCTGCTTGGGGCCGGGCAGGGTGCGCTCGTGGGGCAGAATCGTGCCGGCGTCGAAGTCCTCGACCCGGACCCGGGCGAGGATGCCGTGGCGGACGTGGGAGCCGCCGTCGGGCCCCGTGTATTCCTGCTCCATTGCCCAGATCGCCGCTTCGTTGTCCTTGACCAGCGCACCGGCCTTCTGCCAGGCGTCGATCGAGTCCGCCGCGGCGGCGTAGGGGTCGCCCTGGCCCTCGGCCTGGGGGCCGGTCTCGCCGTAGGGCTTGGGCAGGTCGATCGCGACCGCGTTGTAGGGGGAGCGCGCCAGCAGCTCGGCCCGCATCGCCGGGTCGATCACGTCGTAGGGCGGCGCGACCACGTCCTGCAGCGAGCCGACCGCGTCGAGGTCGTAGTGCAGGGCGTTGAGCGGTTGCACGTCGGCCACTGCGCCAAACCTAGCGCCTGTCCCGCCTCGATTCCCGCCCGCCCCCCGGTCACCGCTCTACACTGAGCGCCTCGGGGCGTGGCGCAGCCTGGTAGCGCGCCGCCTTTGGGTGGCGGAGGTCCCCGGTTCGAATCCGGGCGCCCCGATGTCCGTGCCCGGCCAGGGTGCGCAGATCGTGGCGGGCGCGAGTGACGTTCACCGGCCCGAGTGCGAGCGGGCCAATTCCCATTAGCGCGCCCTCTCCCTTGAGTCCCGAGCAGTGCATCAGCGACGTGCGTAGCGCTCGATCACCAACTGCTCGGTGACGGGCATCGCGATCTCCTCGCGCTGCGGGGAGCGCAGCACGCGACCCGCGAGCGACTCGTGGTCGGCCTCGAGCCAGGCGGGGATCCGGGCGATGTCCGCGGCGGCCTCCCGCGCCAGCGAGCCAACGGGCGAGGTGGGGGCGATTGAGACCCGAGCGCCGTCGGCCACCGTCGCCGAGGGAATGTCGAGGCGGCGTCCGTCGACGAGGACGTGGCCGTGGACCACGAACTGGCGGGCCTGGCGGCGGGTAGAGGCGAGCCCGAGCCGGAAGACGACGTTGTCGAGGCGGCGCTCTAGCGCCTCCAGCAGCGCCTCGCCGGCCGTCGTCTCATGCTTGCGCCGCGCCCGGGCCACCAAGCGCCGCATCTGGCGCTCCCGCACCCCGTAGGCGATTTTCAGCTTTTGGGACTCGCGCAACTGTTGCGCGTAGACGCTCTGGCCGCGCCGCCGCCGCGCCCCGTGCTGGCCGGGGGGCACCGGCCCGCGGCGCTCGATCGAGGTCTTGCCGAGCAGCGCACGCCTCCCCTTGAGGTCGAGCGGCACGCCCTCGCGGCGCTCGAGCTTCTCCACTGGTCCGATGTAGCGGCCCATTTCGAGAGTTAGGGTACCCTAATACAGGTGGCCGTGGCTGCGAGGCTCGGTGCGAACGGCGACCCAGGGAGGTGCAGGCAATCAACTGAGTTGTCCCCTTTTTGGCTCTGTGGGCTGGAATGATGGCGGATATCCTACCGATCTCCCGGAGGTATTAGGGTCACCTAATTAGGTTAGCCTAATCTGTGCTAGCGTGCCCGGCTACGATGACCCGGACAGACCGAAACAGAGCCTCTCGCGTCTCCCGAGTCGACTCCAACGACAGATGCGTGAACCAGCGGGGCTTGGCTCACCCGCGGCCGGCAGCACGGATCGCGGAGCGGTCTCCATCGGTGGGCCACCGGGAGGCTGGTGGCTTTGCAACTCCGTGTGGGCGCATGTCCAGTCGCGCTCACTTCCAGTCGAAAGGGAGGTAACAACGATGTTCAATCCAGCCCTCGAGGGCGTCGGCAGGCGCCTCGCGACGATCGGGGCGATGGCCGCCCTGATGGTCGGCTTGGGTGCCTCGAACGCATTCGCGTCCATCACCCTGGTCGGACCCGGTCCATACGAAGAACCGAGCGCCACCATAGAAAAAGTGGAAGTAACCGCGCCGGGATTCGCACCGTTCAACGAAGCGGACATAGTTGCGGTCGCCGAGTGCAACCTGACCGGCATCCTGGGTACGCGCTGCAATGCAAAAGGCGCTCCCATGCCGGCGGAACTGAGTGGAGGCAGTCACACCTTCCTCAATGTGTCGATCGAACGCGAATTTACGAATTTCGACTTCACCAAACAAGGACCAGGTGAAGGCGAAACGGAATGCTTCAGCCTCGCGGATTTAATGGGCAAGCCGTGTGGGATCGTTGCCTCTTACTACGAGGATCTGGGAGGCGGCGCTCTCAAACAACTCGGTTCCGAGAGCGAAAGCTTCTGGTTCGAATAATCGTCGTCGGCCAGATCTAGCTGGTTTGGGGAGCGACCTCCGTTGTTCGAGGAGGTCGCTCCCCTGACGATCTCCCCGAAAGGAGACCCTCCCGCATGTCGTCCACCGTCACGCGACACCCGCGATCGGCAGCCATCACCACAGGAGCCATTCTCGCTACGGCCTGCCTTCTCTGTGCGGCTCTCTGCTGCCTTTTCGGCTCGTCGGTGGCGCGAGCGGCGTCGCCGACGAGCGTGGCGATCGCCGAGGCACCCGATCTCGAATGGGGGATGAAGCAGTCTTGGCGAAGGTACGTCGGCGCGCCCAGTGAAACGAGCGGCGGCGCCAGCGTCATCCCGTCGACTCCACATCAGATCGCCTGGCGGTTCGAAGGCGGATCGTACGATCCAGCCGACGGGACGACAGTTCTGCGCTATGCCGGGACCGTGCGCTGGACCGCCCACGACGGCATCCTCGACGTGACTCTCTCAAACCCCGTGATCACGATCTCCAGCGCTGAATCCACCATCTCCCTAGCCGAGGCATTGACCCGAAGCATCACGACAGGAGAGATCGAACACTTCGACGATGTGCGCATTGCCGACCTCGATGTCGGCGCCGTCAGTCCGGTCGTGGCGGGCGGGATCACGACCTGGAGCGGCATCCCGTCGGCATCAGCCCCCGACGCACAGGCGGTCTTCGCGGGGTACTACCGCCAGGGCACGGCGTTTGACGCGGTGTCGTTTTCCTATATGGGTCCTGGAGGGGCCCCGGACTTCAGCGAGCATTGGGACGAGCCAGGCTCCTCACCCCTGAGGCTCGACGCGAACGAGATGCTCACCGACAACGGTCTCCAGCTGCAATTCGAACCGTACCTCCTGGATCGCGAGGGACGACTCATCTACTTCAGGTGGAACAACGACCCATCGGCGGCGACGGGCAACCTCTACCAAGCCTTCAGCCTCGATCGCATGGAAGCGCTTGGGCAACCCCTCGAAACGATATCGGGCACCCCGCAGAACCCGGCCAATCCGATGTTCTACGACAGCAACACGGGTTGCCTGTTCTACGAAGCCTCCGGGGGGGAGGTGCGGTGGATGAAGTACGACCGCGAAGACGAGCGGTGGCTGCAGGAATCGGTGCCCCAGCCCTTCCCACGGGTCGGGGGGCTTCCGATGATGTGGGATTCGGTGGGTGAGGTCGCGTTCAATTTCACCTTGAACAAACCCGACGGCGTGGCGAGCAACGACTTCGACCACCAGCAGTGGCAGCTCAACACCTACAAGGAGCAACCCGATGGATCCTGGGTGCGACAGACCTATGACGTCCCCAACGGGCCGCTCGGTTTGAACAGGGATCGGTATCCGCTGACCTCACCGTTGAAGGAACCGAAGGGGCTGGCGGCGCCGGACGGATCATTGATCGTCCTGGGCACCCGGCAACGAAGTAACAATTCCAGCGTGCCGGCGCCGGCCAAGGTGCCCGGTGCCTACCGGATCAAGCTCGATGCAGCGGCTGGCACGGCCGACGTCGAAGCCATCGCTGGGACCGAAGTCACTAACAGTTTGGCTGGGGTCTATGAACAGATCCAGTCGGGCAAGGATGACCAAGTGGTGCTGACGCGGCAGGAATCCGGGACGACAACGCCGACCTTGGTTCAAACCGTCGCCATTCCAGGCGACGGCTCGCCCGCCGTCGCGGAGCCGGCGGTGACGCTGTCCGGGCTGGAAACAGGCGGTCCGCTCAGCTTCGCGGTGGACCGCGAGGACGGGACAATATGGATCGGCGGCAATCAGTCCCAACGCCTCACCGGCCTCAGGGGCGGCCGGATCATCGACAGCCAGTTCTTCACCGAACGCCATCCCCGCGGCGGCCCGGTGATGGTCGGTGAACACCACGCCGTTTACGCCCAGACCAATGACGGTTCGCCCGCTGGCTTCGGCGGATCACCGATCTACGGGATGGGTAGGTTCGAACGCCTGGGTATCGCGCCGGAAGTCAACCTGGACCCTCACTCAACCGCGGCGTCCCTCGGCGTCGGAGAGGAATCGCGGCAGGTCACCTTCAGCTCGACCGCGACGGGCGAATTGCCCCCAACCCGCCAGTGGCAGCAGAAGCTCCCCGGCAGCTCGCGCTTCACCAACATCCCCGGCCAGACCGGCGAAACGCTCAGCGTGACGGCCGAAGCGGGCATGGACGGCGCCGAATACCGCGCCGTCTACGAAAACGCCGCCGGCAAGGTCGCCTCCGAGGCTGCCAAGCTCGGGGTTGACTACGCGCCCCGGGTGCGCCTCGACCCCGCCAGCGTCACGACAACCGAAGGCCAGAGCGCCAGGTTCTCGGTGCTGGCCGTCGGCAACCCCGAACCGACGATCGTCTGGCAGCGCCGGGTCGGCGGTTTCTGGCAGAACATCGCCAGCGATGACGACAATTTCACCGGGGCCGATGGTCCCAACCTGACGGTTCTCGAGACCAATGCCGACCAGTCGGGCGCGCTGTTCCGGGCCAAGCTCATCAACGAGATAGGCACAATGTTCTCCGGCTCCGCAAGGCTGACCGTGACCCCAAGGGTCTCGATCCCGCCCGCGGGTCTCGACCTCGACGACGTCAGCCTCGAATGGACCGGCAACGAGGAGATGCAGAAGGCGCCGCCAAGGGGCGGCTCCAATTATTTCTCCGCCGGCTTCTCAGACGGCAACGAAGCCACTTACCGCTCCCTCGACGGCAACGCCGCGATCTATCAGGTGTCCCCATCGGGCAGCGAGTCCCTCGCCACCTACTCGGCGCGCGCCGCGCACGTCTCGAATGGGGGCGAGCAGCTCGTCCGCCTCTACGGCGGCGATGCCCGGATTGAGCCCGACGGCTCGGCCACGGTCGATTGGGAAGGCAGCTTCTCGGTCAACTTCTACGGCGGCCTCGTCCCCTTCACCTTCACCGACCCCGAGCTCTCGGTCAATGCCGATGGCTTCGGCGTGCTGACGGCGAAGATGACCGGCTGCGCGTCGAGCATCGAGGACCCGAGCGTCTGCACCCCCTTCGCCTCGGCTCCCGACGTGACCGTGGCGACCTTCGCCGACGCCCAGGTCGACCCCTCGGGCAAGGTCGAGATCAGGCCCGACTACGCGGGGGTCGAAGTCGACGACGTCGACCCGAAAACACCCCAAGTCAGGACCGGCTCGGGCTGGGGATCGTGGCCGGCGAGCTTCGTTGCCTTCCACGTCCAGACCGGCCTTGCGGCCTATTGGTACACCTCGGGGTCGAGCTTCGATCCCGACAAGGCGCCCCTCCCGTTCGTGGTCGACTTCCAGGGCGCGAGCGCTCCCAGCACGCCGCCGCAGAAAAGGGGATCCAGCCGGGCGCTGGCGGAGCAGGACCAGCCACCGCGGGGATCGACACCGGCCAAGAAGCCGATCTCGATTGCGGTCACCAAGCGCAGGCAGAAGCTCGGCGGCCGGCACGTGGCGCCCCTCGCCACCCTCTCCTGCCCGAGTGGCGTCGCCTGCAATCTGAGCGCTCCGCGACGGGTCCGGGCGAAGATCGGCAAGCGCCGCTATCCGTTCGTCGTTATGGCGCCGAAGCGGATCGGACCCGGCAAGAAGGCGGCTGTGCGATTGCGGCTGCCCAAGGGGGCGCTCAGGGCCCTGGGTAGGCACAAGCGGGCGACTGCGGTGAAGCTCCGGGTCCGCTCGGCGGGCAAGGCCTACGAGATCAGGGTCATGCTGCGCGGGGTCGGGCGGGGCAAGGTGAAGATCCTCCACGTTGGCGTTAGGAGGATCGGCAGGGGCCGTGGCTCGAAGTCCCCCCAAGACCCCGCCGCGGGGCCGATCTCCGGCGAACCGCCGCTACTACAGCGACCGCCGACCGCGGTCGACGTAAGCGGCGTGCGGCTGACTTGGTACCCGCGCGATTCCTGGCTGCGCTACGCCGCTAGCGGGGTCGCGGCCGGCGACGGCATCCACATCGGCGGCGGAGCGGCGGGGAGCGATTCGACGTCCTCTCCCTGTCCGGACCAGCGCAGCTCAAGCGACGCCCAGCTCCCCTACGCGATCGATTTTGCGCCGAGGGCGAGCTGGTATGACCCGGCGAGCGGCATCGTCGGCATCTACGGCCAGGGCAGCGTGAACTTCCGCTGGAGGGCGCACACGATCGACCTCACAGCCTCCGAACCGGAGATTGAGATCAACGGCTCCGCCTCACGGGCGATCTTCCGCTTCTCGGGATCGGAAGGCACGCCCTATCCCAACCAGCGCGCCGACCTGCTCAACCTCGATACCGCCGGGCGCCCGACCGTCAGCAACGGTGGCAAGACGCTGACCTATGACCTGATGCGCGGCACGCTCACCGCCAACGGCGTCAACGTTTTCGCCGGCTTCTACACGCCGCCCGACAACGACGAATTCGGCTGCGTCTCGGTCAGCTTCACGATTCCGTAGCGGCAGGGGCGTCCGCTGGGTAGAGGGGGTACGGCCAGGGTTATGTCCCCCTGGAGAGGCATTTTCGTGCCTCCTGGACAAGTGTTTCGGAGTATTTCTAAGGATGACAGGATGGTGAGCCGATAGTGGGAAGGTGAACGGTCCCGAAGTTGGACAGAAAGAGCGCAGGGTCGAACGGGTGCAGTTTGAAACCGATCGGCACCGGATCGTCGGTGACGTGACGCTGCCGCCGGAGGGCTACCAGAGCCGTTTCTCGGACTCGCTCAACCGGCCCGACGTCACCTTCATCCCGGTGGTGAACGCGGAGGTTTCGTCGATCATGGGCGGCGACGTGACGCACTATCCCTTCATTGTGGTCTCGAAGGATCACGTGCGGGTCGCCTTCCCGCTTGCCTAGCGGCTGCCGGTGGGTCGCTGCGCTGCGGCGCCTGCGCGCGAGCGCGTCGGGTCAGGCTCGAGCGCGACGCTCGCGGCCGCCCCGGGCGTAGGAGCCGAGGTCGATTACGAAGGCGAGGATGACGATGAACCACTCGAAGCCCTCGACGCCGTTCGGACCGGAGCCCCACATCGCGGCGTAGGCGAGTGTCGTCCAGGGCAGCAGGAAGAAGCCGAGGAAGGGCACGAACCAGCTGTCGAAGGCGCGACTGAGCAGGTCGCTGAAGAGCCAGAGCACGAAGAGCGCCAGGCGGGGTGAGATCAGCGCGAAGAGAATGACGAAGCAGCCGATGCGGGCAAGCTACCCTGTTTTGGATGCTCGGATTCGAGAAGGCCCGGATGCCGACGCCAGAAGAGGCGCTACCGGGGCGCAGTGAGCCGGCCTTCGAGGTTCCCGAGCGCCACGCCGTGCTCGGCACGCCGCTGCGGCGGCCCTTCCCCGACGGGATCGAGATTGCCTACTTCGCGCTCGGTTGCTTCTGGGGCGCGGAGCGGCTCTTCTGGGGTATCGACGGCGTCTACACGACCGCGGTCGGCTACATGAACGGGACCACGCCGAATCCGACCTACGAGGAGGTTTGCACGGGGAAGACCGGCCACGCCGAGGCTGTGCTGGTCGCCTTCGACCCGTCCAGGGTCTCCTATGCCAATCTGCTCAAGGTCTTCTTCGAGGAGCACGACCCGACCCAGGGGATGCGCCAGGGCAACGACGTTGGCACCCAGTACCGCTCGGGCATCTACTTCGCCAACGACGCTCAGAAGGCGACGGCGGAGATGGCGCGGCGCGCCTACGACGGGGACCTGCGCGCCGCCGGACACGAGCCGGTTACGACCGAGGTCGAGCCGGCGGGCCCCTTCTACTACGCCGAGGACTACCACCAGCAGTACCTGCACAAGGTGCCGAACGGCTACTGCGGGCTGGCCGGCACCGGGGTCTCCTGCCGGATCCCGGCGGCTGCTTCCTGAGCGTGCCTCTCGTCCGGCGCGCTTTCGCCTAGGGGGCGTCCTCGACGAAGCGCTTCAATCGCTCCGGCATCCGGTCGACGAGCTGGCCGCGCAGCACGCCGACCAGGGGCCCGCGGATGACGAGGCCGAGCGCCCGGCCGAGGTCGACCTCGAGCGTGTAGGTCACGCGGGTGCGTCCGCCGCCGAGCTCCTCGAGCTCCCAGCTGCCCTCGACCGACTTCAGGTCGCCCTCCTCCTGCACCCATGAGATCCGCTGCTCCTCGTAGGTGAAGCGGATGTCGGAGCCGAGCCGGCGCACCTTGGCGTCCGTCTCCATGTGGACGAGCACCTGGTTGCCGTCGGCATCGCGCTCGAGGCACTCGGCGAGCTTGATCTCCGGTTGCCAGCGGGGCGAGGCCTCGACGTCGGCGGCGGCGCCGTACACCGCGCCGAGCGGCGCCTCGATCTCGATGCTCGAAGTGCCGCCGACCGTCCCCATCGCCTCAGACCGGCGCCAGGGCGTGCTCGCGGATCAGCTCGGCCGAGCGCTCGGGTTGCTCCCACCAGAACATGTGGCCGACGCCCTCCAGTGTGGCGAGGCGGGAGCCGGGGATCAGCCGCGCGATCGACTCGCCGTTGGGATAGCGCAGCAGGCGATCGGCGTCGCCGTGGATGACGAGGGTGGGCAGCTCGATCCGGCCGAGCCGCTCGTGCGTGTCGTGTTCGGCGCAGGCGCGCATCTGTTGCAGGACCACCGGCTGCGGGGCGGGCAGCGCCGAGCCCATCTCGGCGAAGGCGGCGAAGCGCGAGTCCTCGGCGCGGAAGCCGGGGGAGAGGTTGATCTCCCACATCGCCCGGAAGACCCGCTCTCGCTCGCCCGAGGCGTAGGCCTCGCCCAGCATCTGCAGGTCCTCGGGGGCCATCAGCGAGCTGTCGGGGCCGCCGCAGTAGCTGGCGCCGATCGTCAGGGTGCGGATGCGCTCGGGATGTGCGAGCGCCAGCTCCTGGGCGATCATGCCACCCATCGAGATGCCGGCCAGGTGGACGGTCTCGAGGCCGAGCGCGTCGAGTAGGCCGACCGCGTCGGCGGCGAGGTCGGCGATCGCGAAGGGCAGCGCGGCCGGGCCGGAGCGCCCCATGCCGCGGTTGTCGAAGACGATCGTCTCGAAGCTGCGCTCGAGCTCGTCGAGGAAGGGCCTGCCCCAGGCGAGGTGCGTGGCGCTCATCCCCTGGACCAGCAGCAGCGGCTCGCCCTCCCCGGTGCGCTCGTAGTAGAGCTCGCTCGCAGCTGCGTCGACGCTCGGCATCGCCGCCATGGTACGCCAGCGGTCGCACTTTTACCCACACGGCGGCGCCGACCGCGACCGCAGCGGCGCTCGGGGCCTAATCTTGGCCCCGAGCCCCCGTAGCTCAGCCGGATAGAGCATCGGACTTCTAATCCGAGGGTCGCTGGTTCGAATCCAGCCGGGGGCACTGAGTTCGGCCGCTCTATGGCGGTGAACTGCACCCCAGGGAGAGAATGACGGCGCTGGTTTGTAACGGCCGTTGCCTATTGGGACGCTCGCGCGGTACTCGGTGTCGAGTGTTCGATTTGCCACCGTATATGGGGTCAATCGAACGCTCGGCATCGCGGGATCGCCCAAAAAGTGCGGCTCAGGCAACACCGGGGTAGCAATGCCCCCCGTGCCCAGGGACTGCAGCGCGAATGGGTGGCAGGGTGCGCCCGTTCGCGGTGACTTGGGGCTAGATTCTCCGTCGTGGCCGAGGTCCTCTACTACGCGATCCCCGCCTTCGTGCTGCTGCTCGTGATGGAGCTGCTCTCGTTCAGGTACCTGCGCGACGACGAGCTGGTCGGCTACGAGGCGCGGGACACGCGCACGAGCCTGACGATGGGCGGCGGCAACGTGGTGATCAACGCGGCCTGGAAGCTGGTGGTGCTGGTCGTCTACGCGGGGCTCTACGAGCTGACGCCGCTGCGGATGCCGGCGGACGAGTGGTGGACCTACGTGGCGCTCTTCTTCGCCGACGACCTCGCCTACTACTGGTTCCACCGCGTCCACCACGAGGTGCGGGTCTTCTGGGCGAGCCACGTCGTCCACCACTCCTCCCAGCACTACAACCTCTCGACCGCGCTGCGCCAGACCTGGACGCCGATGACGGCGCTGCCCTTCTGGGCGCCGCTGGCGCTGCTCGGATTCGCGCCCTGGATGATCCTGCTGCAGATCTCGATCAGCCTGATCTACCAGTTCTGGATCCACACCGAGCGGGTGAAGAAGCTGCCGGCGCCGATCGAGTTCTTCTTCAACACGCCCTCGCACCACCGCGTCCACCACGGCGCCAACGAGGTCTACCTCGACCGCAACTACGGCGGCATCCTGATCGTCTGGGACCGCATCTTCGGCACCTATCAGGGTGAGACCGAGCGGGTCCGCTACGGGTTGACGAAGAACATCCGCACCTTCCGGCCGACCCGCGTCGCCTTCCACGAGTTCACCGCGATCGCCCGCGACGTGCGCGCGGCCGACGGCTGGCGGAACAAGCTCGGCCACGTCTTCCGCGGCCCGGGCTGGTCGCCGGACGGCAGCGGCGGCGGCACGCGGGGCTGATTCGCGACCTCATCCGAGGGTGATGCGCGGCGGGCTTGGCCTGCCATGCTTGAGCCATGGCCCCCTGGAAGCTGCCGCTCATCGTCGCCGGGGTCGTGGTGCCGGTGGCCGCTGCCTTCCTGCTCGGCGGTCCGGGCGTGGGGGTCGCGATCGGTGCGCTGGCAGCGGTGGTGCTGGTGGCCGTCGCCGTGCGGCAGCGGCCCGAAGGGTCGATCTCGCCCGCGGCCGACCGGAGTGGCGGTCGGCACGTCCTCATCGTCGCCGCCGAGGACGTCGAGGACCCGGCGGACGTGGAGCGGATCACGCGCGCGGCCGGGATCGAGGGGGAGGCTGGGCCGGGGGACGAGGTGCGGGTGCTGGTGCCGGCCCGGATCGGCTTCCTCGACCGCTGGGCCTCGGACGTCGAGGGGGCCCGGCAGCGGGCCCAGCAGCGACTGGTCGTGACCGTGGCGGCGCTCGCCGCGGCCGGGGTTGCGGCGGAGGCGCGGGTCGGCGACGAGGACATCGTGCAGGCGGTCGAGGACCAGCTGCAGAGCTACCCGGCGACCGAGGTGGTGCTGGTCGGGGCGGACGCGGACGGCGAGGGCGAGGCGGCGGAGCAGCTGCGCTCGCGCCTGCGGGCGGGGTTCCACTACGTGCGGCTCGGTTAGCTCAGCAGGGGTGAGCGGGGGCGGCGCTGCGCACGACCTCGAAGGCGCTGCCCGGGATCCGCTTCAACCGGTCGAGGCTCTCGTCGTCCCAGCGCCGGTCGCTGCTGCCGCTGAGGTACCAGTTGGAGCCGTTGTCGGCGACGATCATCCCGTAGCGCTTCAGCGCGGCGGCGATCGCCCGGGCGGCGCCGTTGAAGCCGCCGAGGCCGTAGCTCGCCTTCAGCCGCAGCCGGGTTCCCATCGCCGGCGCGATGGGATCGGCGGTGTCGCCGGCGCAGTGCGAGGCGGGGTGGACCCAGGCGTCGCGGGTGCTCGCGAAGGTGACCCGAACGGCGTGGTCGAGGTGGCCGGCCGCGACCTCGTCGTAACGGACGAGCCCGGGGAAGATCGGCAGGCCGGCGGCGTCGGCCGAGGTCCAGGAGTCGGGGCGGCGCCCGGCGGAGCGCAGGTCCCACTCTGCGCCCGAGTCGGCGTTCCAATGGCGGCGGCTCTCGCCCCGGAAGGCGCGGTAGAGCTCGTAGAGGGTGCAACTGGCGCGGTCGACGACGAGGACGTGGCGGTCGCCGTCGCTGCGGTTGCCGCCCTCGACCGGAGCGCGCGCCGGCACCGGGAAGGGGCCGGGGTCGCTCTCCTCGCCGTAGGCGGTGTAGTGGATCGGCAGCTTGGGCCGGCCGGCGCCGACGACGGAGTAGGGGAAGCCGTAAGCGCGTGGCGAGCCGAAGTCGGGGTGGAGGCGACCGCCGCCGTGGGAATCGATGTAGGCGATCGTGGCGGCGGAACCGCTCGCGAGCGGGGCCCTGGAGACGTCCTGGTTCCAGGCGGCCTCGTTGGGGAGGGAGGGCGCGTTGGCGGGGAGCCCGACGGGCGGGTCGGGGAAGACGGGACAGTCGCCGAGGTCGGGGTAGGGGCCGAGCGCGGGGGCTGGGGTCGCCGCGAACGCTCCGATCGCCACGGCGAGGAGCAATGCCGAGGCCGTCGCGTGCGCGCGCATCCGACATTGACCCACTTCTGGTGTGGTCAATGTCGGCTAGGCCTCGCCGCCGACCCGGTCGCGGACGCGCAGGCGGTCGATCTCCAGCTCGGCGACGGCGAGCTTGCGGATGGCGGCCTGCTCGACCGCCAGTCGCCTGATGCTGAGGCGGCCGATGGCGAAGCCGCCGACGGCCGCCGCGCCGACGGCGAGCGCGCCGATCGCAACCGCCCCGCGGGCGTGCGCGCCGGTCGCCGAGGCCGGTCGCACCTCCGGCCGGAAGAAGGACACTCCGAAGCGCTGGGGCATCGCTGCAACCGTAGCGCGGTTAGCCTGGGCTCCGATGAACGCGGAGGAGCGACCGACCCTGCTGGCGATCCAGCACGTGCCCTGGGAGACGCCGCACCGGATCCTCGACGCCTGCGGCGACCTCCACGTGCACACGGTCAAACCGCTGGCGGGCCAGGCGCTGCCGGATCACGGCGAGGTGGCCGGCGCGGTTGTGATGGGCGGGCCGATGAACGTCGACGACCTCGCGGCCCATCCCGGCCTGGGCACCGAGCGCGAGTGGCTGGCCGAGGCGGTCCGCCGCGAGGTGCCCGTGCTCGGCATCTGCCTCGGCGCCCAACTCCTGGCCCGGGCGCTGGGCGCGGCGGTGCGGCCGGGGGAGGCGCCGGAGCTCGGCTACGCGCCGGTGGAGGTCCTCGACCCCACGGACCCGATCCTCGGCGCCCTCGCCCCGAGCACCACCGTCCTGCATTGGCACGGCGACGTCCTCGACCTGCCCGACGGGGCCACCCACCTGGCCCGCTCGGCCCGCACCGAGGTGCAGGCATTCCGCCGCGGCAGCGCCTGGGGGGCCCTCTTCCATCCCGAGTCCGACTTCGCCCTGCTCGAGGCCTGGCTCGCCGTCCCCGCGATGGTCCGCGAGGCCCGCGCCGCCCTGGGCGACGACGGGGCCGCCGCCCTGCCGCGCGCGGCCGAAGCCGCCGAGGTCGAGCTGGTGGAGCGCACGACCCCGGGGCTGGAGGCCTTTGCGAGGCTGGTTACCAGGTGAGGTGGTTCGACTCGACCCCGTCGACCTTGACCCAGACGTGGGTGCCGAGGAAGCCGTAGACGCACACGTTGGAGGTGGTGGAGGAGGTCGTGTAGGAGTAATAGGACCCGGTCGGCGGCGGGTAGTCCGCGTAGCAGGTGACGCTGTGTGAGCCGGATCCGAAGTTGGAGAGTTTGACGGTGACGAAGGCGCAGGCTGAGGAGCTGCAGCCGGCGGGGTTGACCCTTGACCCCTTGGACACAGTTACTTTCTTCGGGCAGGCTGAGGTCGAGCCGCCGATCGTCGCCGTCGCCGAGCGGTTGCCGGCGGCGTCGTAGGCGTTGACGCCGAGCGTGTAGCTGGTTCCGCAGGAGAGGCCGGAGAATTTGTAGGAGGTCGAGCCGGTGTTGGCGACCTTCGAGCCGTTGCGGTAGGCCGAGTAGCCGGTCACTTTGACGTCGTCGCTCGCTTTGGACCAGCTGAGCGTGAGGGTGCTGGTGCTCCGCGCCGAGATCGAGAGCGAGCCGGGCTTCGAGGGCGGCGAGGTGTCGCCGCTCGGTTCCGCTGCTTCTTCTTCGGAAGGTTCTTCTTCTTCCACCAGTTCCTCGGGTGGGCTTTTCGGTTTCGGTTTGGATTTGGGTTTCGCTGCCGGCTTGTCCTTGATGTGCAGGAAGTCATCGGGCCAGTAGCCGCTCCCGGCGTGCACGACCAGCCGCCTGCTGCCGATCGCGTAGTGGGACTCGCTCAGGTAGACGGTGCGGCCGCCGTCGGCGACCTTCTCCACATAGGCGACGTGGCCGGTGGTGCCGATGCCCCCTCCGGGGCCCCACCAGGCGATCGAGCCCAGCTTCGGCGAATCGTTGACGGCCTTGGAGCCGAGTTTGGCGATCACGACGCGCCGCCAGCCGACCGCGTTGCCGAACGAGGAGGCCAGCTGCCCGGCCCCGTTGCGCGACAGCCGGTAGGCGACGTAGTTGGTGCAGTTGCCCCTCGAATTGGTGGCCTGGCCCCAGTACCTGACGTTGGGGTTGAAGCCAGTCCCCTGCAGGCAGCTGTTGCTGCGAACGATCGAACCGCCGGGGCCGGTGCAGGTGAACGACTTCGGGACGTAGCTCCACAGCGCCGCCGACGCAGCGGCAGGCAGGAGCAGGACGAGGACGAGGGAGGTGGCGAGGGCCACGCCCCACGCCTTGGTTGCGGTTCGCATGCCAGTGCAACGCACGGATTCCCCGATTACTTGTGCGATCGCGGCGCGGGCATACCTGGCTTGACCCAATCGCGACCGCCGGACCGCTAGATTGAAGGTCGCGCGGTGGACGTAGCTCAGTTGGTAGAGCTCCTGGTTGTGGTCCAGGCGGTCGCCGGTTCGAATCCGGTCGTCCACCCTGAAAAGAAGTGCCTGCAAATGAGCGGGTTTGGACAGGCGAAACAAGCCGAATCTCGCTCCAACCGGGTTGAAAATGCGGCCTCATTCCAGGCACTTCTGCCCCAGCAGTGCCTGAGATGGGCCCCGAATGTGCCCTTCGGGATGGAAAGATGGCAATGTGAATGCGGTTTGGCACGCGCTAGCCAATGAGGCCGGATCGGCCGCGGAGCATCTTGGTGTAGGCGCGACCGCATTGGGTCGCGCGAACTATGCGCAGAGGGCGTACTACGCACAGGCTTTCTTCGCGCTTTCAGTGGGGCTAGAGCGCGGGTGCAAGTTGTCTCTAGTTGTCGACCATGCTCTCGAGCATGAGGGCAAATATCCGAGCAACGAGCAGGTGAAACGTTACGGACACGATCTATCGTCACTGCTGGAGGCGGCAGATGGTGTAGCGGGGCGACGTGAGATTGAGCCAGAGAGGCGCCTGCCGAAATCTGACATCCATGACGGAATCGTTGGAACCCTGTCGAATTTCGCGACCAATCTCACTCGCTACTACAACCTCGATCTAGTAACCGATGCAGCGGAGGTCGAGGATCGCGTGGACCCGATTGTCGAATGGCTGCAGAGGGTGACCGAGCCCGTGCTTGCTCTTCATTACCCTCAGCGCTCCCTCCGTCGGAACCTCTCGCGGGCCATGGCTATTGAGGAAATGGTCGGCCCATACATGTTGGTCCGTTTCTTTGCCGAGGATGGAACCCCCATTCAGACTGCCGGTGCCGCGTCCCTGCGAACGGCGGAAACCGAATTCGCGAGACGGTGGGAGCGTATGTATGTGTTGCAGCTTGCCCGCTTTGTCGGTGCAGTTCTCGCCGAGCTTGGGTTCCAGGCCCAGGTGACAGGCTTCGAGGACATCCCGTATTTCTCAGAATTCTTCTCCCTCTTTCACAATTCCGACGCTTACTTCCGGAATCGCAAGACTTGGTCGATTCACTAGGCGTCCTGAATCAGACTTTGGTCTGGTGGGAACAGGTGATGTCAGACTTTGCGAAGTAGGCTGTCGATCGCCTGTTCAAGGGGCGGCAGATCCCGCTCCACGATCTCAAGCACGCGATGCATGTCGATCCGGAAGTACTCGTGGGCGATCAGATCGCGGAGCCCGGCGATATCGGTCCAGGGGATCTCGGAGGCGGACTCGCGCCTCTCGGGGCTTAGGTTCTTGACCGCCTCGCCGATCACGACGAACTGGAAGAGCAGGGCGTCATGCAGCAATGGGTCTTGCATGGCGTCCGTGGCGTCACTGGCTTGCTCGAGATGCTTGCGAATGGCAGCGATCGCGTCCTGGATATCACGGAGGCGCTCTTGCTCGTTCCGGCTCATAGCGGCAGAGCCTCGCTGAGCACCTCGTCTCGGATGCGGTCCTTCAGCATGTCAGCGGTCGCGACGTCTACGGGCAGATCGAGGATCTCTCCGGCTTCGCGGCGAAACGCTGCGAGGTCGAGGAGGGTGCGGCCGGGCTTGAGATCGACGAGCAGGTCTACGTCGCTGTCGGCCGTTGCCTCACCGCGCGCGAGAGACCCGAAGGCACGTAGATGACCGACACCGTGTTTTTCGGCGGCATCCAGTAGTCGGCGGCGTTGGCGTCGCAGTTTGTCTGCCTGCGGGCCGAGCTGGCCCCGCATTGAGCTGCCGGGGGTGGGACGCCGGGCGGGGGGCGTCTTGATCTCCAGGCGCCTGCCGCACGCTGCCATGAGCCGCTCCAGCGTCGGCAGGGTGGGAAGGGCCGCTCCGGTCTCGTAGCGAGCCAACGCCGATTGGGAGGTGCCGGCGCGCGCGGCCAGCTCTACCTGCGAGAGGTCTGCATCCAGTCGCGCCTGGCGGATGGTCTGGGGCAACCCAAGCATGTCGAGGAGTATACCAATATCAGTATATAAGCCTAGGGCAAAAGATAGCCGGGCCCGCGGCTTCCGGCTTCTGCGCGACCTTCAAAGGTTGGCTGGTTGGAAATGGCGCGCGAAACGAGGCGCTTCTTGCCGAGGAGTGCCCGAATCGCCGCTAATCCCCGCGTATCCCCGCACTTCCCGGTGAATCAAGAGGTGTCGGCCCGGGGCGAAAATGCCGGTCGTCCACCTATGAAGCGCTGTCTCCTCGAGGTGGTGAGGGTCGTCGTGCTGAGTGTCGCGGCGCAGCCGAAACGTCGAGGCCAGCAGGTGCGCCTGGCGTCGTGCTGTGGCGACTTAGGACCTATCCCCATAGGGGGAATCGCACCCCTGAGACGGCCCAGGACCGGCGCGGCTTCGGCCCCGTCGCGAATCCCACATGGCGCTGCCATGCGGAATCCGCGCCGTGACCGCCCCGCTTGGCCCTGAACCGTCTC
>DASZSJ010000014.1:0-3689 GCA_035548675.1 Solirubrobacterales bacterium
CGCCGCGCGTCGCCGGCCTCGCGCAGCCGCTGCTCCAGCTCCTCCATGTCGCCGTTGGCGTAGCGCAGGCGGCGCGCCTTGCTGAGGCGGATGCCGTCGATGATCGAGGCGTGGTTGAGGGCGTCGGAGATGACCGCGTCCTCGGCTCCGAGCAGGGTCTCGAAGACGCCGGCGTTGGCGTCGAAGCAGGAGCCGTAGAGGATCGTCGCCTCGGTCTCGAGGAACTCGCTGAGGCGCCGCTCGAGCTCGACGTGGACCGCCTGGGTGCCGCAGATGAAGCGGACCGAGGCCATCCCGTAGCCCCAGCGGTCGAGCGCCTCGTGGGCGGCGGCGAGGACCGCCGGGTGGTCGGCGAAGCCGAGGTAGTTGTTGGCGCAGAGGTTCAGCACCTCGGCGCCGCCGACCGCGACCTCGCCGCGCTGCGGCGTCTCGATCACACGCTCGGACTTGTAGAGGCCGGCGGCGCGGATCTCGTCCAGCTCGGCCTGCAGCTGCTCGCGGGTGGAGTCGAACATCGAGCCTCCTAGGCGGTCCAGTCGAGCAGCACCTTGGCGGCTTCGCTGCCCTTCGCCGTGGCGAAGGCCTGCTCGAAATCGGCATAGTGGAAACGGTGGGTGAGGACGGGCGAGATGTCGAGGCCCGATTCGAGCATCACGGTCATCATGTACCAGGTCTCATACATCTCGCGGCCGTAGATGCCCTTCACGGTCAGCATGTTGAAGACGACCTGGTTCCAGTCGATCGCGATCTCCTCGCTGGGGATCCCGAGCATCGCGACGCGGCCGCCGTGGGCCATGTTGGCGAGCATCTCGCGCAGCGCCGCCGGCTGCCCCGACATCTCGAGGCCGACGTCGAAGCCCTCGACCATCCCCAGCTCCTCCTGGACGGCGGCGAGCTCGGTGTCGCGGACGTCGACGGCGCGGGTCGCCCCCATCCGCTCGGCCAGCTCCAGCCGGTAGGGGTTGACGTCGGTGACGACGACGTGGCGGGCGCCGGTGTGGCGGACGACGGCGGTCGCCATCAGGCCGATCGGGCCGGCGCCGGTGATCAGCACGTCCTCGCCCAGGGTCTTGAAGGCGAGCGCGGTGTGGACGGCGTTGCCGAGCGGGTCGAAGATCGAGGCTACCTCGCGGTCGACGCCGGGCGCGTGGTGCCAGACGTTGGTCATCGGGATCGCGATGTACTCGGCGAAGGCGCCGGGCCGGTTGACGCCGACGCCGCTGGTGTTGGCGCAGAGGTGGCGGCGGCCGGCCATGCAGTTGCGGCAGCGGCCGCAGACCACGTGGCCCTCGCCGCTGACCAGGTCGCCGATCTCGAAGTCGTTGACGTTGGAGCCGATCTCGACCACCTCGCCGACGAACTCGTGGCCGACCACCATCGGCACCGGGACCGTCGCCTGCGCCCAGGCGTCCCAGGAGTGGATGTGCAGGTCGGTGCCGCAGATCCCGGTCGTCTGGACCCGGATCAGGACGTCGTTGATCCCGACCTCGGGCTCGGGCACCTCGGTCAACGTCAGGCCCGGAGCCGCCTCGGCCTTCACCAGTGCTTGCATCTGCTCTCCCTATGCTCCAATATCTTGGACAACATCTCCGCGATACCATACAGGTAATTCCGGCGTAACGGACACTTTGTCCAATATCACAGAATCTCCCTGCAAATGCCGGGCTCCCAGCCAAACGCGCTCAGCTCCCACCTCGGCGACCGGGTTCGTCAGCTGCGCTCGCAGCGCAGCTGGTCGCTGGAAGAGCTGGCGACCGTCTCCGGCGTCAGCCGCTCGATGCTGAGCCAGATCGAGCGCAGCGAAACCAACCCGACCGTGGTCGTCGCCCTGGCGATCGCCAAAGCGCTGGGAGTCTCGCTCGACGAGCTCGCCCACGGGCCCGGCGAGGGCTCGCCGCTGGAGGTGATCCACGGCAGCGACTCCCAGTACGTCTACCGCTCCGACGAGAGCTGTCGGATCCGCACCCTCTCGCCGCTCTCCGCCCAGCGCGAGCTCGAGTTCTACGAGATCGAACTGCCGCCCGGCGGCGAGCTGCGCAGCGCCCCCCACTTCACCGGCACCCGCGAGTTCCTCACCGTGCGCGAGGGCACGGTCGAAGTCGAGTCCGGCGAGCACGCGGTCAAGCTCGCCGCCGGCGACTCGGTCGCCTACCCCGCCGACGTTGCCCACGCGATCGTCAACGTCGGCCCCGACCGCGCCGTCACCTACCTGATCGACACCGTCCCCTAGCTGTCCTGCCCACACACGTTGTGAACGCGGCTGATCGGCGGCCGTCCCCCGATGGAGCTGTGGGGCCTGGTCTCGTTGTAGTGCTCGAGCCAGTGTGGCAGCGCCCGGTTGCGATGGCGGTGTGAGCGGTAGGCGATGCCGTAGGCCCACTCCCGGGCCATCGTCTGGTGGAAGCGCTCCACCTTGCCGTTGGTCTGGGGCCGGTAGGGCTCGGTGAGCAGGTGCTTGACACCGCTGGCCGCGAGCAGCTCGCGTAGGGAGCGGTTCTTCGCGTAGGCGAAGGCGTTGTCGGTCATCAGGCGCCTGGCGGCGATCCCGTGGGAGGCGAAGAACTCCAGGGCGCGCTCGAAGAAGGCGGTGACGGTCGCCGCCTTCTCGTCGGGGTGCAGCTCGACGTAGGCCAGGCGCGAGCGGTCGTCGACGACCGCGTGGGCGAAGTCATAGCCCACCCGGGTGCCGGGGTCCATCCACTTGCGCGAGCGCTGGGAGCGATCGCCGGTCACCGCGTGCCCGGGACGCTCAAAGCGCGCGTAGCGAGAGGTGTCCATGTGCAGAAGATCGCCCGGGCAGGGCCACTCGTAGCGGCGGGCCTGCTCGCGCGGGGCTCGCGGCGGGCGTGAGATGCCGTGGCGGTGGAGGACCTTCCAGACCGTCGAGTGGTGGCGGCCGACCTTGCCGGCCACCAGCCGTGGGCCCCAGCCGGTGCGCCGTCGCCACTCGCAGATCCGCTCCTGCGTCCTCGCGTCGAGAAGCCGGGGGCTGCGGCGCGGGCGCGAGGAGCGATCGAGCAGCCAGCTGCCCGAGGCAAGCTCCTCGGCACTGGCCGCCCTCCGCCGATGCCACCAGCGATGGGCCGTCGCCGGTGCCACGCAGAAGGCGGCAGCTGCCGCCTTCTGCGTCATCCCCGACTCGATCGCTTCCACCAGAGCCAGCCGCCCCGCCGGTCCGAGGGCGGCGTTAGCGTGAACCTTCATCCGGGTCCTCCTTGAGGTCGTGAGCTTCGACAACCCACAGCCTCTTGGCGGGCCCGGATGGCCTTTCAGCGGTTCACAACGTGTGTGGGCGGGTCAACTAGAGGGGCGAGCGAGACCAGGCGCCTCATCTGATCCGTGCGCACCAGTGGCACTTGGCCGCGAGTTCTCTCACTGGATCGAAACCGCGAACTCCATAGGCGTCTGAGTTACTCGGTAAGCGCTCAGTGCAGCCTTGCCCTGACTTCCTCCAACTTGACGACCGGTCAGTCCTTGCCCGCCCCCCAGAGCCGGCTCGCCGCCCTCGCTCGCGGACCTCTGACCGCCCCGTGGCACCGCTGCACCGAGCCCGCCCAGAAGGGGTTAGAGTGCACCAGGATCCGGGTGCCGCTCGCCTGCGACCATCCCCGCGGGAGTCATATGCCGGCACTTGCCACCTATCCAGGCAATCCCCGCCCGTTCTGCTACTGGTGGCGTTGCCTCGGGTC
>DASZSJ010000015.1:0-60974 GCA_035548675.1 Solirubrobacterales bacterium
GACCGACAGGCGATTTTGGGCGAGCCCGCGGTGTCGAGTGTTGAGTTGACCCACGTATACGGTGGCAAACCAGACACTCGGCACCAAACCTCGCGCGGTCGGCCCACCTGGAGCCGGAAGAGGTCGTGATTCCACGGCTGCCGCCGTGGAATCAGTCATCTAGGGGGAGAACTTCAGATCGCCGCTGCTTAGGGCGGCATGCTTTTCAGGAAGCTCTGATCGGAGCGGGAGCCGGGTCGGTCATCGGTCGTTTGATGGTCCACCGTGGTGAGCACCAAAGCGGTGAGGAATGGCCTCCAATACGAGTGCGGAAGATCGAGGCCCACTGGATTACCGCTGGCATTGTCCTGTGCCTGGGATTCCGGGTACTATTTTCCTGATGATACGTTTTGTCCGCATCGGGTTGGCGATCATTGCGGCCGCGGCCGTTGTGGGCTTTGCTCAGCGGGAACTCGGCCTACAGGGCTTCGCCTGGGGTCTGGGCGACGCCGTGTCGATCACCATCGCATTGCTGCTGGCCAGCCTTTCCGATCGCGAGTGGTTCTACGGCACGCCGTCCAAGCGTCAGCGCTGACGGCCGAGCGTCGACCTCACCTCTCCACTGATCAGCCGCGCGTAGACCCCCGCGCCCGCCGGCGTCAGGTGGATGCCGTCCCAGAGCAGGTTTTCGTGCGCAGCCGCAACCGGAGCCCAGTCGATCAGGGTGGTGTGGGGCCAGGTTGCGTCGGCTTCCGCGAGCGCGTGGTTCGACTCGTCCTGCCAGGAGACCGGCGCGTGGTCGCTGACCAGGAAGAGCTCGCCCACCTCCGAGGTCGCCTTGCGCAGGTCCTCCATTTCCTCGCCGTAGAGGGGGCCGTTGTTGCCCATCTGGACGATCAGGGCGTCGACGTGGCCGCCGCGCCGCTTCAGCCGCCGTGCCAGGGCGACGAATTCGTCCGCCTGGCGGCCGACCTTGGCGTTCATCGAGAAGCGCGGGCCGAAGCGGGCCGCCAGCCTCTCCTCGGCGCCGATCATCACCGAGTCGCCGAAGGCGACGACGCGGGGCGGCTTCTCACCCCCGCCGAACCCCGGTGCGCCCCCCCGCGGGGAGGAAGGCGGCGCGCTGCGGTTGGCGACCGGTTCGACCTGGACCCGGGCAACCGCGGCGGTTGAGGC
Source organism: Solirubrobacterales bacterium (assembly GCA_035548675.1). Lineage (GTDB taxonomy): Bacteria > Actinomycetota > Thermoleophilia > Solirubrobacterales > 70-9 > VRUE01. Next base: position 1,156 of record DASZSJ010000015.1, read on the forward strand.
TGCCGCCGCGTCGTCCCGGCCCGCCGAGGAGACGAAGCCGCCCCAGCCGATCAGGGCCACGATCGCGATCACGGAGAAGGCGAGCACGGGCCGCCCGACCCGCAGCCAGCCGTCGGGCAGAGAGAAGAGCTTGCGCTTGCCGCGGAAGGGCAGCTCGACGAAGCGGTAGGAGAGGTCGGCGAGCGCCAGCACGGCGAGCAACTGCAGCGGGATCAGCGCGCCGCGCGGCAGCGAGACGTCGAGCCCGGGGCGGGTCAGGGCGAGTACCGGCCAGTGCCAGAGGTAGAAGCTGTAGCTGCGCAGGCCGAGCCAGACGAGCGGCGGCTGGGCCAACAGCGGGCCCAGGCGCGCCGTCGGGTGCGCCGCCACGGCGATCACCGCGGCGCTGGCGAGGGCGAGCCAGAGGTAGCCGCCGTGGAAGAGGGCCAGGTCGTAGTCGTGGACGCGGAGGAAGCTGAGGGCCAGGTAGGCCAAGCCGACCGCGCCGATGGCGTCGAGCGCCGGGCCGCACCAGCGCCCCGGCGTCGTCCGGCGCAGGCGCCAGGGGCTCCAGACCAGCGCCAGCGCCACCCCGATCAAGAGCCCCGCCGCGTGGGTGTCGGTGCCGTAGTAGACGCGCGAGGCGTCGCTCGGGTCGAAGAGGATCCAGGTCAGGGCGAGCGAGGCGAGCGCGCCGGCGAGGACGCCGAGCAGCAGCCGCCGGCGCCCCAACAGCGCCATTCCGCCGGCGAAGGCGAGCGGCCAGAAGAGGTAGAACTGCTCCTCGACCGAGAGTGACCAGAGATGGCGGAAAAGCGAGGGGCGCTGGAACTGGTCGAAGTAGGACTGGTGCTCGAGGACGAAGTGCCAGTTGGCGACGTAGGCGAGCGAGGCGATCGCGTCGCCGCGCAGCTCCGCCAGCCGCTCCGGCTCGGCGATCGCCGCGACGATCATCGTCACCGCGATCAGCACCCCGACCGCCGGCAACAGGCGGCGTGCCCGCCGCAGCCAGAATTGTCCGAGCCGCACCTTGCCGGTGCGGCGCCGCTCGCTGAGCAGCAGCGAGGTGATCAGGTAGCCGCTGATCACGAAGAAGACGTCGACGCCGAGGAAGCCGCCCGGCATCCAACCGACCCCGGCGTGGTAGAGGAAGACGGCCAGCACCGCGACAGCGCGCAGCGCGTCGATGCCGGGCAGGTAGGGCAGGCGGCTGTCCTGCGGTCTGCTCATCGCTAGCTCTTTCGGCAGTGTCGCAGCGTGGCCTTGAGGGCGAAGCACGGTGCCGGCGATCGCGGCGGCGGCTCATACACTTGGCGCCGTGACCCTTATCGTCAAGCTCGGCTCCTCGATCGTCGCCGCCGATGACGGCTCGCTGCGCGGCGAGGTCCTCGACTCCGTCTGCGAGCAGGTGGCGGCGCTGGAGCGCGGCGGCGAGCGGGTGGCGATGGTGACGTCCGGCGCGATCGCCCGCGGGATGCGCCTGATGGGCCTGCCGGTCCGCCCGCGCTCGATGGACGAGTTGCAGGCGGCCTCGGCCGTCGGTCAGGGTGACCTCTTCCGTGCGTACGAGAGCCGGCTCGCCGAGCACGGCGCCCGCGCCGCCCAGGTCCTGCTCACCGCGGCCGACATTGCCGCCCGCACCAACTACCTCAACGCGCGCCAGACGCTGCGCCGGCTGATCGAGTGGGGGGTGGTGCCGGTCGTCAACGAGAATGACACGACCGCCACCGACGAGATCACCTTCGGCGACAACGACTTCCTCGCCGCGCAGGTGGCGATCCTGCTCGACGCGCGCCAGCTCGTCCTGCTGACCAACACCGACGGCCTGCATACCGCCGACCCGAGCGCCGACCCGAGCGCCGAGCGGATCGACGAGGTGACCGACTTCGCCCAGCTCGACGGCCTCGAGATCGGCGACCGCACCTCGGCCTTCGGCTCGGGCGGGATGCGGAGCAAGGTCGCCGCCGCCGAGATGGCCAGCGAGGCGGGCATCCCGGCGACGATCTGCGACGGGACCAGCGCCGGCACGCTCGCCGCCGCGGCGACGGGGGAGTCGACCGGCACCCGTTTCGCCGCCCAGGCGGGCCGCGCCTCGAGCTTCAAGCTCTGGCTCAAGTACGCCAAGCCGGCCCACGGCCGGCTCAGTGTCGACGCCGGCGCCGCCCGCGTCCTGCGCGAGAGCGGTTCCAGCCTGCTGCCGGTCGGCGTGATCGGCGTCAGCGGCGACTTCGACGCCGGCGACGCGGTCGAGATCGCGGTTGACGGCGAAGTGATCGGCAAGGGGATTGCCGACTACTCCTCGCGGGAGCTGCCGCAGGTGATCGGGCTGAAGAGCGCCGAGGTGCGCGAGCGGTTGCCGCACGCGGCGGATGAGGTGATTCACCGTGACAGATTTGTGTTGGTGTGAGGGGGCACCCGGCCCTCGTAGCTACCCTTAGCGGTCATGGCGATCACGACTCGATCCGTTGGGGAGAGCTGCCTCGCTGCGAAGCGAGCTTCTCGGGAGCTTGCGGGGGCTTCGACCGCCGCTAAGGACGCGGCGCTGGAGGCGACTGCTCGGTTGTTGGGCGATCGGGTGGAGGAGATTCTGGAGGCGAATGCGGCGGACCTGGCGGATGAGCGGGCCGAGGGGTTGACCGCGGCGCTGCGGGATCGACTGACGCTGACGCCCGAGCGGGTGGCGGCGATGGCCGAGGGGGTGCGGGCGGTTGCGGCGCTTGGGGATCCGATCGGCGAGGAGCTTGAGAGCAAGACGCTCGAGAGTGGGCTCGCGCTGCGCAAGGTGCGGGTGCCGCTGGGGGTCGTCGCGGTCGTCTACGAGGCGCGGCCGAACGTGACGATCGATTGCGCGGCGCTGACGATCAAGAGTGGTAACGCGATCGTGCTGCGGGGGTCGAGCTACGCCGAGCGCTCCAACGGGGCGCTGGCCGCGGTCGTGCGCGGGGCGCTCCTCGAGGCCGGCCTGCCGGAGGACACGGTGCTGCTCGTCGCCGGCGGCGGGCGCGAAGAGCTGGCGGAGCTGGCGACGCAGGAGGGCACGGTCGACCTGCTGATCCCGCGCGGGGGCGAAGGGCTGAAGAACGCTCTCAAGGACGTCGCGACTGTGCCGGTGATCTACGCCGCCGCAGGCAACTGCCATGTCTACGTCCATTCCGAGGCCGATCTGGAGATGGCGCGCAAGATCGCCTACAACGCCAAGGTGCAACGCCCGGGCGTCTGCAACGCGGCCGAGACACTGCTCGTCGACGCGGCGGTCGCGGCGGACTTCCTGCCCGGTGTACTCGCCGACCTGCGCGCTGCCGGGGTTGAGCTTGTCGGCGACGAGCGGGTGCGGGAGCTGGCCGGCGGGACCGAGGTTGGCACCGCCACGGAGGCGGACTGGAGCACCGAGTACCTCGACCTGAAGATGGCGGTTGGCGTGGTCGATTCCCTCGAGCAGGCGGTCGAGCATGTGAACACCCACGGCACGACCCACTCCGAGGCGATCGTCACCTCCTCGCGGGAGGCGTCGGAGAGCTTTACCGCCGGCGTCGACGCCGCCGTTGTCTACACCAACGCCTCGACCCGCTTCACCGACGGCTTCGAGTTCGGCATGGGGGCGGAGATCGGCAACTCGACCCAGAAGCTGCACGCGCGCGGCCCGATCGGCCTGCGCGAGCTGACGACCTACAAGTACGTCGTCCACGGCGACGGCCAAGTGCGTGGATAGGCGCCCCCCGGTGGGCATCGGCGTCCTCGGCTCGGCCTTCAACCCGCCGCACCTGGGCCACCTCGCGCTCGCCCAGGAGGCGCTCTGGCAGCTCGGGCTCGAGGAAGTCGTCCTGATGCCGACCGGCACGGCGCCGCACAAGCGGATCGCCGAGGACCCCGGCCGCGAGCAGCGCCTGGCGATGACCCGCCTCGCCGCCGCCGATGACTCGCGCTTCACCGTCTCCACGCTCGAGGTCGAGCGCGAGGGGCCGTCCTACACGTATGAGACCTTGGAGCTGCTTGCAGAGGAAAAAGGCGATAGAGAGCTCGTCTTCGTGATGGGGGCCGACGCCGCGGTGGGGCTGGAGAGCTGGCGCGAGCCACGGCGTGTCACCGAGCTTGCGCGCCTCGCGGTCGCCCGGCGCGCCGGCATCTCCGACGCCGACGTGGCGGCGGCCCTGCGCAGCCTCGGGGCCGAGGGACGGGCGACGATGCTGGAGATGCCGCAGTTCGGCGTCTCCTCCTCGGCGGTGCGCGAGCGCGCCGCGGCGGGCCGGCCGCTGCGCTACCTGGTGCCCGAGTCGGTGGCGCGCTTCATCGAAGAGAAGGGGATCTACCGGTGAGCGAGACCAAGGCGAAGGACACGGAGGCGCTGGCGCGGCGGCTCGCCGAGTTGGCCGACTCGAAAGCGGCGGAGGAGATCGTCGTCCTGGACATGCGCAAGCTCGTCTCCTACACCGACTTCCTCGCGGTCTGCACGGCGCGCAACGAGCGCCAGGCGCGAGCTATCGCCGATGAGGTGAAGCTGCGGCTGAAGCAGGAGCAGGGCCTGCTGCCCGGCGGCTCGGAAGCGGCCGAGGCGGCGGGCTGGATCGTGCTCGATTACCTCGACTGCGTCCTGCACGTCTTCACCGCCGAGGCGCGCGAGCGCTACGCGCTCGAGGACCTCTGGCGCGAGGCGCCGCGGCTCGAGCTCGCGACGTCGCAGGAAGGCGTCCGAGGGCACCTCTACGGTGCCGCGCATGGGTAGCTTCAAGCGGGCGCTCTTCGGTTACCGTCGCACCGAAGTGGACGCGGCACTGGCCGCGCGGGACGCGCGCAGCTGGGCGCTGGAGCGTGACGCCGAGGAGGCGCTGTCGCGCTGGCGGGAGGCGGCCGACACCGCCGCCCGCGCCGAGGAGGAACTCTCCTCGCTCGCGGCGATGGTGATCGAGCGCGAACGCGAGATCCGCCTGCTCAACGAGCGCTTGCTCGAAGCCAACCAGCGCCACGACCGCAGCATCGCCTCGCTGGAGTCGGTCTCCTCGCGGCTGGGCGAGATCCAGGCGCAGGCGCGTGGCCAGGCGACGCGGATCCGGATGAAGGCGCTGCGCGAGGCGGTCGAGGTCGGCCGCCGCGCCCAGGAGCTGACCGATGCACAGGCCGGCGTCGATGATTCGCCCTTGTCCGCTGGCGAGGGCGTCAGCCCGGTCGAGCAGGCGGCGCAGAACCTCTTCCAGGGCCTGGTCAAAGTCGAGATCGGCCCGCTCGACGACTTCTCGCAGCTGGTCGGCTTCGAGGACGCTGCCGGCCAGATCGACGCCACCTCGGAGATCTCGGTCGAGCGCTTCTCCGAGGGCCGTGCGACCCTCTCGATGCGGCTCAACGAACCGGTCGAGCTCCTGCGCGAGCTCGAGGAGCGCTCGCCGCTCGAGTTCCGCGTCCGCCGCAGCGCCGACGACAACCTGATCCTCGACATCGACGACGATCAGGGCCCAGAGCAGCACGCCGCCTAGCCCCGGACGAAGCTCCTCGCCGCTAGCTACGCTTAGCCCTCCCGGCGCCCTGGCGGAGTGGTTACGCAGCGGCCTGCAAAGCCGTTTACACCGGTTCGATTCCGGTGGGCGCCTCTGGTCGCGGCCACCTGGGGGGCGGGTTCTGCAAGGCTGAGGGCATGGCGGTCGAGACGCTCGAGGCGCCCGCGGTGGCGGGGGTGACGGTTCCGGGGGATCAGGCGATCGTCCTCTTTGGGGCGACGGGGGATTTGGCTCGGCGCAAGCTGCTGCCGGGGATCTTCCACCTCTTCCAGGCCGGCCTGATGCCCGAGCGCTTTGCCCTGATCGGGGCGGCGCGGGCCTCGCTCTCGCGCGAGGAGTTCGTCGAGCTCGCGCACGAGGCGATCTGCGATTCGGGGCGGCGGCCGGTGTCCGAGGAGTCCTGGCAGCGCTTCGCCGAGGCGCTCGAGTTCACCTCGCTGGCCAGCGGCTTCGGCGAGCTCAGCGCCGCGATCGAGCGGGCGCGGGGGGAGCTGCACGAGGCGTCGCTGCTGCACTACCTCTCGCTGCCGCCGGCGGCAGCGGCGGCGGTGGTCGAGCAACTGGGCGAGGCCGGGCTGGGGGCGGGAGCGCGGGTGATCATGGAGAAGCCGTTTGGCCGCGACCTCGCTTCGGCGCGCGAGCTCGACGCCCTCGTCCACCGCGTCTTCGACGAGGAGCGGATCTTCCGCATCGACCACTACATCGGCCGCGAGGCGGTGCAGAACCTGCTCGCGCTGCGCTTCGCCAACGGCATGTTCGAGCCGATCTGGAACCGCAACCACATCGACCACGTGCAGATCGACGTGCCGGAGACGCTCTCGATCGAGATGCGCGGCGGCTTCTACGAGGAAACCGGAGCCTTCCGCGACATGATCGTCACCCACCTCTTCCAGGTGCTCAGCTTCGTCGCGATGGAGCCGCCGGTCTCGCTCAGCGCCAAATCGCTGATGGTCGAGCGGGAGAAGGTCTTCGACTCGATGCAGGTGCTGCGGCCCGCGGACGTCGTGCGGGGCCAGTACGCGGGCTATCGCGGCGAGGAGGGGGTGGCGCCCGACTCGGACACCGAGACCTTCGTCGCCCTGCGCGCCTTCGTCGACAACTGGCGCTGGGAGGGGGTGCCCTTCTTCCTGCGCTCCGGCAAGCGGCTGGCGCAGAGCCACCACCTGCTCACGGTCGCCTTCGCCGAGCCGCCGCGTCGCATGTTTCCGATCGACTGCAGCCAGGTCGCCGAGGAGTTTGGCCACGACCACCTCAGCTTCGAGCTCGGCGAGCCCGGCAGCATCTCAGCCTCCTTCCTCGCCAAGGTACCGGGGCCGAAGATGCAGCTCGGCCAGGCGCACATGCGCTTCAGCTACGCCGACAGCTTTGGCGGACCGGGCCAGGCGCTCGACGCCTACGAGCGGTTGATCCACGACGTGATGGTCGGCGACCGCACGCTCTTCACCACCTCCGCCGCGATCGAGCGGCTCTGGGAGGTGGCGGACCCGATCGTGCGCGAGCCGCCGCCGGTCGAGCTCTACGAACCGGGCTCCTGGGGACCTTCCTCGACCGAGGAGCTGTTGGCCCCGCACCGCTGGCACACGCCGCACGACCACCCGTAGGGATGGCGGCGAGCGCGGGGCTCAGCTGGAGGCGGAGGCCTGCGGGGCGCGCCAGGGGTCGTTCATCGCCAGGCGCCGTTTCTGCGAGCGCTTGAAGAGGTAGACGCCGACGACGCCGCCGCGCACCTCGGAGTGGATGAACTTGCCGGTGACGAGCTTCCAGCCCTCGACCGTCACCGAGTTGAGGATGTCGACTGGGTCCGTGGTCTCGCGCGCTGGCGAACCGACCGGCCCGGGGATTTGGGTCGGCGGCAGCTCGCCGGTCGCGAGCTCGTACTGGAAGAGCCGGTGGCCGCGCTTGTAGGCGAGCCTGGCCTTGCCGGCGGGTGTCTCGAAGAAGGCTGCCTCTGCAGCCTCGACGGAGCGCAGCTCCTTTTCGCGCTGCTTGAGCGCGGCCCGCTCCTCCCTCGTGCCCGCGTCCGCGGCCGAGCGGCCGCGCAGGAGCGGCAGCCGGAAGATCCGCCGCCCGTCCGCGACGGTGGTCTTCTCGGCGGCATCCTGGGGCGCGGCATCCTGCTGCGCGGCATCCTGCTGGGGCTGCGCCGGTTGCGAAGGCCGAAAACCGACCAGGTGGCCCTGTTCGCTCACCGTGCTCACAGTAAGAGAACGGGCGCGGAGTCGCGCTGTTTCCGCCCCGCGGGGTCCAACATTCGGCCAGTGCGGGTAGCGTGAGGGCATGGTGATCGCCAGCACGGACCTGAACTTCTCCACCGCGGGCGACGGCGACACGATCGACATCACCGCCGAGGTGCAGCGCTGCGTCGAGGCAGCTGGCGTCTCTGCGGGCCAGGTCAGCGCCTTCGTGCGCGGCTCGACTGCGGCGATCACGACGATGGAGTTCGAGCCCGGCGGTGTCCACGACCTGCGGCAGATGCTGGAGCGGCTGATCCCGAGTCAGGGCGAGTACGAGCACAACCGGCTCAACCACGACAGCAATTCGCACGCCCACCAGCGCGCCTCCCTGGTCGGGCCGTCGCTGGCCGTGCCCGTGATCGACGGCCGACCGGCGCTCGGCACCTGGCAGCAGATCGTCCTGCTCGACTTCGACGACCGCCCGCGCCAGCGGACGGTCGTGGTCCAGGTCATCGCCTGAACGGGGGAGATGGGCGCTACTGGGCTCGAACCAGTGACCTCCAGCTTGTCGAGCTGGCGCTCTCCCAACTGAGCTAAGCGCCCGGGACGCCTGAATCTAGCAGCGGCGTCGCGCCCGGTGGCGGCTCAAGCCAGCCCATGCGGCTGCCGATGCAACGGGTGCAACTTTCCAGCCGTCACGGTGTTTCCTGACCGAAGCTCCGATTAAGGCTTGAGGACCGACGAGCCAGGGAAACAGAGTCTCGCTGGTGGCACGTCCTTCGGAACACAAAGGGCCCCATATGGGGCCCTTTTCCGTGCCTGGACGAAGCTGTTCAGACTCCGGCCGGTAGCTTCACCTCGGTGAGGCGGATGCTGTTGCCGGACGGGTCGCGGAAGCCGGAGTCGATCCCGTAGGGACGCTCCTCCGGGGCTTCGCTGAACTCGACCCCGCGCGCCTTCAGCTCCTCGTAGGAGGCCCGGCAGTCCTCGGTGGTGAGGAAGACGGTGCCGGCGAAGCCCTTGGCCATCAGCTCGCGCACCTGGTTGCCGGTCTCCTCGTCCATCACCGGCGCGCCCGGGATGGCCATCAGCACGATCGAGACGTCCTCCTGCCCGGGCGGACCCACCGTGAGCCAGCGAAAGTCGCCCATCTCGGGCAGGGTGACGTCGGCCCTCACCTCCATGCCGACCTTCTCGGTGTAGAAGGCGAGCGCCTCCTCCTGGTCGTGCACCCACAGTTGCGCGTTGGCGATCCTGATCATCATCGTCTCCTTCGTTCTCGGTAGACAAGGCTGACGGCGATGCTAGGCGTGCACCTTCGGGCTGTCTTCTCGAAACGTGCGGTGTTGGGGGCGGGCGTAGGCGCGCACGAAGCAGCCCGGGACCAGGGCGCCGCTGGCGGCGGGGGGAAACTTCGCCCGGTAGGCCGTGGGCGAGAGGCCGAAGGTGCGGGTGAAGCTGGTCGTGAAGGAGCCGATGCTCTGCAGGCCGACCGAGAGGCAGATGTCGGCAACCGAGCGGTCGGTGTTGCGCAGCAGCGAGGCGGCACGCTCGAGCCGCCGCGTCAGCAGGTAGGCGTGCGGCGACTCGCCGAAGGCGCGCCGGAACTCGCGACTGAAATGTGCCTTCGAGAGCCCCGCTGCCGCGGCGAGGTCATCGACCTCGAGCGCCTCGAAGTAACGCGCGTCGGCAAGGTCCTTGGCGCGCAGCAGGTGACGTGCGGGCGGGAGGTGGGCCACCCCACGGAGTCTAGGTCGCAGCTAGCTCGTGCAGCGCAGGTTGCGCGTTTGAACGCGCAGGGATCCCGATCGCGACAGCGTCGCGATCAGTTCGAGTTCGCAGGTCTCGCCGCCCGCATCCTCGGCCGAGGGCCTGCGCCAGCTCGCCCATCCCGCGAAGACGAGCCGGTTTCGCCTTTCGAGTTCCAGTTGCACGGGCTTGCCGGCGAAGTTCGTGGCGCTTTCCTGCATCGCCCGCTTGGCTTCGGCCCGGGTCAGCAGCGGTCGCTCCTCGGTGCGGCAGACGACGTGACTTACGCGAGTCGAGTAGCTCTGGTCCAGCCCTTCGACCGAGACCTTGAAATCGCAGCTTGTGCGGCGCTCGCTCGTCTGGCCTCGAGCGTGGAAGCGGCAGTCGACGCGCCGCAGTGCCCTGCGATCGCAGCCGCGAAAGGCGACCGAGTCGAGCCGGCTGCTCCGCTCGACGAAGACCCGCGCGGCGTGTTTCGCCGCGCGACGCGCGAGGCCCTTGTCGAGTTCCGGGGGAGGCGGGGGAGGGCTCGTCGTTTCTCCGCCACCGCCACCACCGCCGCCGGAGGGCAGGTCCTCGCAGGCGATGCCGTCGTCGTCACCGTCGAGGTTGTACGGATCGCCGGGGAGGAGGTATTCCTGCGCTTCCTCCTGGGTTGCGAAATCGGCGCAGTCGTAGTCGAGGGCGGCGGCGCTGGACGGAGCCAGCGCAAGCAGGGACGAGAGGGCGAAGAGGAGGAAGAGGGGGAGCTTCAGTCGCTGCATGGGGCCTTTCGGTCGAGATTGCAGCGGGCTTATACGAGTGGTCGGCCGGTCTTTCTGAATACTTCCGTGTTTGCTTCCGTTCGCCCAGGGCGAGCTGACGAGGGCGTCCTCTAGGCTCGCGGCCTCGTGGTCGGGACCTATGCAGCCGTGCTGGCCGTTTGCGGAGCGTCGCTGGCGATCGGCCAGGCGGCGATCGCGCTCTGCGGGGCCCGGCGCTGGTCGTGGCTGGCTCCGGCGGTGGGACTGGCGCTGCTCAGCGCGGCCTGCTGGGGGACGGTGCGACTGGCGGGCGAAGGGGCGCTTTCGGCGATTGCTGTGTCGGTGCTCGCGCTTGCCTGCGTCGCCTTCCTCTGGGGGCGAGTGGAGGGAGGGAGGGGGGAGGCGCTGCGCGCGGGCGCCCCGGTCGCGGCGCTCGCGCTCCTCGCCACCGCGCCTCCCTTCATTGCCGCGGGGCACTTCGGCATCCTCGGCACCAGCTTCAACCCGGACATGTCCCAGCACCTGCTGGCGACCGACCGCCTCGCCCACGGCGAGCCCTCGCAGCTGCTGCACCAGGGCTATCCGCTCGGCCCGCACTCAATCGTGGTCGCGCTCCACAAGGGACTGGGCGTCGGCCTCGTCCAGGGCTTCACCGGCCTGACGGTCGCCGTCGCCGTCCTCGCCTCGCTCGCGGCCCTGACCGCCTTTCGCGAGGAGCGCCCCTGGTTGCGCATTCCGGCCGCTCTCGTCCTCGGCCTCACCTACATGGTCGCCTCCTACTTCGCCCAGGGCTCCTTCAAGGAGACGATGCAGGCCCTCTTCTTCCTCGCCTTTGTCCTCGCCCTGCGGGAGGCGTCGCGCAATCCCGAATGGCGCGAGCTTCCACTGCGCTTCGTCCCGGCAGCTCTCCTGGCGGTGGGGTCGGTCTATACCTACAGCTTCCCGGGCTTGATCTGGCTCGTCGGCGCCGCGGCCATCTGGGGCAGCGTCGAGTACGCCGTCAGCCTGTTCGGCTACTCGGCGGGTGGCGCCGGCGCAGGGGGGTCGAGAACGGAGGTGCAGCCCCCGCCCGCAGGCCCCTCCGCAGTCGCGACGGGCCCCGCCGTCTGGCGCGCAGTGCTGTACGGCGTTCTTCTCTTTGCGGTTCTGATCGCCCCCGAGATCGGCCGCATGATCGACTTCAAGCAGTTCGAGACCTTTGACCCGAACGGCCCCGGATTGGGCAACCTCTTCGGCCAGGTCTCGCCCTTCGAGGGGCTCGGCATCTGGCCCTCGGGCGATTTCCGCCTCAGTCCCGGCGACGGCGCCGTGCCGGCGCTCGGCTACTACGCCGGTGCCGCCTTCGCCGCGATCCTGCTCGCCTACGGCCTCGTCCTCTGCTGGCTCCGCCGCGAGTGGGCCGTCCTCGCCGGCGTCGCCGCCGCGGTGCTCGCCTACGCCGCGGCGCGCCTCGGCGGCACTCCCTACACCGCGGCCAAGGCGATCGAGATCGGAGCGCCGGTCGCCGTCCTCGTCATCCTGCTGCCGCTGTTGCGCCGCCCCGTCGCCTGGCTGTACCTGGCCGCCGCGGCGGGGTGCTCGTTGCTGGCGCTGGCAAACGCACCGGTCGGACCGACCTCCTACTCGCCGGCGCTGACCGGCCTGCGCGACGACCTTGGCGCAGGCCCGACGCTCGTCCTCGCCTCGCGCCAGCTGCTCGCCGACGAACACGGCACCCCCTACATCGCCTGGGAGCTGCGCGGCGGGCGGGTCTGCATCGAAGCCGCCGAGGAAGCCGACCGCCGACCGCCGCCAGGCGTCCGCTACGTCGTCAGCGAAGGGAGTGTCCCCCGCCCACCCTTCGCCGGCCTGCGCCTGGTCCAATCCGCCCCGCCGTACGTTCTCTGGGAACGACCCGCCGCGCGTGGCCCTAGCCCCTGCCCCCTCATAGCCGTCCGCCAAGCCCGCCAGGGCCAACCTTGACCGCTGACTTCGCCTTTACGGGGGCTATTGGACTACTAAAGGCGAAGTCAGTGCGGGGTGTGCTGCGTGGGGCGTGGGTACGATGGCCCGATGGAGGCGACGACGCAGAAGATCACGGTCAAGTTGCCCGACGGGACGCCGTTGGAGCTCGATCCGGGTGCCTCCGGAGCCGATGCGGCGGCGGCGATCGGTCCCGGCCTCGCCAAGGCGGCGCTGGCGATCCGCGTCAACGGCGAGCTGCGCGACCTCTCGGGGCCGCTGCCCGACGGGGCCGAGATCGCGATCCTCACCGACCGCGACCCCGAGGCGCTGGCGCTGATCCGCCACGACGCGGCCCACGTCATGGCCGAGGCGGTGCAGGAGCTCTATCCCGGCACCAAGGTGACGATCGGGCCGGCGATCGAGAACGGCTTCTACTACGACTTCGACTTCCCGGCCGACGTCAAGGTGACCGACGCCGACCTGGAGAAGATCGAGGCGGCGATGCGCGCCCACATCGAGGCCGACGAGCCCTTCGAGCGCCGCGACGTCCCCGTCGCCGAGGCGATCGAGCTCTTCGAGGCCCAGGGCGAGGACTACAAGGTCGAGCTGATCCGCGACCTGATTGCCGACGAAGGGGTGGAGACGGTCTCGCTCTACCGCAACGGCCCCTTCGAGGATCTCTGCCGCGGCCCGCACGGCCCCTCGACCGGCCGGATCAAGGCGATCAAGCTCAGCTCGCTCGCCGGCGCCTACTGGCGCGGCGACGAGAAGCGCCAGATGCTGACCCGGATCTACGGCACCGCCTTCTTCTCGAAGAAAGCCCTGGCCCAGCACCTGGAGCGGATCGAGGAGGCGAAGAAGCGCGACCACCGCCGCCTCGGGCCCCAGCTCGGCATCTTCATGCTGCGCGAGGAGTCGCCGGGGATGCCCTTCTGGCTGCCCAACGGGACCACGCTGCTGCACCTGATCGAGGCCGAGGTGCAGGCCCAGCTGCGCAAGCGCGGCTACAAGGAGATCGCGACGCCGCAGGTGCTCGACGAGGAGCTCTGGCACCGCTCCGGGCACTGGGACAACTACCGCGACGACATGTACTTCATGCAGTCCGACGAGCGCCGCCTGGCGCTGCGGCCGATGAACTGCCCCGGCGCCTGCCTCGTCTTCGACTCCGAGCGCCACTCCTATCGCGAGCTGCCGCTGCGGCTGGCCGAGTTCGGCCGCGTCTCCCGCAACGAGCGCGAGGGCGTCCTCCACGGCCTGCTGCGGGTGCGCGCCTTCACCCAGGACGACGCCCACGTCTACTGCGCCGAGGAGCAGATCGCCGACGAGGTTGCCGACATCTGCGCCGCGATCGACGAGCTCTACGCCCGTTTCGGCTTCACCGACGTGCGGGTCGAGCTCTCGACCAGGCCGGAGAAGTCGATGGGCTCCGAGCAGCAGTGGGAGAAGGCCGAGGCGGCGCTGAAGGAAGCGCTCGACCGCCAGGGCCGACCCTACGAGCTCAATCCCGGCGACGGCGCCTTCTACGGGCCGAAGATCGACTTCCACGTCACCGACGCGCTCGGCCGCTCCTGGCAGTGCGGCACCTGCCAGCTCGATTTCCAGATGCCCGAGCGCTTCGACCTCACCTACGTCGGCGCCGACGACGAGCCGCACCGGCCGGTGATGATCCACCGCGCCCTGCTCGGCTCGCTGGAGCGCTTCGCCGGCATCCTGATCGAGCACTACGCCGGCCGCTTCCCGGTCTGGTTGGCGCCGGTGCAGGCGATCGTGCTGCCGGTTACGGACCGCCACAACGAGTACGCGACCCGCGTCGCCACCGAGTTGCGCGAAGCCGGCGTGCGGGTCGAGACCGACGAGCGCTCCGAGTCCGTCGGCAAGAAGATCCGCGCCGCCGAGCTCGGTCGTTACCCCTACATGCTGGTCGTCGGCGACCGTGAGCAGGAGGGCGGCTCGGTCGCCGTGCGCTCGCACGAGGAGGGCGAGCTCGGCGCGATGCCGGTCGCCGCCTTCGCCGAGCGCGTGCGCTCTGTCTATACTGCGGGCACTTGATCGCTGGCACGCAAAACACCCCGCGCCGCTGAGCGTCCCGTGCCCGCCTCCCGATCCCTCGTCCGCTTGATGTCCCACCACTCACTTCGCTAGTGCCGGTCCCGCGCAGGTTCGATCGGCGCCCGCCAGAGCGCGACACGACCCGGATCAACGAGCGGATCCGCGTGCCCAAAGTGCGCCTGATCGGCGCCGACGGGGAGCAGCTCGGCATCGTCGACACCGCCGAGGCGCTGAAGCGCGCCCAGGAGGCCGACCTCGACCTGGTCGAGGTCGCGCCCAACTCCAAGCCGCCGGTCACCCGCCTGCTCGACTACTCGAAGTACAAGTACGAGCAGGAGCAGAAGCAGAAGCAGGCGCGCAAGCACCAGCAGCAGGTCAACGTGCGCGAGATCAAGCTGCGCCCGAAGATCGCCGACCACGACTACGAGACCAAGAAGGGCCACGTCGAGCGCTTCCTGCGCCACCAGGACAAGGTCAAGATCACGATCATGTTCCGCGGCCGCGAGCAGGCACACCCCGAGCGCGGCCGGGCGCTGCTGCAGCGCCTCTTCGAGGACCTCGACGGGCTCGCCGTGATCGAGCAGCAGCCGCTGCAGGAAGGGCGCAACATGAGCATGCTGCTGGCGCCGGGCAAAGAGGCGGCCAAGGCCGAGTCCGAGGCCAAGCCCGCCGAGACCGAGAAACCGGCCGCCGAGACTGCGGAGTCACCCGTCGAGGGCGAGACGCCCGGCGACGACGCCGCAGCCGCTTAGCCCGTAACGACGTCGGCGATTCGCTCTGCTGCGTGGCCGTCCCAGAGGGGCGGGGGCTCGGTTGGCCCGGCGGGGCGCTGCGCAAGCTTCTCCGGGATGCTGGCGATCGCGGCGGGGTCCAGTCCCAGCAGCTCATTCGTCCCCGCGGTGATCGTGATCGGGCGCTCCGTGTTGGCGCGGAGGGTGAAGCAGGGGATGCCGAGGTAGGTGGTCTCCTCCTGGATGCCGCCGGAGTCGGTGAGGACGGCGCCGGCGTCGGCGATCAGTGAGAGGAAGTCGAGGTAGCCGAGCGGCTCGCAGAGCAGCAGGCCGGGGTGCTCGGCGGCGATCGACTCCATCATCGAGCGGGTGCGGGGGTGGACGGGGAAGACGACCGGCGTCTCGCGCGCCAGCGCCGCGAGGCGCTCGATCGTCTCCGGCAGCAGCGGGCCGTCCACTAGGGCGGGTCGGTGCAGGGTGACGAGGACGAAGGCGCCGGGCTCGACTCCGAGGCGCGCCGCGGCGCCGGCCGCGCGGAAGCGCTCCTCCAGCGCCACCAGGGTGTCGATCATCGTGTTGCCGACCAGGTGGATGCGCTCGGCCGGAACGCCCTCCGCGTGCAGGTTGTCGTTTGCCTCGGGGCTGTGGATGAAGAGCACCTCGGCGAGCTGGTCGGTGACGATCCGGTTCAGCTCCTCGGGCATCGTTCGATCGAAGCTGCGCAGCCCGGCCTCGATGTGGGCGACGGGGATCTGCAGCTTCGCCGCCGTCAGCGCCGCCGCCACGGTCGAGTTGACGTCGCCGGGGACGATCACCAGGTCGGGGCGCTCGTCGAGCAGGACCGGCTCCAGGCGCTCCATCACCCGCGCCGTCTGCTGCGCGTGGCTGCCCGAGCCGACCTCGAGCATGTGGTCGGGAGCTGGCACGCCCAACTCCTCCAGGAAAACCTCCGACATCAGCCGGTCGTAGTGCTGGCCGGTGTGGACGATCGTGTGGCGCCCCCCCGGCAGGCGCGCGCGCAGGGCGCCGATCACCGGGGCCGTCTTGACGAAGTTGGGCCGCGTTCCGACCACGTAGACGATGCGCATGCGGCGCCACAGTACCCGCCCCCTCCCGCCGACGGGCCTCGACCGTGACATATCGACACGTTTCAGGCCCGTCGGCGGAGGGCGGCGCTATGCGCTGTCTGCTTCAATAGCGACCCCGTGCCGAAGATGAAGACACACTCGGGCGCCAAGAAGCGCTTCCGCAAGACCGCCACCGGCAAGCTGCGTGGCCGGCGCGCGTACTCGAGCCACATCCTCGAGAAGAAGTCGCCGAAGCGCAAGCGGCGGATGGCGCGGCCGGTCGAGATCGCCCCGTCCGACGCGAAGACCGTGCGCAACCTGCTCGGGGGTGGCAAGTGAGTCGCGTCAAGCGCTCCGTCCACGCGCGCAAGAAGCGGCGCAAAGTCCTCAAGGAAGCGAAGGGCTACTTCGGGCGCAAGCACTCGTCCTACCGCTTCGCCAAAGAGCAGGTCCAGCGCTCCGGGCAGTACGCCTACCGCGACCGGCGCAACCGCAAGCGCGAGTTCCGCCGGCTCTGGATCACCCGCATCAACGCCGCCGCGCGGCTGGAGGGCATGAGCTACTCCGAACTGATCCACGGCCTCGGCGAGGCCGGGGTCGAGGTCAACCGCAAGATGCTCGCCGACATCGCGGTCAACGACCGCGACGCCTTCCGCCGATTCGTGGAGCTAGCCCGGGAGGGTGCGGCCGCCTAGCCGCAGCCAGATACTCCACTTTCCCGGGCGGGCCGTTTTCACGGCCCGCTTTTTCGTTCCAGGAGAAGAAACCGCCGACCAGAAGAACTCAGCCGAGACAGACCGACACCAGACAGTAGCCAAGACCTATACCCAGACACAGCCGATGATCGAGAGTCCCCACAACGAGAAGCTGAAGCTGGTGCGCAAGCTGCGCGAACGCAAGCACCGTGAGCGCGAGCAGCTCTTCGTCAGCGAGGGCGAGGACCTGATCGAGGCGGGGCTGGCCGCCGGCGTGGAGCCGCGGGCGCTGCTCGTCGCCCCCGGCAGCGGGATCGCGGGCGAGGAGGTCGCCGCCAAGCTGCTGGTCTCGGTGTCGGCGCTGGGCTCCGGGACGCGGGCGATCGGCGTCTGGCCCCAGCGCTGGGAGGAGCCCGGCGCCTCCCCCTGCTTTTACCTGCACGGAGTCGGCGACCCCGGCAACGTCGGCACGATCGTCCGCACCGCCCACGCGCTGCTCGGCGGCCCCGTCGTGCTCGGGCCCGACTGCGCCGACCCGCACTCGCCGAAGGCGGTGCGGGCGAGCATGGGCTCGATCTTCTCCCAGCCCCTGGCGCGGGCGGGCGTCGAGCGGACGCCGCAGCCGCGGGTCGCCCTCCTCGCCCACGGGGGCGAGGGGCTGGCGGGCCTCGGTGGCGCGGCGACGCTCTGCCTCGGCGCCGAGCGCGAGGGGTTGCCGCCGGAGGTGTTGTCCGCCTGCGATTCCGCGGTGACGATTCCCCTGCGCCCGGGCGGCGCCGAGTCACTCAACGTCGCCGCCGTTGCCGCAATTTGCGCCGAGCGGATATCTTCGCTCGCCATGCCGGAGGGCGGTGAAGATGACTGAGGGCGGGCTCGATCGGATCGAGGAGATCAGGGCCGAGGCGTCGGCGGCGATCGAGGCCGCCTCCGGCACCGCCGAGCTGGAGGAGCTGCGGGTGCGCTACCTCGGCCGCAAGGCGGAGCTGACGACGATCCTGCGCGGCATCGCTGAGCTCCCCGCCGAGGAACGGGGCGTGGTCGGCGCGGGCGCCAACCAGGCGCGCGTGCAGCTCGAGTCGCTGATCGAGACGCGCGGCGAGGCCCTCGACGCCGGCGAGCTGGAGGCCAAGCTCGCGAGCGACCGGATCGACGTGACGCTACCGGGGGCGCCGCCGCGCCCGGTCGGCCACACCCACCTGATCACTCGCACCACGCGCCAGATCGAGGACGTGATGGTCGGCCTTGGCTACCGGGTGATGGAGGGGCCGGAGGTCGAGCACGACTACTACAACTTCACCGCCCTCAACCATCCGCCCGGGCACCCGGCGCGGATGCTTCAGGACACCTTCTACGTCCAGTCCGACCCCGAGGTGCTGCTGCGCACGCACACATCGCCGGTGCAGGTGCGCAGCATGGAGGCGCAGCCGCCGCCGATCTTTATGATCGCCCCGGGCAAGGTCTACCGGCGCGACTCCGATGCCACCCACAGCCCGATGTTCCACCAGGTCGAGGGGTTGGCGATCGGCGAGGGGATCACGCTCGCCGACCTGCAGGGGACGCTGAACGAGATGCTCAGCGCGATCTTCGGCGGCGCCCGCGAGGCGCGCATGCGGCCGCACTTCTTTCCCTTCACCGAGCCCAGCGTCGAGTTCGACGTCTCCTGCTTCCAGTGCGAGGGGACGGGGAGGCTGGCCGACGGCGAGCGCTGCAACCTCTGCAAGGGGATCGGCTGGATCGAGGTCGGCGGCGCCGGCATGGTCGACCCCAACGTGCTCGGCTTCGTCGAGTCCAACGGCTATGACTCCGAGCAGGTGCAGGGCTTCGCCTTCGGCATGGGGGTCGAGCGGATCGCGATGCTGCGCCACGGCGTGCCCGATCTGCGGCGCTTCTTCGACAACGACGTGCGCGTTCTGGAGCAGTTCTCATGAGGGGGGAACAGTGAGAGTCCCGTACTCATGGCTGCGCGAGTACTGCGACCCGGGCCTGGAGCCCGGCGAGCTGGCCGAGCGGCTGGCGATGACCGGCACCGAGGTCGAGCGGGTCGGCGCCGTCGGCCCGCCCTCGGCGGCGAACTTCGTCGTCGGCAAGGTGCTCGCCGTCGAGCCGCACCCCGATGCCGACCGGCTGCGCGTCTGCAGGCTCGATACCGGCGACGGCGAGGAGCGCGTCGTCGTCTGCGGCGCCCCCAACGTGGCGGCCGGCCAGACGGTGCCGGTGGCTCTGCCGGGGGCGACGATGCCCGGCGGCATGGAAATCGGCGAAGCGAAGCTGCGCGGCGTGCGCTCGGCCGGGATGATCTGCTCCGCCTCCGAGCTCGGCGTCGGCGAGAGCCCCGACGGAATCCTCGTCCTCGCTGAAGACGGTTCCGGTGCGCCTTATCCCGGCATGGCGGGGGAAAGGCGCACCGAAAGCCTGGCGCCGGGTACGCCGCTGGCCGCGGTGCTGCCGCTGGCGGAGCCGGTGCTGGAGCTGGAGGTGACGCCGAACCGGCTCGACTGCTTTGGCGTCTACGGGGTCGCCCGCGAGGTCCACGCGATCAGCGCCGCGGCGCTGGCGCAGGAGCCATGGCTGGAGGACGCCGAGGGCGCCGGCGAGGGTGTGGTCGACGACTATGCCTCGGTCACGGTCGAGGTCCCAGAGCTCTGCCCGCGCTTCACCGCCCGCGTCTTCACCGACGTCACGATCGGCCCCTCGCCGGCCTGGCTGCAGGCGCGGCTGGTGGCGGCGGGACAGCGGCCGATCAACAACGTCGTCGACATCACCAACTACGTGATGCTGCTGACCGCGCAGCCGCTGCACGCCTTCGACCTCGACGAGGTGCCGCAGGGGGCGCTGACGATCCGCACCGCGGCGGAGGGCGAGAGGATGACGACGCTCGACGACGTCGAGCGGACCCTCGACGCGGAGACGGTGCTCGTCTGCGACCGCAACGGTCCCTCCGGAATTGCCGGGATCATGGGTGGCCAAGTCTCCGAGGTGTCGGAGGGGACGACGCGGGTGCTGCTCGAGGTGGCTAACTGGAACGGCACCAACATCCTGCGCAGCTCGCGCCAGCTCTCTCTGCGCTCAGAGGCCTCCTCGCGCTTCGAGAAGCAGCTGCATCCCGAGCTATGCCTGCGGGCACAGCGGATCGCCTCGCGGCTGCTGGTCGAGCTCTGCCGCGCCAAGTTGGTGCCGGGCACGATCGACGTCGCCGCCGAGATCCCGCCGATGCCGACGATCCGCCTGCACGGCGAGCGGGTCGCGGGGCTGCTCGGCATGGCGATCTCGCAGGCCGACCAGAAGGCCTACCTGGAGCGGCTCGGCTTCGGCGTCGCCGAGAGCGGCGAAAACCTCGACGTCACCGTGCCGCCCGACCGCCACTACGACGTCACCCGCGAGGTCGACCTGATCGAGGAGGTCGGCCGCGTCCACGGCCTCGACGAGCACCTGCCCAGCACGCTGCCGGCGGTGGCGGGCCGGGTCGGCGGCCTCAGCCGCGAGCAGCGTCTGCGCCGCCGCGCCGAGGACACGATGCGGGACCTCGGCTTCGACGAGGTCGTCGGCTGGAGCTTCACCGACCCCGGTGAGCCGGGGCGCCTGCGCATCCCCGCCGACGATCCCCGCAGCAACGGCATCGTCCTCTCCAATCCCCTCTCCGAGGACCAGTCGGTGATGCGCACGACCCTGCTCGGCTCGCTGCTCGACGTCGCCCAGCGCAACCTCTCCCGCGGCAGCGACCGCGTCGCCCTCTACGAGTCCGCTCGCGTCTACCTCCCCCCGGGGCCGACGGGCCGAAAGCGTGTCGATATGTCACATTCTCGGCCCGTCGGCGCTCTTGATGGCGAGTTTCCGGGCGAGCGGGTGGCGGCGGACCACGAGCCGCACCGGATTGGCTGCATCGCCATGGGTCCGCCGCAGCGGTCCTGGCGGGGAGGTGAGGAGCCAGGCGACTTCTTCGCCCTCAAGGGCGTACTCGAAGCTCTGGCCGGTCAGCTTGGCGTGGATCTCTCTTTTGAGGCGACCGCGGAGCCGTTTCTGCATCCCGGGCGGGCGGCGAGCGTCGCGGCCGCCGGCGGCCCGCTCGGCTGGATCGGAGAGCTGCACCCACTTGTCGGCCGTGCGTGGGACATCGAGGCCGCCACCGCCTTTGAAATCGACCTGGGGTCGCTCCTCGCCGTGGCCGGCGCCGGAGAGGAGAGATTCGAGGACGTCACTACCTTCCCCGCCGTCCACCAGGACCTCGCGGCGGTCCTGCCGAGTGAGGTGCCGGCTGCGAAGCTGCGCGATGTCGTGCTGGCGGCCGGGGGCGAGCTCCTGCGCGCCGCCGAGGTCTTCGACCTCTACGAGGGCGAGCAGGTGGGGGAGGGGCGCAAGAGCCTCGCCCTGCGGCTCGAGTTCCGCGCCGCCGATCGCACCCTCACCGACGAGGAGGTCGCCGCACGGCGGACGGCGATCGAGGCCGGGCTGGAGACGATCGGAGGGAGCCTGCGTGGCTGACGCGCTCAAACAGCGGCTCGACGGCGACCCGGTCGCGCGGGTGCTGGTCGCCGGTGCCTCTGGGTTCACCGGCGCTCTGGCGGCGCAAATAGTCTGGCGCCACCCGCGGCTGGAGCTGGTCGCGGTCACCTCGCGCAGCGATGCCGGCAAGCGGCTCGACGCGCTCTACCCGCGCTACCGGGTGCCGCTCGAGCTGAGCGAGCTCGACCTCGACGAGATCGAGGAGGTCGACGCCGCGATCGTCGCCTATCCCCACGGGGCCTCGGCCCCCGCGGTGGCCGCCCTGCGCGGTCTCGGCGCCCTGGTCGTCGATCTCTCCGCCGACTTCCGCCTGCGAGACCTGCCCACCTACGAGCGCTGGTACGGCCCGCACGGCGCGCCGGAGCTGCTCGAGGGAGCGGTCTATGGGCTCAGCGAGCTCTATCGCGAGCAACTGCGCGAGGCCGAGCTGGTCGCGACCCCGGGCTGTTATCCGACCGCAAGCCTGCTGGCACTGGCCCCCTTGGCCGAACGGGGGCTGGTCGGTGAGGCCTACGTGTCCGCGATGCAGGGCACCTCCGGCTACGGGCGCAGCAGCGACGACACAGTCCACTTCAGCGCGATGACCGAGAACGCCTTCCCCTACAAGACGGAGGGGCATCGCCACCGGCCCGAGATCGAGCAGGAGCTGGCGGCGCTCGGCAGCCCCGCGCCCGTCACCTTCGTCCCGCACCTGTTGCCGCTCGACCAGGGCGAGCTGGCAACCTGCTTCGCCCAGCTCTCCGAGCCGCTGTCGAAGGAGGAGGTGCAGGCGCTCTACCGCGAGCGCTACGCCGGCGAGCCCTTCGTCCAGGTGCTCGATCGCCCGCCCAACCTGCGCGCGGTGCGCGAGACGAACGAGTGCCACGTCTACGTCACGGTCGAGGAGCGCGGCCGGGCGGTCGCCTTCGCGGCGATCGACAACATCTGGAAGGGCGCCTCCGGCCAGGGCGTGCAGAACCTCAACCTGATGCTCGGCATCGAGGAGACGGAGGGGCTCCAATGAGCTTCTTCGGGTCGCGCTGGGTCGAGCCGCCGGCTGGGGTCGAGGAGCTCGATCCGGCGCAGCTTGCACCCGGCTTTCGCGCCGGTGCGGCGCACTGCGGGCTCAAGGGCGGTGGCAAGACCGACGTTGGGCTGCTCGTCTGCGACGCGGAGAGCGTCGCCTCCTCGCTGCTGCTGACGCGCAACGCTTCGGCGGCGGCGCCGGTGCGGGTCTGCCGCGAGCGCTGCGAGCGCGGCGCGATCCGCGCCGCCGTGGTCAACGCCGGCAACGCCAACGCCGAGACCGGGGCGCAGGGATACGCCGACGCGGTGGCGATGTGCGACGCCGCGGCGGAGCGGCTCGGCCTGCCGCCGGAGAGCGTGGCCGTCGCCGAGACCGGTGTGATCGGCGTGCCGCTGCCGGTCGAGCAGGTGCTTGGCGGCATCGGCGAGGCGGCGGCCGCGCTCTCTACCGAGGGGGGCGCCGCCTTCTCCGACGCGATCCTCACCACCGATCGCTGGCCCAAGCGCTGCACCGTGCGCGCCGGCGGCGTCACGCTCTCGGCCCAGGCCAAGGGCGGCGGCATGATCCAGCCCAAGATGGCGACGATGCTCTGCTTCGTCCAGACCGATGCGGTGGTCGGGGACCCCGCGGCGGCCCTGCGTGCCGCCTGCGACGCCTCCTTCGAGCGGATTACCGTCGACGGCCAGATGAGCACCAACGACACGCTGCTCCTGCAGGCGACCGGCGCGGCGGGGGCGCCGCTGCCCGACGGACTGCTCGAGGCCGTGCTGCTCCAGCTTGCGATCGAGGTGGTCGCCGATGGCGAGGGCTCCTCGCGGGTCGGCCGGGTGCAGGTCGACGGCGCTGCGACCGAGGCCGAGGCCGAGCGGGTCGCCCGCGCGATCGCCAACTCGCCCCTGGTCAAGACGGCGCTCTTCGGCCGCGACCCCAACTGGGGCCGGATCGCCCAGGCGGCCGGGATGGCGCTCGCCGGCGAGGACCTGGAGGAGATCGGCGTCGAGAACATCGAGAACGCCGAGCTGGCGGGCGAGGAGAGCGAGGCCGAGATCGGCCTGCGCCTCGATCGCGGCGAGCACAGCGCCCACGTCTGGTTCTCCGACCTTGGCTACGAGTACGTGCGGATCAACGCGGAGTACACGACATGAGGGCGCTGCAAACCGGCGCACCCCGGGGTCTTCGGTCGGCCGGCTTGCTTGGTTTTCGCGTCCTCGGGGGGATTCTCCTATGAGCGAGCAGGCACCACAATCGCGGGCGGCCGGGGTCAACGTCGAGACGCTGCTCGAGGCGCTGCCCTACATCAAGCAGTTCCACGGCCAGACCGTGGTGATCAAGTACGGCGGCGCGGCGATGCGCGAGGACTCCCTGCGCGAGGCCTTCGCCACCGACGTCGTCCTGCTCAAGTACGTCGGCATGAACCCGATCGTCGTCCACGGCGGCGGGCCCGAAATCAGCCAGTACATGGACCGGCTCGGCCTCGAGGTCCGCTTCCACGAGGGCCTGCGCGTATCCGACGCGGAGACGGTCGAGATTGCCCGCATGGTCCTGGTCGGCAAGCTCAACTCCGAAATCGTCCAGCGGCTCAACGCCCACGGCCAGCCGGCGGTCGGGCTCTCCGGCGAGGACGGGACGCTCTTCCGAGTCTCGCCCGTGCCCAACGCCGAGGTGGTCGGCTTCGTCGGCTCGATCGAGCGCGTCGACGCCGACGTGCTCAACCACATCGCCGCCGACTACATCCCGGTGATCGCCTCCTCGGCGTCGGACCGCGAGGGCCAGTCCTACAACGTCAACGCCGACGAGGCCGCCGGCAAGGTCGCCGCCGCGCTCGGCGCCCACAAGGCGATCTTCCTCACCGACGTCGAGGGCTGGCTGGCCGACCCCGCCGACACCGACTCGCTGATCGCCCGGGCGACGGTCGACGAGGTCGAGGCCAAGCTGCCGGCGATCGACGGTGGCATGCGGCCGAAGCTCGCCGCCTGCGCCGACGCGATCCGGGGCGGTGCCGGCGCCGCCCACATCATCGACGGCCGCCGCCCGCACTCGCTGCTGGTCGAGCTCTTCACCGATGCCGGCATCGGAACCATGGTGACTCCGTGATGGCGGCGCCTGCAAACCGGCTCCGTTCGGTGTTCGCATGAACTTGGCAGAGCTTCAATCCTTGGAGGAGCGCTACCTGATGCGCACCTACAGGCGGGCGCCGGTCGAGTTCGTCCGCGGCGAGGGCGCCCTGCTCTGGGACGCCGAGGGCGTGGAGTACCTCGACTTCCTCACCGGCATCTCGGTCTGCTCGGTCGGTCACTGCAACCCGGCGGTGGTCGAGGCCGTGCGCGAGCAGGCGGGCCGCCTGATGCACACCTCCAATCTCTTCTACACCGAGCCGATGGTGCGGCTCGCCGAGCGGCTCGCCGAGTCGAGCCTGGGCGGGCGCGTCTTCTTCGCCAACTCGGGCACCGAGGCCAATGAGTGCGCGATCAAGATCGCCCGCAAGCACGCCCACCGGCGCGGCGTCGAGCGGCCCGAGATCGTCAGCTTCGAGCGCGACTTTCACGGCCGCACCTACGGCGCCCTCGCGGCGACCCCGGCGCTCGCCGCCAACCCCGACCTGGGCCCGATGCTGCCCGGCTTCAGCTCCGTCCCCTTCGACGATCCCGACGCCCTGCGCGCGGCGGTCGGCGAGAACACCGCCGCCGTCCTGATCGAGCCGATCCAGGGCGAGGCCGGCGTCAACCCGCTCTCCGAGGAGACGCTGCTGGCCGCCCGCCAGGTCTGCGACGAGAGCGGCGCGCTGCTGATCCTCGACGAGATCCAGACCGGCGTCGGCCGCACCGGCTCGCTCTGGGCCTACGAGCAGACCCCGGTCCGGCCCGACGTCCTCACCAGCGCCAAGGCGCTGGGGGGAGGGATGCCGATCGGCGCCTGCATCACGACGCCAGCGGCGGGCGAGGTGCTCGAGCCCGGCGACCACGGCTCGACCTTCGCCGCAGGGCCACTGGCCTCGGTCGCCGCCCTGGCCGTGCTCGACATAGTCGACGAGCCCGCGCTCCTGCGCCGTGTGCGCGAGCTGGGGGCGCAGCTGCGCGAGGACCTGCTGGCGCTGGACGGGGTCGGCGAGGTGCGCGGCCGCGGCCTGATGCTCGGGGTCGGTCTCGCCGGGGAAATCGACGCCGCCGCGCTCGGCGCCGACCTGCTCGAGCGCGGGCTCGTCGTCAACGTGCCGGGGCCGGGAACCCTGCGCCTCTTGCCGCCGCTGACGGTCGATCCCGACCAGCTCCGCCGCGCCGTGACCACGATCGAGGCCGCGCTCCTAAGCTACGCCGCAGCATGAGCCCGAAGCGCCCATCCGAGCCACGCGCGCTGACCGGCGGTACCGCCGAGCGGCTTGCCGCGATCGTCGAGGCCGCCGAGCAGGCGGCGGCGAAGGTGATCGACGACGCCGAGGAGCAGGCGCGCCGGCGCCTGGCCGAAGCCAACGTCCGCGCCGACCGGATCGTCGCCGAGCGGCTGCGCGCCCTCGCCGACGAGCTCGACCCGCCCTCGACCCCGCGCCAGCGCGAGCCGCACCTGCGCCCGGTGACGGCCGAGCCCGGGACCGAGCCCGCGCCCGGGCCGCGCTCCGGCGCCGCCGGCGCCCGCCTGCTGGCGACCCAGATGGCCGTTTCCGGCAGCAGCCGCGCGGAGATCGCCGCCCGGCTGCGCAGCAGCTTCGACATCGACGACACCAGCGAGATACTCGACGCGATACTCGGACCGGAGGACTGAACATGCACGAGGACCCGACCCGGATGATGCGCCAGCCCGACGACGACGGCGACCACGGGCGACCGCACGGAAACATGCGCCTGCTCGTCGCCGGCCTGGTCGCGGTGATCGTCGGCCTCCTCGTCGCCGTCGTCGTCATCGCCAGCAGCGGCGACTCGGGCACGACCTCGACCGTCACGACCGTGCCCAGCGAAACGACGTCCGAAGCCACGACCGAGACGACGACGAGCGAGACGACCGCGCCGGAGACGACCGAAACGACCGAACCGACGACCACCGAAACCACGACCGCGCCCGAAACCACCGAAACGACCCCGCCGGAAGAAGAAAACGGCAGCGGCGGCATCGGCGCCCCCTAGCGCGGTCGCAGTTCTTCCCACCGCCTGGCACAAAGTGCGACCGCGCATTGCCGTGACAGACTTCGCGACCCCGCAGTGACTCCCGACTCCCCAGCAGACCTGCGCACCGCCTCCTACGAGGCGGATCCCGCCGCGGTGCGGCGCGTCCTGCTGCTCTACTCGGGCGGGCTCGACACCAGCGTGATGCTGAAGTGGATCCAGGACTACTACGACGCCGAGGTCGTCTGCCTCACGGTCAACCTCGGCCAGCCCGGCGAGGACTACGCCGTGATCGAGGACAAGGCGAAGCGCCTGGGCGCGCTGGAGTGCCACGTCGTCGACGCTCGCGAGGAGTTCGCCCGCGACTACGTCCTGCCGGCGATCAAGGCCAACGCGCTCTACGGCGGCGGCTACCCGCTCTTCACCGCGCTGGGCCGGCCGCTGATCGCCAAGCTCGCGGTCGAGCAGGCGCGCCGCAGCGGCTGCGACACGATCGCCCACGGCTGCACCGGCAAGGGCAACGACCAGGTTCGGATCGAGGGCACGGTCGCCACCCTGGCGCCGGAGCTGAAGACGATCGCGCCGGTGCGCTCCTGGCAGATGGGCCGCGAGGAGGAGATCGCCTACGCGCGCGAGCACGGCATCCCGGTCAAGGGCGGCACCGAGGTGGCGCCCTACTCGATCGACGACAACCTCTGGGGACGCTCCTCGGAGGGGCGCTGGATCGAGGACCTCGACCACGCGCCCGAGGACGACGTCTTCCAGCTCGTCACGCGGCCGGAGGAGGCCCCCGACGAGGCGGAGACGGTGACGGTCGAGTTCGAGGCCGGTGTGCCGGTGGCGCTCAACGGCGAGCGCCTCGGCCCGGTCGATCTGCTCGAACGCGCCGCCGAGATCGGCTGCCGCCACGGGGTCGGCATCGTCGACCACATCGAGGACCGCATCGTCGGCCTCAAGGTGCGCGACATCTACGAGGTGCCGGCGGCGGAGATCGTTCTCACCGCCCACCGGGAGTTGGAGAAGCTCGTCTGCACGATCCACCAGAACCAGTTCAAGCCCGACCTCGACCGCCAGTGGGCCTACCTCGTCTACGCCGGCCTCTGGTGGGAGCCGCTGCGCAGCGACCTCGACGCCTACATGGAAGCGGTCAACGCCCAGGTCACCGGCACGATCGGCCTCAAGCTCTTCAAGGGCGGCGTGCGGGTGGTGACCCGCTCCTCGCCCAACGCGGTCTACGACGCCGACCTCGCCTCCTTCGCCGAGTCCGGCGGACTCTTCTCGCAGGCGGCCTCGCCCGGCTTCATCGAGCTCTGGTCGCTGCAGTCGCGCATGGCGCAGCGGATCCGCCGGCGCGGGGAGGGGGGCTAGGCGATGGTCTACGACCGCCTCGGCAAGGCCGCGATCCGCTTCTCGATCAGGTACGCGCGGCGTCGCTACCGGCGCCAGATCCGCATCGGGGCTGGCATCGCTGCCGTTGCAGTGGCGATTGCAGCCTACGCGGCGACCCGCAACGTCCCGGAGGGCTAGCGTAATTTCAGGCGTTCCGTGGCGCGAACGCTCGCGACAATCACCCGCGCTCGCGGACGCCTTGCCGCGCTCCTCTGCGCGGCCCTGGGGCTGACCGCGCTGCTCCTGGCGAGCAGCGGCGTGGCGAGCATCTCCGGGCTGGAAGCGAAGCTCTCCGCCGGGCGGGAGGAAGCGGGCGCGCTCGCCGGGGCATTGCAAAGCGCCCAGGCGGAACTCGCCGCGGCCGAAGGCGAAGCGGCGAAGGCGAGCGCGCGCGAGCGCAAGCTCACCGGTCTGCTCGCCACCGGCGAAGAAAAGGCGGCGCGCCTGGCGGCTGCCGTGCGCCGCACTCAGCACCGGCTCGCGCTGGAGAAGCGGCGACTGCGCCGCGCCCGGGCGGCGCTGGCCGCACGCCTGGTGGCGATCTACGAGAGCGGCGCCCCCAGCACCGCCAGCGTCATCCTCGCCGCCGACAGCATCGACGAGCTGGCGATCCGCACCGAATACCTGGAGCGAATCCAGCAATCCGACTCCGACCTGGCCCTGCGGGTCGCCGAAGTCCGCCGCACCGTTGCCGCCGCGCTGCACCGCGTCGCCGCGCTCAAGGCCCGCATCGACGCCTACAACGAGCGCCTCGCCGCCGCCCGCTCCGAAGTCGCCTCGGTGCGCGCCGCTGCCGAAGCGGCCGCGGCGCAGCTGCAGACGGTCGAAGCCTCCCGCCAGGCCTCGCTGGCCAAGCTGAAGGCGAGCATGGGCAGGTGGGTTGCGGAGATCCAGGCAGCGAAGGCCGCCCGGGCGGAACGGATCAGCACCGAAGAGGCCGAAGGAGAAGTCGAACGCTGGCTCGGCGGGCCGTACTCGATCCCCGCCTACATCGTCATGTGCGAGTCGGGCGGCAACTACGGCGCGGTCAATCCTTCCAGCGGGGCCGGTGGTGCCTACCAGATCCTCCCCTCCACCTGGAAGCTCTACGGCGGCCAGGGCGAACCGCAGAACGCACCCAAGGCCGAGCAGGACCGCATCGCCGCCGAAATCTGGGCCGACTCCGGCCCCAGCGCCTGGGTCTGCGGCTGAGTGTCTAAACCGCGGAAGGTGCGCGGAAGACGCACAGAACCCGCGCGCTCCATCTGAACCGGTTGGCATGATCGCTCCCTCGTGAGCAGTCACCCTGCCGTTCACCTGCACGCCCACAGCGAGTACTCGCTGCTCGACGGCGCCTGCAAGATCGACGCGATGGCGGCGCGCGCCGCGGAAATGGGGCAGCCCGCGCTCGGCCTCACCGACCACGGCGTGATGAACGGCACGGTCGACCTCTACAAGGCCTGCCAGAAGCACGGGATCAAGCCGATTGCCGGCTTCGAGGCCTACTTCGTCGACGACGTCAAGGGAGTCAGGGAGAAGACCAAGTACGAGCGCAACCACCTGACGCTGCTGGCCGAGAACGACACCGGGCTCGCCAACCTGGTCAAGCTCACCTCGGCCGGCTTCCTCGAGGGCTTCCATCGCGGCAAGGCCAACGTCGACATGGAGCTGCTCGCCGCCCACGCCGAGGGCGTGATCGCGCTCACCGGCTGCCTGCAGTCGCGTTTCTGCCGCCGCCTGGTCGAAGAGCGCGACGCCGACGCCCGCGCCCACCTCGACGACCTGATCCAGGTCTTCGGCCCCGAGCAGGTCTACTTCGAGGTGCAGAAGAACGGCATCGAAGAGCAGGACAAGGCCAACGAGGGAATCGTCCGCTTCGCCCGCGAGCTCGGCCGGCCGCTGGTCGGCACCGCCGACGTCCACTACCTGCGGCGCGAGGACTTCGACAACCACTCGGCGCTGCTCTGCGTGCAGACCAAGTCGACGCTGGAGGCGCCGAAGCTGAGCTTCGACACCAACGAGTTCTACCTCAAGGACTCGGCCGAAATGGCGGAGTCCTTCGCCGCGTGGCCGGAGGCGGTGCCGAGCACGCTGGAGATCGCCGAGCGCTGCAACATCGAGATCGAGCTGGGCAAGCTGCTGTTGCCGCGCTACCCGACCCCCGACGGCGAGGAGCCCGAAGCGATGCTGCGCCGCGTCGCCGACGAGGGGATGCGGGCGCGCTACGGCGACCCGATCCCGGCCGAGGCGCGCGAGCGGCTCGAGTTCGAGCTCGGCGTGATCGAGGAGATGGGCTTCTCCTCCTACTTCCTGATCGTCTGGGACTTCGTCCGCTACGCGAAGGAGAACGGCGTCGCCGTCGGCCCCGGGCGCGGTTCGGCCGCCGGCTCGATCGTTGCCTACGCGCTGGCGATCACCGACATCGACCCGCTCGCCGAAGACCTCCTCTTCGAGCGCTTCCTCAACCCCGGCCGCAAGTCGATGCCCGACATCGACATCGACTTCTCGGTGCGCGGCCGCGAGCGCGTGATCCGCTACGTGCAGGAGAAGTACGGTCGCGAGTCGGTCGCCCAGATCATCACCTTCGGCAAGATGGCGCCGCGCGCCGCCACCCGCGACGCCGCCCGCGTGCTCGGCTTCGACTACGGCACCGGCGACCGCCTCGCCAAGCAGATCCCCGAGCCGATCATGGGCCGCAGCCCCTCCTTCGAGGAATGCCTGCAGCCGGGCCAGGAGCTGCGCAAGACCTACGACGCCGAGGCCGACGCCAAGCGGATCGTCGACGTCGCCCAGGGGCTCGAGGGGATCATCCGCAACAACTCGATCCACGCCGCCGCGGTGGTGATCGCCGACCGCCCGCTGCAGGAGGTGGTGCCGCTGCAGTTGGCCGAGGACCGCAGCGCGCCCGCCGCCAATGGGAACGGCAACGGAAACGGGGGCGGCAAGACCGAGCGCCAGTACAAGATCGTGACCCAGTACTCGATGGGGCCGATCGAGGAGATCGGCCTGCTGAAGATGGACTTCCTCGGCCTGCGCAACCTCGACGTGATCGAGGACGCGGTCGAGATCATCCGCCGCTCGCGCGGGGTCGAGCTCGACATCGGCGCGATTCCGATGGACGACGCCAAGACCTTCGAGATGCTCGCCCGCGGCGAGGGCACCGGCGTCTTCCAGCTCGAGTCCGAGGGCATGCGCGAGGCGATGAAGAAGGTGAGGCCGAGCGCCTTCGACGACATCGTCGCCCTCGTCGCCCTCTACCGCCCCGGCGCGATGAGCTACATCCCCGCCTACGCCAAGGGCAAGCGCAATCCAGAGTCGGTCACCTATCCCGACGAGCGGCTGCGCCCGATCACCGAGCCGACCTACGGCTGCGTCCTCTACCAGGAGCAGCTGATGGCGATTGCGCGTGAGATGGCGGGCTTCTCCGGCGCCGAGGCGGACGACCTGCGCAAGGCGGTTGGCAAGAAGAAGCGCGACCTGATGGCGACGATGAAGGACAAGTTCCTCAAGGGGATGGCCGACTCGGGGACCGACCCCAAGGTCGCCGCCGACCTCTGGAAACTGAACGAAGCCGCCGCCGACTACTCCTTCAACAAGTCCCACGCCGCCTGCTACGGGCTGATCTCCTACCGCACCGCTTACCTCAAGGCCAACTACCCGGCCGAGTACATGGCGGCGGTGATCTCCTCGGTGATGAACACCAAGGACAAGGTCCCCTTCTTCGTCAACCGCTGCGAGGAGATGGGGATCGAAGTGCTGCCGCCCGACGTCAACTCCTCCGACCACTCCTTCGTCGTCTCCGAGAACGCGATCCGCTTCGGCCTCGACGCGGTCAAGAACGTCGGCCACGCCGCGGTCGAGGCGATCCTGCGCGCCCGCGAGGACCAGCCGATCGCCTCGATCTGGGACTTCTGCGAGCGGGTCGACTCGCGCGCGGTCAACAAACGCGCGATCGAATGCCTGATCAAGTGCGGCGCCCTCGACTCGACCGGCGCCACCCGCAAGGGCATGCTCGAGGCGCTGCCGGCCGCCCAGTCCGCCGGCCAGAAGGCCCAGGAAGACGCCCAGCTCGGCCAGGGCTCGATCTTCGACTTCGGCGATGACAGTGGCGGCGGCGCCCAGGTGACCCAGGCGGCCCACCACAGGCCGCCGATCTCCGCCGAGGAGTTCGAGCGCGGCGAGCTGCTCGCCTTCGAGAAGGAGACCCTGGGCACCTACCTCTCCTCGCATCCCCTGACCGAGGTGCGCGGCGCCCTGCGCGCCCGCGTCGACTGCAGCCTCGCCGAGCTCGCCAACAAGCAGGACGGCTCCTGGGTGACGGTGGGCGGCATCGTCACCGAGTGCAAGAAGATCCGCACCAAGAGCGGCAACCAGATGATGTTCGCCACCCTCGACGACGTCGAGGGCCAGGTCGAGATGCTCGTCTTCAAGGCCGACCAGGCCGAGAGCGCGGCGGTGATCCAGCCCGACGCGATCGTGTTGGTGCGGGGCCGGCTCGACCACAAGGATCGGGGTGAGACCAAGCTCGTCGTGCAGGAGGCCGAGCGCTTCGAACCGGACGCGGAGGAGATCGCCGCCGCGCCGGCGGTCGCGGCGAGCCGTCCCAGCGGGCCGGTTGAGATCGAGATCGCCGAAAGCGCCTGCTCCGACGCGCTGATCGAGGAAGTGAAGGCGGTGCTCGAACACCACAGGGGCGACACGCCCGTGCGCGTCTCACTGGTCGGCCCCGAGCGAACGACCGTCCTCCAGGCCCGTGGCGACGGCTACCGGGTGCGCCCTTCGGGCCACCTGCGCAGCGAGCTCGACCACGTGCTCGGAAGCGCCTCTGCCCTGGCCGCTTAGCCAATCTGGATCGTGGTTTTCACGCCCTTTGGTCCCTAGAATTCATCCATGCCAGCTACTCGCGAGAAGACGGGTGAGTGCCGCCAGTGCCGCTCGTTCTGCGACAAGATGGTCGAGCCGCGCGGCTGCGTCGAAATGCGCTGCCGCTACCTCTACAGCTTCGTCGACATGCTGACCGGGGCCGAGTACGTCGGCTGCATGCAGGGCGTCTTCGCCGCCAAGGTCGACCTCGAGGCGGTGCTGCAGCCGGGCGGCTTCGGCGGGGTGAAGATGACCGGTGAGGCACTCCCTCACTGCCAGTTCTCGGTCGAGCGCGCCTACGAGGGCGACGGCGAGGCCTACGATTGCGTCAACCGGCGCTTCTTCGACTGCGCCGACGACGGCCCCGAGGGCATCCGCGCCTTCGATCTGCGCGACGTCTGAGCGCCCTCCGCGGGGCCACCGATCTGTACGATCCCGCGCCGTGAAACCTATGGAGGCCAAGTGACTGATACAGCGGCAGTGGCAGAGGCAGCGAAGGAGAACATCGTGGCGGAGGTCGCGGGCGAGGCGGGGACCGCGGAGGGGCCCGCCTTCACGCTCGAGCTGAACCAGGACCAGAAGGACATCCGCGAGTGGGTGCACGGCTTCGCCGAGGGCGTCGTCCGCCCCGCCGCCGCGGAATGGGACGAGCGCGAGGAAACCCCCTGGCCGGTGATCCAGGAGGCGGCCAAGATCGGCCTCTACAGCTTCGAAGCGCTCGGCCAGTTCTTCGCCGACCCGACCGGCCTGACGCTGCCGATCGCCAACGAGGAGCTCTTCTGGGGCGACGCCGGCATCGGCATGGCGATCATGGGCACCTCGCTCGCCGTCGCCGCGATCTTCGGCCAGGGCACCGGCGAGCAGATCGGCGAGTGGATCCCGCAGTGCTTCGGCAGCGCCGAGGACCCCAAGGTCGCCGCCTTCTGCTCCTCCGAGCCCGACGCCGGCTCCGACGTCTCGGCGATCCGCACCACCGCCAAGTACGACGAGGCGACGGACGAGTGGGTGCTGAACGGCCAGAAGGCCTGGGCGACCAACGGCGGCATCGCCGACGTCCACGTCGTCATCGCCTCGGTCGACCGCGAGCTCGGCTCGCGCGGCCACGCCGCCTTCGTCATCCCGCCAGGGACCAAGGGCTGCGAGCAGGGCGCCAAGGTGAAGAAGCACGGCCTGCGCGCCTCGCACACCGCCGACGTCCACCTCGACGACTGCCGCGTGCCGGGCTCCTGCCTGCTCGGCGGCAAGGAGAAGCTCGACGAGCGCCTCGCCCGCGTGCGCGAGGGCAAGAAGGCGAAGTCCCAGGCGGCGATGCAGACCTTTGAGGCGAGCCGCCCGACCGTTGGCGCCCAGGCCGTCGGCATCGCCCGCGCCGCTTACGAGTACGCGCTCGAGTACGCCAAAGAGCGCTCCCAGTTCGGCCGGCCGATCGTCGAGAACCAGGCGATCGCCTTCACCCTCGCCGACATGAAGCTGGAGATCGACGCCGCCCGCCTGCTCGTCTGGCGCGCCGCCTGGATGGGCCGCAACGGCCACAAATTCGAAAATGCCGAGGGCTCGATGTCGAAGCTGAAGGCCGGCGAGGTCGCCGTCTGGTCGACCGAGCGGGCGATCCAGATCCTCGGCGGCAACGGCTACACCCGCGAGTTCCCGGTCGAGCGGATGCACCGCGACGCCAAGATCTACACGATCTTCGAGGGAACCTCGGAGATCCAGCGCCTGGTGATCAGCCGCGCGATCTCAGGCGTTCACGTCAAATAGCCCAGGCGGGTTCGGGCCACTCCCCGGTGCGGACACGCTCGTAGAGCGTGTCGGGGGCGAGGTCCGCGCCGCCAGGCCAGGCGACCGTATGGGTCTCATCGTCGACGTAGGCTTCCGCGAAGCCCTCTTTGGTGCGGGCTTGCTCGAAGACGGCCCCCCACATATGCGGCAGCACTTCCACGGTGCCGCTTAGGCCGTCGGCGAACGTCAATTCGAGTACGCCGTGGCGCACTACGGAAGCGTTGACGACGATGTACGGGGCAAGACGGTTCATTGCAGGGGTTCGATCTCTTTCAGTGTTTCACGCGCGCGTGCCCGGTCCCAGTTCTCTTCCAACTCTGCTTGATGAAGCTCGGCCCAAGCAAGGACGAAGCGAAGCTGTCGACGCTTGAGGTTGCTGTCGATGATCTCGAGGCTGTCGATCCAACCTTGGCTTCGCCATCGGCGTGGTAGGCGTGAAAGTGTGGAAAGCCATGGTCCTTGAAGTACATCGTGATCGTGATCCCGAAGAAACGGCTGATGGTCGGCACCGACCCATAAGCCGAGGCGGGGGATCCCTCTCCCCACCTGATGAGCTCAGCCGCGGCGCTTGAGCCCCACCTTGCGCAACCGCTTCGCCTCTTTCACTTCCTCGGCACTCGACCCTTTCTTGTTCGGCCCCGGCGTCTCCAGCGTCGCCGGCAGCCCCTCGAAGCGGGGCTCGGAGAGGAAGGCCGAGAGGCCGCGTTTGCCCATCTCGCCCTCGCCGATGTTGGCGTGGCGGTCGCGGCAGGAGCCGAGCGGGGCGGCGGCGTCGTTGACGTGCAGGCAGCCGAGGCGCTCGATACCGACCTTGGCGTCGGCTTCGTCGACGACCGCCTTCAGGTGGGCCTCGTCGGTGATGTCGTAGCCCTGGACGAAGAGGTGGCAGGAGTCGAGGCAGAGGCCGAGCCGCTCGCCGCTGCCGGCGAGCTCGATCAGCTCGGCGGTCTGGTCGAAGTCGCGGCCGAGCAGGCCCTTGTGACCCGCCGTCTGCTCGAGCAGGAGCGGGCAGCGCTCGCTGTCCTTCAGCGCCGCCGCGATCGTCTTGCCGGCGCGCTTCATCGAGGGCCCCAGCGGCTCTTTCACCTGCGCCCCGGGATGGAGGACGACGCCGGCGGCGCCGATCTCGTTGCCGATCCGCAGCGCGTGGGTCAGCGAGGCCTGCGACTTCTTGCGCAGTTCGCTGTCCTTGCTCGCGCAGTTGATCAGGTAGACGGCGTGGATCACGACCGCTTCGACCGGCGAGTTCGCCATCGCCTCCTCGAAGGCGGCGAAGTCCTCCGGCCCGTATTTGGTCGGCCGCCACATGCGCGGGCTCTGGTTGAAGATCTGGATCGCTTCGCAGCCGCGCTCGGCGCCGCGCTCGACCGCCTTGTCGAGACCGCCGGCAGTGGAGACGTGGGCGCCGATCAACATAGGGTGGGCATCCTATGAGCCAGGCGATGGCAAGCTCTGGGGTCGGGGCGCTTCTGCGCGGCTGGCGCGGCCTGCGCGGGTGCACCCAGCTCGACCTCGCCCTCGACGCCGGCGTCTCCGCCCGCCACCTGAGCTTCGTCGAGACCGGGCGGGCGCGGCCCAGCGCCGAGATGGTGCTGAAGCTCGCCGAGCGGCTCGAGGTCCCGCTGCGCGAGCGCAACCGCATGCTGCTGGCGGCCGGCTACGCACCCGCCTTCCCGGAGCTGGCGATCGACGAACCGCCGATGGCCGCGGTGCGGGAGGCGCTCGACGTGATCCTCGAGGGCCACGAGCCCAACCCGGCGGTTGCGGTCGATCGTCACTGGAACCTGGTCGCCGCGAACGCGACGATGGCGGCGCTGGCGGCCGGCGTGGACGAGGCCCTCCTGGAGCCGCCTGTAAACGTCATGCGCCTCGGCCTCCATCCCGGCGGGCTGATGGCTTCGGTGGTCAACCAGGCGGAGACCCGCCGCTATTTCGTCGGCAGGCTCGAGCGCCAGGTGGCGATCAGCGGCGATCCGGTGCTGGCGGCGCTGCTCGAGGAGGTGGGCGGCTACCCGGTGGCGAGCGCCGGCGACGGCGACGCGGGGGGTGGGGTCGGGAACATCCTCACGCCGGTGCTGCGAATGCGCCTCCCCGGGGGAGAGGAGGCGTCCTTCTTCTTCTCCGTCGCCAGCTTCGGCACCGCGATCGAGGTGACGGCCTCAGAGCTCTCGATCGAGCTCGGGTTTCCCGCCGACCGGGCGACGGTCGAGGCGCTGCGGAAACTACCTCGCAGGTAATGGACACGCCTTCCTCGAGCTGAAAGCGTGCCCGCCATGGAGCGCTTCGACGTCGTCGTGGTGGGGGCGCGCTGCGCGGGCTCGCCGCTGGCGACGATGCTCGCCCGGCGCGGCCTGAGCGTCTGTCTGATCGATAGGGCCAGGTTCCCGAGCGAGACCCTCTCCACCCACGTAATCCAGCCTTGCGGCGTGGCGGTGCTCGAGCGGCTCGGCGCCCTCGATGGGATCCTCGCCGCCGGTGCCGCGCCGCTGACCCGCTTCTCGTTCAGCGGCGACGAAGTGCGGATGGAGGGAAGGCTCGACGATGGGCTCTTCGACCACCCGGCGATCTCGCTGCGCCGCGCGACGCTGGACCGCCTCCTGGCCGAGGGGGCGGCTGCTGCCGGGGCGAAGGTGCGGACGGGAACGAGGGTTACCGGCCTGCTGTGCGCGGGCGATCGGGTGGTCGGCGTCGAAGCGGGGCGCGAGCGCCTCATGGCCCGCCTGGTGATCGGCGCCGACGGCAGGAAATCGGCCGTCGCCGAGCTCGTCGGCGCCCGCGAGTACCGCCAGGCGCCCCCCGGCCGGGTTTTCGCCTGGGCCTATTTCGAGGGGGCCGAGCCCGACGGGCACCTGCGGCTCGCCTCGCTGGGGGAGCTGACCTACGTCGCCGGGCCGACCGACTCCGGCCTCTACCTGGCGGCCGCCTGCCCGCCGATGGCGGCGCGCGATTCCTTCCTCGCCGACCGGGAGGGCGGCTACGCGGCGGCCCTGCGCGCCTGGCCGGAGCTCGCCGGGCTCCTCGCCGGGGCCCGGCGGCGCGGGCCGATCCGGGTGATGGCGAGCTGGCACGGCTACTTTCGCGAGGCGACCGGCCCGGGCTGGGTGCTGCACGGCGACGCCGGCAACTTCAAGGATCCCTCGCCGGCCCAGGGCATGGCCGACGCGCTGCGCCAGGGCGAGGAGCTGGCGGAGGCGATCGCCTGCGGGCTCGGGGGCGAGCTCGACGCGGCGCTGCGGCGCTGGTGGCGCTGGCGCGACGAGGACGGTCGCGAGATGCACTGGTTCGCCGCGGACATGGGATCGGTGCGGAGGGCGCGACCCCTGGCCGATCAGGTCCTGCGCGACATCGCCGCCGAGGGGGAGGACACGCGGAAGTTCATGCGAATGCTCAACCACGAAATTCGGCCGTCGCGGCTCTTCACGCCGCGCCGCCTCACAAGGGCCGCCGGGCGCGTCGCCCGGCGGCGGCCGCGACAGGTGCCGGGCATGGCGATCGAGGGAGTGAGGGAGCTGCGCAAGGAAGTCCACCGGTCCACCCAGCGCCGCCCGGGAGACACGACCGAGCGCCTGCTGCTCGCCCTGATGCTGGTCGGGCTCGTCGTCCCCGACCTCTGCGTCGCGCTTTTCCTCGCCGACGAGGGCCTCGCCATCGGCGGCTACTTCTCGCTCTGGTTCGCCAGCGTGCCCTCCACCCAACTGGTGCTCGACCTGCTGATCGCCAGCCTTGCCCTCTTCGTCTGGGCCGCTGCCGAGGCGCGGCGGACGGAGATCGCGGGGTGGTGGCTGTGCGTTCCGGCGACGCTTGGGGTCGGCCTCTGCTTCGGCTTGCCGCTCTTCCTCTGGATGCGCGAGCGGGCGCTGTGGAAACATGCGCCCCGCCGTGCCTGACCAGACCCCACAGCGCTTCCGCTTCGCCCCCTCGCCGACCGGGGCGCTGCACATCGGCGGTGCCCGCACCGCCCTCTACAACTGGCTGGCGGCGCGCCACGGGGGAGGGGAGCTGGTGCTGCGGATCGAGGACACCGACCGCGAGCGCTCGACCGAGGGAAACGTGACGCAGATCATCGACGCGATGGAATGGCTGGAGCTCGACTGGGACGTCGGCCCCGTCTCGCAGGCCGGCCGCGCCGAGCGCCACGCCGAGGCCCTGCAACGGTTGCTCGAATCGGGCGCGGCCTATCAGGACTCCGCGACCGCCAGGGACGTCGAGGCTTGGAAGGCCGCGCATGGGGCCGATCGCGGTTACCGCGGCACGCCGACCGACGCCGCCGGCGCCGCGATCCGCCTGCGCGTGCCCGACGAGGGAGAGACGGTGGTCGAGGACCTGATCCGCGGGCCGGTGCGCTTCCCCAACCGCAGCTACGACGACTTCGTCATCGCCCGCGGCGACGGCTCGGTCCTCTACAACTTCGCCGTCGCGGTCGACGACGCCGAGATGGGCATCACCGACGTGGTGCGGGGCGACGACCATCTCTCCAACACGCCCAAGCAGCTGCTCGTCCTCGCTGCGCTCGGCCACCGGCCGCCCCGCTACGCGCACCTGCCGCTCCTGCACGGGCCCGACGGCAAGAAGCTCTCCAAGCGCCACGGCGCCGCCTCGGTGCAAGAGCTGCGCGAGGCCGGCTACCTGCCGGCGGCGGTGCGCAACTACCTGGCCCTGCTGGGCTGGGGGACGGATGACGACACGACGGTGATGTCGACCGGGGAGCTGGTCGAGCGCTTCCGGGTCGAGGACGTCGGCCGCTCGGCGGCGATCTTCGACGAGAAAAAGCTGCGCTGGCTGAACGGTCGCTTCATGCGCGAGCTGTCGCTGGACGAGTACACGGCGGCGGTCGCCCGCCATCTCGGCCGCGAGCCCGACGCCCGCCTGCGCGAGGCCTGCTCGATCACGCAGGAGAAAGCGCAGACGCTGGAGGAGGTCTGGGGTCTGATCCGCTTCCTCTTCGAGCCGCCGGTCAAGGATGGAAGGGCCTGGGCGAAGGTGATGAAGGACGGCGCCGGGGCGGCGCTCGAGGCGAGCCGCGCGGCGCTCGCCGCGGCCGAGACCTTTGACGTCGCCGCAGTGGAGGCGGCGTTGGAGCCGCTGCCCGAGCGGCTCGGCGCTAAGCCCGGCAAGGTCTACCAGCCGATTCGCGTGGCCATCACCGGCACCTCGGTTTCGCCCGGCATCTTCGAGTCGCTCGCCGCGCTCGGCCGGGAGGAAGCGTTGGCGCGCATCGATGCCGCCATCGCCCGCCTTCGCGCATAGCGGACAACCACGGCCGCTTTTTCTGGCCCAAATGGACAAATGGGCAGCGGAATCACCTTAATTTTGTGGATGTCAGGGCTAAACCGTGCGTCCTTCGCTGCCGATGAGGCAGTCGAGGAGTTTTCCGGCAAATGGACACGACCAAGCCTCAGAACAACGGCAAGGGCAAGGCTGCTGCCGCCCGCAACGACGGAAACAGCAGGCCAGCGCCCGGCGCCCGGCTCGCCGCGGCCTTCGAGGCCGTCGAGAAGTTCCCGGTCCTGCTCGAGTCCCGCGCCCGCGTCATGCACGCCGCCACCGCCGAAACCGGCCGCACCAGTGACCTGGTCGAGGCGGTCGAGGTTGACGTAGGCCTCTCGATCGCGGTCCTTCGCTTCGCCAACCGGACCGCGGTGCCGGTTGCCAGCATCGGCTCGATCCCGGCCGCGATCGAAGTGCTCAAGCCCTCGGGCGTGCTCGCGATCGCCGGCACCGCCCCCGTCTTCGACTTCTTCGAGACCAACGGCGGCCGCGAGATGCGCCCGGAGCGCTTTCGCGTCCACGCCCTCGCCACCCAGCAGGCCGCCGATGAGATCGGCCGCACGATCGGCTGGGAGGACCGCGACGAACTCGCCGTCGCCTCGCTCTTGCACGACGTCGGCCGCCTGGTGATCGCCAACCTGCACCCCGGCGATCGGGGCCAGTTCGACACCGTTTCCAAAGCGCCCGAGCAGCGCCTGCGCGAGGAACGCGATCGCCTCGGCATCGACCACGCTCTGGTCGGCGGCGTGCTGGCGCGGCGCTGGAACCTGCCGCAGCGGATTGCCGTCGCGATCGAGCGCCACCACGCCGACGATGCCGAGGGCCTCGCCGCGATCGTCGCGACCGCCGACATGGTCGCCCACTACAGCCAGGGGGAGACGATCTCCCCCGAGCGGTTGCACACCTCAGCCAAGCGCTGCGGGCTCGGCCCGGAGGCTCTGCGCGACCTGCTCTACCAGCTTCCCTACGCCCGCACCGACGTCAGCCGAGCCGCCGAGCCCTGCCCGCTCTCGGCCCGCGAGCTCGACGTGCTGCGGCACCTCTCCGAGGGCATGGTCTACAAGCAGATCGCCAGCGAAATGCAACTCTCGGTCTCGACCATCCGCACCCACCTGCACAACGTCTACGGCAAGATCGGCGCCGTCGATCGGGCCCAGGCCGTGCTCACCGCCCGCGACCGCGGCTGGATCTAGGGAGCCTCCGGCCCGGCAGCTACTCGATGAGTGACTCCCTGAGGGCGATCGCGACGGCGTGGGTGCGGTTGCGCGCTCCCAGGCGGGCAAGCGCGTGCTTGGTGTGGGTCTTGATCGTTTCCTCGCTGAGGTCGAGCTCGCGGGCGGCGACCGTGGTCGATTCGCCGTTGGCGAGGAGCTGGAGGATTTCGCGCTGGCGCTTGGTCAGCTTGCCGCGGCTGCCGCGGGGGGGGACGCCGGGGTCGACGAAGCGTTCCTGGGCGAGCGCGGCCTGGGCGGCGCGCAGCAAGAGCTCGCTGCCCGCGGTGCGCGAGACGTAGGCGCTGGCGCCCGCCTGCAGGGCGGCGCTGGCGAGGTGGCGCTCGGCGCGCTCGCCGTGGGCGACGATGCCG
Organism: Solirubrobacterales bacterium; assembly: GCA_035548675.1. Lineage (GTDB taxonomy): Bacteria > Actinomycetota > Thermoleophilia > Solirubrobacterales > 70-9 > VRUE01. The sequence continues at coordinate 42,236 of DASZSJ010000015.1, forward strand.
AGGCCGGGTTCGGCTTTGAGCATCATCCGGATCGTCTCGGTGGCGCCGAGCGGGGCGGCGCCGTCGCCGTCGGGATGGCGGCGCATGTCGAGGATCGCGATGTCGATGCTGCCCACATCCCTGATCAAGTCGACCGCTTCGGTGCGGCTGGTCGCCTCCTGGCACTCGAAGCGGTCGCCCAGCGCCCGGCGCACGCCGATCCGGACGATCGGGTGACCGTCGACGACTAGGCACTGGGGTCGCTCGCTCAGGACTGCTCCGATATTGGGGGGTTCGGCGATGGCTCCATCGTCAGCCCTGGAGCCGGTGCCACCCGATCCTAGCCCAGCCGGGTCCGAGCGGTGCGCTAGAAACCCATGACGTGATCTCGATCACCTCGAAGTCGCGCTACGCGGTCGTCGCGATGGCCGAGCTGGCGCGCTCGGGCGAGCGGCCGGTGCCGATCAAGGAGCTGGCCGAGCGCCGCGAGATCCCCGAGCAGTTCCTCGAGCAGCTCTTCTCGACCCTGCGCCGGGCCGGCCTGCTGACCAGCCACCGCGGCATGCGCGGCGGCTACACGCTCTCCCGCGCCCCCGAGGAGATCTCCGTGCTCGAGGTCGTGCAGGCGCTCGACGGCAAAGTCGGCCAGGAGGCCGAGGAGGCCGGCGGCATCTGGGCCGAGGGCGTCGCCGCCCTGCGCAAGGTCCTCGGCCAGACCACGATCGCCGAGGTCGCCCGCCGCGAAGCCGAGGCCGCCGGCAGCGGCATGTACTTCATTTAGATCGGGCCGCATGGGCATTGACATTCCGCTTGTTTAAGCGGTTTTCAGTCCGGCTGAGTCCGGTTATTTCCGGTCGTACTGGCGCACAACTGGCGCACCAGTGGCGCACGGCCATGAAACTTAGGCGCATCGCCAGGGTTGAAGGCCGGTCTGGGTGCGGTCTGGCCAACCGCGCGGTGTAGGCTGACCGTGGTGACCGCCGAAATTCCAGACGCTCTTCAGAACTTCGCAGATAGGCGAGGCCGTGTTGCGGTCTTCTGCTTCACGCCGCCAGAGTCGATAAGCCTCAATACGGTTTTGCGGATTCACGATGAGCTGGGCGACAGCAGCTACGAGGAGCTGGATCTCGTCATCCATTCCGGCGGCGGGAGTGCCCATGCGGCCTATCAGTTGATGTCGCTGCTCAGGATGCACGCCAAGGAGGTCTACGCGTGCGTCCCATTTTGGGCCAAGAGCGCCGCAACGTTGCTTTGTGTCGGCTCCGACAAGATCGTGCTTGGAGATCACGCCGAGCTTGGACCTTTGGATGTGCAGATTTGGGAGGAGAAGAAGAAGGGGGAGGGCGAGTTTCACTCGGCGCTTGATCCCTTTAAGGCGCTAGAGCAGGCGCAGGCCTTCTCCACCGAAGCGCTCGCGAATACGGTGTCCATGCTGGTCCGCGAGTACGGCTTGAGCTATGACGATGCTTTGACTCACGCGGTTCGCTTCGTTGACGTGACCACGGGGCCATTGGTTCGCCAGCTAGATCCGGAGAAGCTTGGTCAGTACAGCCGCGAGTTGCAGGTTGCCAGCGAGTACGGGCAACGGCTTCTTGCGCGGACCGGGAAGATTCCACCAGGACAGGCTGGCGAAATCGTTGACCAGATCATTTACGGGTACCCCTCTCACGATTACGTGATTGATTTTCCAGAGCTTCAAGCGCTGGGCTTCCCCGTCGAGTTGTTCGATGACGCGGTTCGCGCTGTTGTAAGGGAAATGCGACCGCTTGTCGAAGGTCCAACCCCTCAAACCTTTATATCGGCCGTCGAGCCGACGCCAGCAGGGTCTACCGAAGCAGCGCAGGGCAACGGTGCATCCACGGCCGCGACGGACTTGACGGCAACCCAATTTCAGGGAGAGGCCGGATGAAAGCACGGTACAAGGGCGTCAAACGCACGGTCCAAGGTGGCGAAAAGGCCTCTGCCGGAACGGTCCGACGCGATTTCCAGAAAGACCAGCGAGCGGCTCGTCAGGCAGTTCGGGTGAACTCCCGGCTTGGCGAGATTGACAGGACCACGCCTTCCCGGTCAGCCTGAGCAAGTCTCCAGCCTCAACGCACAGCGGCCGATCAGGGGGAAATCCTCTAGACGCACCGCCGTTTGAGTCTTGCAGACAAAAAACCTTTTAAGCATATGCTTGTGACCACTTTTGTCACTCGCCTCCCTGTTATAGGGAATGAGCAAGTGGCTTTCATCTCGGTGTCTCCGCCCGCTTCTTAGTCGCGAAGCGGGCGTAACTGCGTGGGCACGTAGTTACGCCGAGGGGGTCCACTTCTGCGGCTCGCTGCTCTGTAGGGCAGAGGGCCAATGACTGATCCACAGAACAACAGAGAACGGCGAGCCGCCAAATCTTCATTGGCGCTTCGCCTTCCGCTTCGGGGTTCCCTGCGTCCATCGCCTCCCCTGTCGCTTCGCGGATCGACTAGCGCCGAGGGCAACCAAAGCCCACCGCAGCGCCATCTGCGGGCTTGGCGATTTGCCGACATTCCTACTGCACCTACGGGTCAAAACATCGGGGCGGTGCTGGTCGTCACCCTCTCGATCTTCTCCGCGTCCCTTGCACTCGACGCCTGCGCTACCACCTCCGCGCTGGTTCGGCAGCGGCTCTCCATCACCTCGGCGAACGAAATCGCCTTGGTGCTGGCAACTCCGCCTCCACAGTCGATCATCGGCTCCGCGCTGGCTTCGCAGCGCTTCGCCGTCGATCAACAGCCCTGGGGGTCTGCGTGAGTTGGAAGGCGGCAGCGGGCTTGCGGTTCCCCGAGGGGACCGCTGAGGTGATTGCCTCGCTTGGCGAGCATCGCACTCTCTCGACCGCGCAGGTGCGCGCGATCCACTTCCCTGATCGCGGTGTCCGGCGCGCTCAGCAAGTCCTGGCCTACTTGGAGCGCGCGGGCCTGGTCGCCTATGCCGAAGCGCGCCGCGCTCCCCGTCGCCTTTGGTTCCTGACCGAGCGCGGCGCTGACTACGTTCTCGACGCCAGCGAGGTCGAGCGCCGGCCGAAAGTCCTCGCCCCGGAGCAGGCGGCCGGACCGCTGCGCGCCCACACCCTCGCCGTCAACGAGGTTGGCATCAGCTTCCTGCTCGCGGCGCGCGAGCGGGGTGACGATTTCGGCCCGCTCTCCTGGCGGCATGAGGTCGCACATCCCCTCAACCGTGGTCGCGGTCGCGCCCGCCGCTCGCTGATCGCCGATGCGGTGCTGAACTACGTGCGGACCGACGAGCGGCACATCGTCTATGAGCAGCGCTTCGTTGAGGTGGACCGCGCCACGCTCTCGGTTGAAAGCCTGGTTGCCGAGCTGGCCCGCTACGGCCAGCTTTCCAGCGCTCGTGGCAAAGGCAGCGAACCGATCTGGCGCAGCCACTACCCGAGCTTTCCTCCTGTGATCTGTGTGCTGGCCGGTGAGCGGGACGAAGAAGCCGCTCGCGCGGCTGGCGCGATGCTCGCTGGTGCGCCAACTGGCGCATGAGGCATGCCGCCGAAACGTTTCCGCCGCACCGAGGACTACCGTCGCTCGGCCGATGAAGGGGACGCTGAATCAGAAGAAGGCGATCAAGCTGTTGAAGGAAAACGGCTGGACGCAGGCTCGCGGCGGCAAGCATCAGGTCAAGATGACCAAGCCCGGCTGTCGTCCGATCACGCTTCCGCAGCACAAGGGGCGTGACTACCCAACCGGCCTGGCCCAGGCGATTCTCAAGCAGGCAGAGCTAAGATGAAGGAACTTCACCTATGGAGCTAACGGCGCGTATCCATATCGAGGACGGCAGCTACTGGGCGGACGTTCCGGAGTTGCCTGGCTGCTTTGCCTCCGGGGACACTCTTGACGAGCTTTTTGAATCTCTGCAAGAGGGAGTCGCCCTCTATCTCGCTGACGAGGGCGGGGAGAGCGGCCCACTGCACGTCGCCACGGCGACGTTGACGGATCGACCGCTGACGCCCGCGTGAAGCTCAGCGAGAGCGGGATGAACAAGCCGCCCGCGCGGCTGGTGCGAGGCGTACTGGCGCATAACTGGCGCACGGAAACGGCAAACCGCTTGCTCATGCGGGATTGCGCGCCCCGACTCGGTATGTACTTCATCTAGCGGCGGGGTCCGACTGGGGCGAAGTGGGCTACCTGTCGGGCCTGCTGCCGAGCGAGCTCGTCGCGCCGGATTCGAGGTAGAGGACGGATTCCGTCCGCGGGTAGCCCTCGTCGGGGAGTGCCGAGGGGGCCTCGAGCACCTGTTGTTGGGTTGCCAGCACGCGCGAGGTCCTGGGGTCGAAGATCAGCGAGTAGACCGTCGGCGCGCCGGAGTTGGCCGATTCGGCGCCGACCGCGACGCCGCGCCGGCCCAGCTCGTCGGTGACCTCGCCGAGGTATTCGATGCCGGGGACCTGTCCCTCCGCTTCGTAGAGCGCCGCCCTCAGCTGCGGTGAGGCGAACGGGTTGCTGAGGATTTCGGCGACCAGGGTGAGGGTCCTCACCGCGACCGAGAAGCCGTTGCCCGCACCGGCGCCCGCCTTGGGGTCGTGCACGCGCTGCTCGAGCCAGGCGGCCAGCTCGGTGGCGTCGGTCGGCAGGGCAGAGAGGGCGGTGCCGCCGGGGAGGAAGTTGCGGAAGCGGCCCGCCGGGATTTCTTCTTGGCTGACGTGGCGCCCCCAACCGTGGGCGAGGAAGGGGATGCGACCGGAGGCTTCCCAGGCTTCGCGGTCCCCCGTGCTTGCCCAGCGCGCCGGGCCCTCGACGGTGCGCACCCGGCCGGAGCCGTCCCTGGCGATCCACTCTTCCCTCGTGGTCGGCGTCGAGACGGACCAGCCGCGACCGCCCGCGACCGCTGTCATCAGGCCGGTCGAGCGGGTCTTCAGGTAGAGGTAGGGAAGGTCGCTCTCGAGCGGTGCCTGCGCCGCCGCCGCCTGTGCGACCTGGGCAAGCGCCGGCAGGGTGCTCGGCCCGTCGTCATCGCGGCCGGGCAGGATGGCGATAAGGGTTCCCACCAGGGCCGCGGCCACCGGCACCGCAACGAGGTAGCGCCTGCGGTTCGCCTTGGCCGGCGGCCGCTGGGCGCCCCGCTCCCGGGGCGACCCGCTCCCGCTCGGATCGCTCGCCACGATCGCGGCAAGCAGGTCCTCCGCCGGCCCCTCGTTGGTCCCCTCTGTGCCGCCTGCGAGTGGGTCCGCCGCGCGCAGCGCCTCGTCCAGTCGGTCCTCTCGCGATCTCATCATGCCTCCGTGGTTCCGGGTTGCTCAACCAAGGGCGGCTGCCCGTTCGCTTCGCCCAGTGAGTGTCCGCTGCGCTTCAGCTCTTTCAGCAGGCGCCCGCGCGCTCGGTGCAGGCGGAGCGAGAAGACGGCGCTGGTGCAACCCATCACCGTCGCCGCCTCGCGTACCCGCAACCCGTCCCAGGCGATCAGCGACAGCACTTCCCGGTCGCGCTCGCGCAGCGCCGCGAAGGCGGCGGCGAAGGCCTCGCGCTCGGCGAGCGCCTCGGCCGCCGGGGTCACCGGGTCGCGGGCGGTGATGCCGTCGATCGGCACGGCGCCCGTTGCGTGGGGTCTGCGGGTCGCTGCGCGGCGCTGGTTGCTGCGCACCCTGCGCGCGGTGCCCAATAGCCAGGGCAGGGGGTCCTCGCGCGGCACCGCGTCGAAGCGCCGCCAGGCGATCAGGTAGGTCTCCGACACCACCTCCTCGGCGCTCTCGCGATCCGGGGCCCGGCGCAGTGCGTAGGCAAGCACGCGCGGATGGGTGGTGCGAAAGAGCGCCTCAAAGCGCTTGCGCCTGTCCCTGTCCATGTTGCTGTCGCCGGGCGACGGTCCTCGCTCGATCACTGTCCCGTAGGTGTCCACTCCCGTCCCAATCTTTCAGGGGTAGCGTGGACACGCAGGACCGGTGCGGATACGGTCGAAATACGGAGCAATCATTCCCCAGTAGGAGGTTTCCGATGGAGGGACGTGAGGGTGTGCCGGCGCCGAATCGGTCGTCGGCGATGCGCTGGGAGGACGGCGTCGTCTACGGCCTGATCCTCGCCGGTATCTACTTCCTGGTCGGCGTGCTCTTCTTCTACGCCGGCAAGGAGAAGATCTTCGACGGGCTCGGGGCACCGGCCGGGATCGAAAAGCAGTTCAGCGGCACCTTCCTCGACACGATCCCCGGCGTCGACGCGGCCTGGACGATCCTCGGCATCCTCGAGCTCGCCGTCTTCGTCCTCGTCATCGTCAGCCTGGTGCGACTCGAGTTCATGCCCGATCGGCGCAAGCCCTTCATGCTCTCCGCACTCTCCCTGGCGATCTTCACTTTCTCGATCCTCGCGATTGGCCAGAACGTGACCGGCGAAAACTCCGGCGTCGCCGAGCTCTTCCTCTACGCCGGCGCAACCGGGGTCCTGATCGGCCTCGTCCTGCTGCTGCCGCCCTACGGTCCCGCCAACTGGATCAGCGGCCGGGGAAGCGACCGATGATCGAGCCCCTGGAGGAGATGCCGCAGGGCACGGTCGGCTTCCGCTTCTCGGGCAAGGTCAGCCGCGCCGATTACGACGCGGTACTGGTCCCCGCGCTCGAGGCGGCGTTCGAGAGCGGTGAGGTGCGCTGCCTCTGCCAGCTCGGGCCGGGCTTCGAGGGGTACGAGGCCGCCGCGGCCTGGGAGGACGCGAAGGTCGGGGCCCGCTTCGGCATCGGCCACGCCTCGGCCTGGAAGCGCACGGCCCTCGTCACCGACGTCGATTGGGTCCGCCACCTCTCCGGGCTCTTCGGCTGGATGACGCCGGGCGAGCTGAAGCTGTTCGGGCTCGACCAGCTGGAGGAGGCGAAGGCCTGGGTCGCGGGGTAGCGCCCGCGGTCCGCGGTTAGGCTTTCGCCCCTGATGTCGATCGGGAAAAGCGCCGCCGCGGTCGTCGGCGAGACGCCGATGGTGGCGCTCTCGCGGCTTGGCGCCGAGCTGCCCGGCGAGGTCTGCGTCAAGCTCGAGCAGCTCAACCCGGGCGGCTCGGTCAAGGACCGGATCGGGGTGGCGATGCTCGACGCCGCCGAGGCCGAGGGCCTGATCGAGCCCGGCCGGTCGGTGATCGTCGAGCCGACCAGCGGCAACACCGGGATCGCGCTGGCGATGGTCTGCGCGGCGCGCGGCTACGAGCTGATCCTCACCCTGCCCGAGGGGATGAGCCGCGAGCGCACGAAGCTGCTGCGCGCCTACGGGGCGGAGGTGCGTGAGACGCCGTCGCTGGGCGGGATGGGCGAGGCGGTCGAGCTGGCCGAGGAAATCCGCAAGCAGCGCAAAGGCTTCATGCCGCAGCAGTTCTCCAACCCCGCCAACCCGGAGGCGCACCGGCGCACCACCGCCGAGGAGATCTGGCGCGACACGGGTGGCGAGGTCGGTGCCTTCGTCGCCGGCGTCGGTACCGGCGGCACGATCACCGGGGTCGGGCAGGTGCTGCGCGAGCGCAGCCCCGGGACCCTCGTCGTCGCGGTCGAGCCGGCGGCCTCGCCGGTGCTCTCCGGCGGCGCCCCCGGCCCGCACAAGATCCAGGGGATCGGCGCCGGCTTCGTGCCCGAGGTGCTCGACCGCAGCGTCATCGACGAGGTGATCGCGGTCGACGACGAGGATGCGCTGGAGACGGCGCGGCTGGTCGCCCAGCGCGAGGGGGTGCTGGCCGGCATCTCCGCCGGCGCCAACGTCAGGGCTGCGCTCGCGGTCGCGGCGCGGCCGGAGATGGAGGGCAAGCGCGTGGTGACGATCGTCTGCGACTCGGGCGAGCGCTACGTCTCCCTACCCTTCTTCTCACCATGAGCCGCTGGAAGAGGCTTGTCCACGAGGTGCGCGCCGACGTGGCCGCGGCGCGCGACCGCGACCCGGCGGCGCAGGAAGTCTCCAGCCTGGAGATCCTGCTCAGTTGGGCCGGCGTGCAGGCGCTGCTCGCCCATCGCGTGGCGCACGCTCTGCTCGAAGCCCGGGTGCCGGTGGCGCCGCGCGTGCTCGCTTACCTGACCCGCTCCGTCACCGGCGTGGAGATTCACCCGGCGGCGCGGATCGGCCGCGAGTTCTTCATCGACCACGGCTCCGGGGTGGTGATCGGCGAGACCGCCGAGATCGGCGAGCGGGTGACCCTCTACCAGGGGGTGACCCTGGGCGGCACCGGCTTCCAGCGCGGCAAGCGCCACCCGACCCTCGGCGACAACGTCACGGTCGGCTCGGGCGCCAAGCTGTTGGGGCCGATCGCGGTGGGCGACGGGGCCAAGATCGGCGCCAACACGGTGGTGATCGAGGACGTGCCGCCGGGCGCGACGGTGGTCGGCAATCCCGGTCACCCGGTCAAGGTCGAGGGCAAGCGGGTCGAGGGGCCCGACGTCGACTGGATCCACCTGCCGGACCCGATCGCCGAGGCGATCAAGTCGCTCTCGCAGCGGATCGCCGAGCTCGAGCGCCGCCTCGCCGCGCTCGACGGCAACGAGGCGCCCGGGGACGGCGGCGAGGCCGGCGCCGTGCGCGAGCGCACCGGTCGTTCGACCGCCGGTGGCTGAGGTAGCCTCGCGCCCGTTCTCGCCCCCGCCTTCGAAAGGACTCGATCGTGAGCAAGCGCCTGCTCTCGTTGCCCTGCATCCCGATCGTCGCCGCGCTCGCGCTCGCGGCCTGCGGCAGCAGCGACGAAACCGCCCTGGTCGAAGAAACGATCGTGGCCTCGGCCACCGCCAATAACCCGGCCAACTGCAAGCGGCTGAACACGCAGCGCTTCAACGAGCAACTGGCGGGGGAAAGCGGGCCCGGTGCGCTGGCGGAATGCGAAGAGGAAGCGGAAAAGAAAGAGGGCCTCGACTCGGTCAAGGTCTCGAAGGTGGAAGTCGACGGCTCCAGCGCCACGGCGGAGGTTGCCCTGAGCGGCGGTGGGCTCGACGGCCAGGCGGTCGAAGTCGCCCTGGTCAAGAAAGACGACCAGTGGAAGCTGGACGAAATCGTCAAGTTCACGAAGTTCGACGCGGGCCAGCTGGCGCAGGCCTTCGAAGCGCAGGTTGGCGCGCACCCCGGAGAAATAAGCCACCGGTTGGCTGCCTGCCTGACCGAAGCCTTCGCCTCACTCTCCCGCAGCGAAGCCGAAGACCTGCGCCTGAGCGGCTCCAGGGATACCTTCGAAGAACTGGTCGAAGCCTGCGACTCCTAGTCGCGGGGCCGGCCGTGGCCGGGGCTATGCTCGGCGGGTGACGCTTCAAGGCGAATTCGAGCCGCCCGCATCCGGCGTCGAGGGGGTCGAGGGGGCCCCGGTAGAACCCGGCGCCGACCGGGCGGAGCGGCTCCTGGCGGGCCTCAACGAGCCCCAGCGCGAGGCGGTTGTGGCCGGCGACGGGCCGCTGCTGGTCCTGGCCGGCGCCGGCTCGGGCAAGACCCGCGTCCTCACCCACCGGATCGCCTACCTGCTCGCGACCGGCCGAGCGCGGCCGGGCGAGATCCTCGCGATCACCTTCACCAACAAGGCGGCGAGCGAGATGCGCGAGCGGGTCGGCGACCTGATCGGTCGCTCGGTGCGGGCGATGTGGGTGACGACCTTCCACTCGGCCTGTGCGCGGATGCTGCGCGCCGACGCCGAGACGCTCGGCTACTCGCGTGGCTTCACGATCTACGACGAGTCCGACTCGCTGCGGATGCTCAAACGCTGTATGACCGAGCTCGGCGTCGACCCCAAACGCTACCCGCCGCGCTCGCTGCGGGCGCAGGTTTCCGGCGCGAAGAACAAGCTCGTCGACGCTGCCGCCTACGCCCAGGCGCAGGGCAGCGTCTTCGAGGAAACGGCCGCCGCCGTCTACGAGCTCTACGAGAAGCGCATGCTCGAAGCCAACGCGATGGACTTCGACGACCTGCTCGTGCGCACGGTCAACGTGCTCGAGATCTCCGAGCAGGCGCGCGAACGCTGGCGCCGCACCTTCCGTCACGTCCTCGTCGACGAGTACCAGGACACCAACTACGCCCAGTACCGGCTCTTGCAGCTGCTCGTCGCCGAGCACGGCAACCTGATGGTCGTCGGCGACGAGGACCAGTCGATCTACGGCTTCCGCCACGCCGACATCCGCAACATCCTCGACTTCGAGCGCGATTTCCCCGAAGCGGAGCTGGTCAAGCTCGAGCAGAACTACCGCTCGACCCAGACGATCCTCTCCGCCGCCAACGCGGTCGTCGAGCGTAACCGCGAGCGGCGGCCGAAGCGACTCTGGACCGAAGTCACCGGCGGCGAGCCGGTGCGCCTCTCCGAGCTCTCCGACGAGCACGAGGAGGCGCGCTGGGTGGCGGGGGAGATCGAGCGGCTGGCCGAGGAGGACGGCGTCAAGCGCGAGGACGTCGCCGTCTTCTACCGGACCAACGCGATGAGCCGGGTGCTGGAGGACACGCTCAACCGCTTCGACCTGCCCTACCAGGTGATCGGCGGCACCAAGTTCTACGAACGGGCCGAGATCAAGGACGCCGTCGCCTACCTCAGCTTTCTCGCCAACCCGGCCGACCTGGTCTCCTTTGCCCGCATCGTCAACTCGCCCCGCCGCGGCATCGGCAACACGACCCAGGGCCGGCTGGCCGCCCACGCCAACACGACGGGCAAGTCGATCTGGGAGGTGCTCGAGGCGGTGGAGGAGGTGCCGGGCCTGAACGGCGGCGCGATCAAGGCGGTCTCGCGCTTCTACGAGACGATGGCCGGGCTGCGCGAACGGGCCGAGGAGAGGGGGCCCGTGGCGGACCTGCTCGAGGCCGTGCTCAACGAGAGCGGCTACCTGGAGGCGCTGCGGGCCGAGCGCACGGTCGAGGCCGAGGGCCGGGAGGAGAACCTCGAGGCGCTGCGGGGAGGGGCCGCCGAGTTCGACCTCGAGCGCGAGCGGGAGGGTGAGAGCGAGGTGCCGCCGCTGGAGGAGTACCTGCAGCAGATCTCGCTCTACACCGAGCAGGACGGCCTCGACGGCGGCGAGGAGTCGCTGATCACCCTGATGACGCTGCACAACGCCAAGGGGCTCGAGTACGACACGGTCTTCATCGTCGGCTGCGAGGACGGCGCCTTCCCGCACATGCGGGCGCTGGAAGAGGGGGGCGAAGAGGAGGAGCGGCGGCTCTGCTACGTCGGCATCACCCGTGCCCGCCAGCGCCTCTACATGACCTGGGCGCGCGAACGGCGCCTCTTCGGCCGGACCGAGCGCAACCTGCCCTCGCGCTTCGTCGACGAGCTGCCGGCGGAGCTGACCGAGCGCCACTCGAGCGCGCCGGCGGCGGCCGCCGGCATCGGCTGGGACTCGCGCGAGGACGGAGGCGCGGGGGGCGCGCCGGCGCCGATCGACCCGGGGCCGACGCTGGAGCTGCGCACCGGCGACGACGTCGTCCACGCCAGCTTCGGCGAAGGGGTGGTCACCGCGGTCGAGGCCGGCGGAGTCGTCGTCGTGCGTTTCGCCAGCGACGGCAGCGAGCGCAAGTTGATGGCCGACTACGCACCGATCAGGAGGAGGTAGGGATGGCGGCACGCGTCATCGACGGGAAAGCCGTGGCGGCCGCGGTGCGCGAGCGGGTGGCGGCCGCGGTGCTGGAGTTCGAGCGGGAGCGCGGTCGGGTGCCGCAGCTCACCACCGCGATCGTCGGCGATGATCCCGCCTCCGAGGTCTACGTCGCCGGCAAGCACCGCGCCTGCGAGGCGGCCGGCATCCGCTCCTCCCACCACGGGCTGGCGGCGGAGACGACGGAGGCGGAGCTGCTGGAGCTGGTCGAGCGGCTCAACCGCGATGACGACGTCGACGGCATCCTCGTGCAGCTGCCCGTACCAGAGCAAATCGACCCCGACCGGGTCGTGGCGGCGATCGACCCAGCCAAGGACGTCGACGGGCTGACACCGGTTAACGCCGGCCTGCTCGCCCACGGGATGCCAGGCCTGGTCTCCTGCACCCCGGCCGGGGTGATGGAGCTGCTGCGCCACGAGGGGGTTGAGCTCGAGGGTGCGGAAGCGGTCGTCGTCGGCCGCTCGAAGCTGGTCGGCGTGCCGGTGGCGCGCCTGCTGCTGGGCGCGAACGCGACCGTCACCAGCTGCCATTCGCGCACGCGCGACCTGGCCGCTGTCTGCCGCCGCGCCGACGTGCTGATCGCTGCGGTCGGGGTGCCGCGCCTGCTCGGCGCCGATGCGATCAAGCCGGGGGCGGTGGTGATCGACGTCGGGGTCAACCGCACCGAGGAGGGGCTCGTCGGCGACGTTGATTTCGAGGCGGCGAGCGGGGTTGCGGCGGCGATCACGCCGGTGCCCGGCGGGGTCGGGCCGATGACGATCGCGATGCTGCTCGTCAACACCCTGGCCGCAGCGCGGGCCCGGGTGTAGCTTCAGAGACCCTGGATCGAAGGAGGATCGGTATGGACCGTCTGAACAGGCTCGGCCCCGGAGAGAAGATCGCCGCCGGCTCGGCGATCTTGCTCTTCGTCTTCATGTTCTTCGACTGGTTCGGCGCGGAGGTCTCGGGCGTACCGGGCTTCTCGGGCACCGTTCCCGGCTCGGGCGGCAGCGCCTGGGACGCGCTCGACCTGATCCCAATCGTGCTCGTGATCGCGATCGTCGCGGCGCTGGTGATGGTCGGCCTGCGATTCGCCGATTCGGCGGCCGAGCCGCCGGTGCCGATGAGCGTCGTCGTCACCGTTCTCGGCGTCATCTCGGTGCTGCTGATCCTCTACCGGATCGTCGACCCGCCCGGCGGCGGCTCATTCGGTGGCGTCTCGGTCGACACCAACCTTCAGGTTGGCATCTTCCTCGGCCTGCTCTCGGCGGCGGGGATCGCCTACGGCGGGTACAGCACGATGCGCGAAGAAGGGATCAGCTTCGGCGACGCCGCCGATCGGCTCTCGGGTGGGGGCGGTTCTACGCCGCCGCAGCCGCCGTCGTCGCAGGCGCCTCCGCCGCCACCGCCTCCAACGTCAGGCTCGCAACCGCCACCCCCGCCTCCGCCGCCGCCGAGCAATTGACTCAGGCGTAGGAGCGCCGGGCAACCCCTGTCAAAACGCTCGGCGGGAGCCTCGCTGGAGTGTTTTGACAGGGGTCACCCGGCGCTCTCGGCCAGCTCCGTTGCGATGCGGTTGGCGAAGGCGATGACGGTCATCATCGGGTTGACGCCGAGGGAGGTGGGGAAGAGGGACGCGTCCGCGACGTAGAGGTTGGTGAGGCCGTGGACAGACCCATCCGGGGCGCAGGCGCCGTCTCCTTCGGGGGAGATTCTGGCGGTGCCCATGGGATGGAAGGCCTCCAGGCGCAGCTCCCGGGGCTTGAAGCGGGTTGACTCGAACTCGGGCAGCTTGCTTGGCGTAAGGACGCCTGCTCTCGGGATGTTCGGATAGACCTCGGTGGCGCCGGCGGCGAAGTGGATTTCGGCGGCGCGGGCGATGCCGAAGCTGAGGCGGTCGGCGTCGGCTTGGGTGAGCCTGTAGCGGGTGCGGAGGGAGCCGTCGTGGGCGAGGCCGACGCGGCCGGAGGACTCGTCGGAGAGGTGGACGCCGATCGAGCCGACGTGGCCGAAATCGAGCAGCGAGCGCTGGTGGTCACGGCCGGCGCCGGGCAGCCAGGCGCCGCCGAAGGCGAGCGGCGTGAAGGTCGCCTCGAGCAGCAGCCGCTGCGGCTCCCACTGGTCGATGTAATAGCTCTGCATCACGCCGTCCCAGCCCCGCACCTCCTCCGCGTAGCGGGCGCCGACCCAGCAGGCGGGGTGGATGTGGAGGTGGCGTCCCACCGCTGCCCCGCCGAGCCCCGAGCGCAGCAGCAGCTCCGGCGTCCCCAGCGCCCCGCCGGCCACCACCGTCGCCACCCGCGCCCGCACGCGGTACAGGGGCCGACGGGCCTGAGGCGTGACATATCGACACGTTTTCGGCCCGTCGGCCGCGGGGGTTGTGAGGATGCCGGCGGCTCGGTTGTGCTCGAGGAGGATGCGGTGGGCTTTGAGGGCGGTGCGCAGGCGGGCGCCGGCGGCGACGGCGCGGGGCAGGTAGCTGACGTGCATGCCGCGCTTGGCGTCGATCTCGCAACCGAGGGGGCAGGAGCTGCACTGCACACAGCTGCCGGCGTTGCGGGAGATCGGGCCGCCGGAGGCGCCGAGTGCCGCAGCCCCCTCCATCGCCAGTTGGCCGTTGCGACCCATGCGCTCCGGGTCGAGCGGGGTGACGCGGAGGAAGTCCTCGGCCGCGGCGAAGTCCTCGTCGAGGTCGGTTGCCCAATCGATCCCGAAGCGCTCGCGCCAGCCCGCCAGCAGCGGCGCGGGCGCGCGGAAGCAGGTGCCCGAGTTGACCACGGTCGTGCCGCCCACCGCGCGCCCGACCGGCACCGGAATCTGGGGGCGTCCCTCGGCGATCGTCAGGCCCCCGTCGCGGTAGAGCCGCGCGATCGCCTCCAGCGGGTCGGACGGGTAGCTGTCGCGATCAAACGCCTCGCCGGCCTCGAGCACGATCACCTCGAGCCCCGCCTCGGCGAGTGTCGCGGCGGCGACCGCGCCGCCGGCGCCCGAGCCGACGATGACGACGTCGCACTCCTCGTCCTCGCCGGCGGGCTCGGTGTCTCCCAGCGGGCCGTGCGGCTCCGGCAGCGAGCCGTCGGCGAGGCGGCAACTGCGCCGCGTTCCAACCCGCTCCTCGACTGCCGGGACGACGGCATAGCCCAGCGTCGCCAGGACCTTGGCCATCAGGAGCAGCTCGTGGAAGAGGCCGAGGCGCGAGGCCTCCATGCGCCGCAGGAAGTCGTCGCGGGCGCTGGTGTCCAGGCGGCTGAAGCGCCAGGGAAAGGGCAGCCACTCGAAGGCGCGCAGTCCGAGCCTGATCCGGGACAGCGCCCGCGGCGAGACTGAGCGGAGGAAGCTGGCGAGCGGGCCGGAGACGTCGACGTCGCGCTCGGCCGCCGGCAGGCCGTCGATTCCCGGCGCCATCGCCGCGCAGATCGCACTCAGCGTGCGCTGCTCGGCGGCGGCGAGCCCCGGCGCGCGCTGTCAGCCCGGCGCGGCGGGGCGGCCGACGCGTCCGGCCAGCGACCAGAGCCAGAGCGAGAGCAGGGCGAGGAAGCCGTCGACGAGGAAGTTGAGCAGGCAGATGAAGACCGGTTCCTGGATGAGGAAGAAGAGCAGCGATCCGAGCGAGGAGGCGGTCTTGCAGGCGGCGAGGACGAGCAGCAGCGGGCGGTAGCGGACCGCGTCGGCCTGGGCGACGAGGCAGATGCCGGTGATCACGACCATGTAGGCGAAGGCCAGCGCCAGCCAGAGGTACTCCTGGGTGTGCGGCGCCCGCGTCTCGTTGCCGAACCATTCGCCGACGTCGGAGATCACGTCGAGCACGCCGCTGGGGACCGCGATGAAGAGGATGCCGACGACGGCAAAGGTCGCCGCGAGCAGGCGCAGGTTGAGCACCACGAACCTCTCTGCGCGCTCGCCCTTCATCCCGGGTCGGACTCTAACCTGCCGGGCGCCTAGAATCGGCCGCCGTGATCGAGCGAGAGCAGGTCCTCCACGTCGCCAAGCTGGCCCGGCTCGGCCTCAGCGAGGAGGAGGTCGAGACGATGGCCGGGGAGCTCTCGGGGATCCTCGAACACGTCGATCGCATCGCCGAGCTCGACCTCGACGACGTTCCCCCCACCACGCACGTGGTCGAGCTGGAGAACGTGCTGCGGCCCGACGTGCCGCACGAGAGCCTGCCGCGCGAGGTTGCGCTCGCCCCGGCGCCCGACCCCGAGGACGGCGCCTTCCGCGTCCCCTCGCCGCAGGCGGAGGGCTAGATGACGGACCTCCTGGCGCTGACGGCCCTCGGGGCCCACGAGGCGATGGTTGCCGGTGAGCTCGACGCCGCCGAGTACACCGAGGCGTGGCGCGACGCGGCCGCCGGCGATGAGCTCAACGCCTACCTCTGGCGCGACGGGGGGGAGGACGCCGCGGCGATCGCGGTCGAGCGCCCCAGCGTCGCCCCGGTCGCGGTCAAGGACATCTTCTGCACCGAGGGCGTGCCGACGACGGCCGGCTCGCGCATCCTCGAGGGCTACCGGCCGCCCTACACGGCGACCGCCGTGGCCAGGCTGATCGAGGCGGGGGCGCCGATCCTCGGCAAGACCAACATGGACGAGTTCGCGATGGGCTCCTCCAACGAGAACTCCGCCTACGGCGACGTGCTCAACCCCTGGGACCGCGGGCGCGTCCCCGGCGGCTCCTCGGGCGGCTCGGCGGCGGTCGTCGCCGGCGGCCTCGCCCCCTGGGCGATCGGCACCGACACCGGTGGCTCGATCCGCCAGCCCGCCGCGCTCTGCGGCATCGTCGGCCTCAAGCCCACCTACGGGGCGATCTCGCGCTACGGCATGATCGCCTTCGCCTCCTCGCTCGACCAGTGCGGCCCGCTGACGCGCACGGTCGGCGACGCCGCCCTGCTGCTGGCGATCCTGCAGGGCGCCGATCCCTGCGACTCGACCTCGGTCGGCCTGCCGAAATCGCCGCGCCTGCCCGACCGCGAGGACCTCGACGGCCTGCGCTTCGCCGTCCCCGCCGAGCTGGCCAGCGACGCGATCGAGCCCGGCGTGCGCGCGGTCTTCGAGGCGACCCTGGCGCGGATCGAACGCCTCGGCGGCGAGGTCGCCGAGGCGCCGCTGCCGCACGCCGAGCACGGCATCTCCGCCTACTACGTGCTTGCCCCGGCCGAGGCGTCCTCCAACCTCGCCCGCTACGACGGCGTCCGCTACGGCATGCGGGCCGAGTCAAGCGGCGACGTGATCGAGATGTACGAGGCGACGCGGGCGCAGGGTTTCGGCCCGGAGGTGAAGCGGCGGATCATGCTCGGCACCTACGCGCTCTCCTCCGGCTACTACGACGCCTACTACGGCCAGGCGCAGAAGGTCCGGACCAAGATCGCCGGCGACTTCAAGGCGGCCTTCACCGACTTCGACTTCGTCGTCACGCCGACCTCGCCCTCGGTCGCCTTCGGCCTCGGCGAGAAGACCGACGACCCGCTGGCGATGTACCTCAACGACTTCTTCACCGTGCCGATGAGCCTCGCCGGCATCCCGGCGATCTCGATCCCGGCCGGCCTCGCCGAGCCGGCCGGCGGCGGCCCGCAACTGCCGGTCGGCTTCCAGATCGCCGCCCCCGCCTTCGCCGAGCAGAAGCTGCTCGACGCCGCCCACGCGCTCGAGCAGGCGATCGCCTTCGACGCCCGCCCCGAGGGGGTGCCCGGTGGCTGAGCTGGAGGCGGTGATCGGGTTGGAGATCCACGTCCAGCTGGCGACGCGGACGAAGATGTTCTGCGGCTGCGAGCTCTCCTTCGGCGACGAGCCCAACGTCCACACCTGCCCGGTCTGCCTCGCCCACCCCGGCGTGCTGCCCGTGGTCAACGAGCAGGCGGTCCACTACGCGCTGAAGATCGCCGCCGCGCTGGAGTGCGAGGTGGCGCCGCGCTCGATCTTCCACCGCAAGAACTACTTCTATCCCGACTCGCCGAAGGCGTACCAGATCAGCCAGTACGACATCCCGATCGCCGGCGCCGGGCGACTTGGCGACGTGCGCATCCACCGCGCCCACCTCGAGGAGGACGCGGCGAAGATGATCCACGTCGGCGAGTCGGGGCGGATCCACGGCTCCGGCGCCTCGCTGGTCGACTTCAACCGCGGCGGCACGCCGCTGGTCGAGATCGTCACCGAACCCGACCTGCGCAGCGCCGCCGAGGCCGCCGCCTGGGCGCGGCTGCTGCGCGAGACGGTGCGCCAGCTCGGCGTCTCCGACGTCAACATGGAGGAGGGCAGCCTGCGGGTCGACGGCAACATCTCGATGCGCCCCGCCGGCAGCGAGGAGCTCGGCACCAAGACCGAGCTGAAGAACATGAACAGCTTCCGCTTCCTCGAACGCGGGATCGAAGCCGAGTTGGCCCGCCAGCGGGCGCTGATCGAAGCGGGGGGGAAGGTCGAGCAGGAGACGCTCCACTTCCACCCCGAGGACGGCAGCCTGCACCCGCTGCGCTCGAAGGAGGAGGCGCACGACTACCGCTACTTCCCCGAGCCCGACCTGGTCGCGATCGCGCCGACCGAGGCGATGCTGCGCGAGGCGCGCGAGTCGCTGCCCGAGCTGCCGGCCGCCCGCGCCGAGCGCTACCGCGAGCAGCTCGGCCTGGCCGAGGACGTGGCGGCGCTGCTGGCAGCGGACCCCGAGACGGCCGCCTACTTCGAGCAGGCCTCGGCCGCGGCGGCGGGTGCCGAGCCCCGCGTCGTCGCCAATTGGGTCACCGGCGAGCTGGCGGCGGCGCTGCGCCAGGAGGGCGGCGAGCTCACCGCCACCGAGTCGAAGGTCACCCCCGGTGCCCTGGGGGCGTTGGTCGCGCTGGTCCAGGAGAAGAAGATCTCCCACGGCAGCGGCAAGGCTGTGCTCGCCGCGCTCGTCGCCGAGGGCGGCGACCCGGCCGCGATCGTCGAGCGCGATGGCCTCGCCCAGATCTCCGACAGCGGCGAGCTCGAGTCGATCGTCGCCGCCGCGATCGAGGCCAACCCCGAGGCCGCCGAGCAGATCCGCGCCGGCAACGGCAAGGCGATCGGCGCCATCGTCGGCGCCGTGATGAAGGAGACCAAGGGCCGCGCCGACGGCGGCGAGGTCAACCGCCTGATCAAGATCGCTCTCGGGCCTTAGGACCTATCCCCATAGGGGGAATCGCACCCCTGAGACGGCCCAGGACCGGCGCGGCTTCGGCCCCGTCGCGAATCCCACATGGCGCTGCCATGCGGAATCCGCGCCGTGACCGCCCCGCTTGGCCCTGAACCGTCTC
>DASZSJ010000016.1:0-71299 GCA_035548675.1 Solirubrobacterales bacterium
GAGCTGCGCGACGGCGCCGCCCGTCTCGCCGCCGGGCTGGCCGGCCTCGGCGTCGGCCGTGACGCGACCGTCGGGCTGCTGCTCGACAACCGCCCCGAGTTCCACGTCGCCGACCTCGCCGCCGTGACGCTCGGCGCGGTCCCGGTGTCGATCTACGCGACCTCCTCGCCCGAGCAGGTCGCCCACGTCGCCGACGACGCCGGCCTGCGCGTGCTCGTCGTCCAGGCCTCGCACCTGGCGGTCGCGCGGACGGCGCTCGCCGGCCGCGCGTGCGCGCTCGTCGTGCTCGACGACGCGCCGCTGGAGCCCGACGAGGCCGCCTGGGAGGAGCTGCTCGCCGGCCCGCCGCTGCCCGCGCCGGTCGAGGTCGCCCCCGACGACCTGCTGACCGTCATCTACACCTCCGGCACGACCGGGCCGCCGAAGGGCTGCATCATCAGCCACGGCAACTACCGGGCGATGCTCGACATGGTCAACGAGGCCAGCGTGATCGAGCCGGAAGACCTCACCTACCTCTACCTCCCCCTTGCCCACTCCTTCGCCCTGCTGATCCAGTTCGGCAGCTTCGACCTCGGCACGACGATCGCCTACTGGGAGCGCGACCCGCTGAAGATCCTGCCCAATCTGGCCGAACTGCACCCGACCTACTTCCCCTCGGTGCCGCGAATCTTCGAGAAGATCTACACCGCAGCGACGAGCGCAATCGAGAAAGAGGGTGGCATCAAAAAGGCGGTCTTCGACTGGTCGATCGGGGTCGGCAAGAAGATGCGGGAGAGCGAGCGCGCCGGCCGCAAGCCGGGCTTCCTCTTGCGCAAGCAATACGAGTTCGCCGACAAGCAGGTGCTCTCGAAGATCCGCGGCCTCTTCGGCGGCAAGATTCGCCTCGCGGTCTCCGGCGCCGCCCCGATCAACCCCGAGATCCTGCGCTTCTTCGACGCCGCCGGCGTGCTCGTGCTCGAGGGCTGGGGCATGACCGAGACCTCGACCGCGGCGACGATCTCCTCGCCCGATGACTTCAAGGTCGGCACGATCGGCAAGCCCTTCCCCGGCTGCGAGGTGAAGATCGCCGAGGACGGCGAGATCCTCGTCAAGGGCCCCAACGTCTTCCAGGGCTACTACAAGAACGAGGAGGCGACGCGGGAGACGATCGTCGACGGCTGGCTGCACACCGGCGACATCGGCGAGTTCGACGCGGACGGCTTCCTCAAGATCACCGGCCGCAAGAAGGACATCATCATCACCGCCGGCGGCAAGAACATCACCCCGGCCAACCTCGAGAACGAAATCAAGCAGCACCCGCTGGTCTCCCAGTGCGTGGTGGTCGGCGACCGCAAGCCCTACCTGGTCGCCCTGGTCACGCTCGACCCCGAAGACGCCGTCGCCTACGCCAAGGAGCACGGCCTGCCCGAGGATCCCGAGCAGCTGGCCGCCAACCCCAACGTGCTGAAAGCGATCGAAGACCACGTCGAGAAGATCAACCAGAAGTTCGCCCGGGTCGAGCAGGTCAAGAAGGTGGCGATCCTCCCCCGCGACCTCTCGCAGGAAACCGGCGAGCTGACGCCAACGCTGAAGGTGAAGCGGGCGGTCGTCGCCAGCAAGCACGAGCAGGAGATCGAGAAGCTGTACGCCGCATAGCGTTGGCGTGGAGGGGTCGGTTGGTCCTCTGGTCGAATTGATGTCGCACGCGCATGCCTTGCATGCGCTTAGCGACAATCTGAGAGCCCGGCTACGCCGGGCCTAGAAACACGAGTGCGGCGGCCGCCTGACGGCGACATTCCCGCAGAGAGCCACCCGACCCCTCCCACAAGCGCCAACTCCCGATTCGGAGTCTGCGCGAGCCCGGCGCCGTCCGAGGAAACTCGGGTCGTCCCTGTTGCGCTTCAGGTAGTGGGTCGCCCGCACGGTGCCGCGCGATCTATTTGCCACCGCATACGTGGGTCAATCGATCGCACGGCACCGCGTCCTCGTCCAAGGCGCGGCTCAGGCGCCACAGGGCTCGCAACCTCGGTCGCCCTTTGCTCCGGAGTTCTGTTGAATCGACCCTCCAGGGTCGATTCGAACTGACCCACTACCCGCTTCAGCTCAGCTCCTGCTTCCGAGCTGGAGGGGAGCGCCGTTGGCCCCTTATGGGAATGTCGCGAAGCGGCCGCTGCACTCGTGTTTCGAGGCGCGCCCGCAGGGCGCGCTCTCAAATTGTCGCTAAGCGCCGCAGGCGCGTGCGATATCAATTCTCATAAGGGGCCAACGGCGCTCCCCTGCGCCTTGGGATCAGGACGCTTCGCCCGTTTGCCGCAGCAGAACCGACGTCGTCTGCTCGAGCACCCGGCGCCAGGCGGAGAGCTGCTCGGGCTCCTCTTCGGCCGCCCGCTCGACCACCCGGCTGACGCGGTGGCCGGAGATCTCGAGGCCGTGGCGGTCGGCGATCTCCTTGTAGCGGTCGTAGTCCTTGGCCAGGGTCTGGGTGACGCTTTCGAAGCCGTGGCGGGCGATCTGCAGGCGCCGCGAGTAGTCCATGATCGGCGTGCCGAACATCAGCTCGTCGTTGGGCTCGGGCTCGAGCAGGATGATGTCGACGCCCTGGTAACGCTCCTGCCACTGTTCAACCGCCTGGTGCAGGCGGGCGTGGGCGATCAGGCGGAAGGTCTGGTTGGCGATCGCCGGCAGGCCCATGTCGGAGACGCGGCGCACGCGGGTGCCGAAGACGGTCGGGATCGTCTTCTGGAAGTCGTTGACGTAGGGGACGAGGGGGTTGACGACGACGATGAACTTGGCGCCCTTTTCGACCGCGATGTCGACGTTGGTGGTCGAGCGGATGCCGCCGTCGACCATCTGCCGCCCCTTCAGGTCGACCGGCTTGTAGACGATCGGCAACGCGGTCGAGCACTGGATCGCCTTCGAGATCGGCACGTCGTCCCAGCCCTCCTCGCCGAAGACGATCCGCTCGCAGGTGTCGAGGTCGGTGGCGGTGAGGTAGAGCTCGTGGTCGAGCATGCGGAAGTCGTCCACCCTGCCCGCTTCCCCCAGAGCCGCCGCGACGTAGTCGGCAATCCCCGAGCCGGAGTAGAAGCCCGTCGGCAGCGCCTCGGCCAGGCCGACGCCGACGTCCATCGCCGAGAACCGACCCATGCCGACGAGGCTGCGGACGAGCTCGGCGGTGCGCAGCGGCAGCATCGCCGCCTTCTCCAGGAAGCCGAGGTAGTTGGGCTTCAGCACCTTGCCGAGGTCGAGGTCGTCGAGCTCAGAGGGGATGCGGCGATTGATCACCTGCATCATCTCGTCGGGGCTGACGCCGTTGGCGAGCATGCTGGCGACGAAGGAGCCGGCGCTGGTGCCGACGTAGACGTCGAAATTGTTGACCGTGCTGTTGACCGCGAGCAGGTCGAGGGCGCGCAGGGCGCCGATCTCATAGACCCCGCCGGTGAAGCCACCGCCGCCGAGGACGAGGGCGGTCTTGGATGGGCGTTTGCGGCCGCGGCGCCGTCGCGGTTGCGACTCGATGTCCACAACTTTGCCCATAAACATGCATTATCCCACTTAGTGAGGCGTTCCCCGGCACTCCTGGCCGCGATTTGTGCGCTGCTAGCGGCCCTATTGCTCGCTGCCGCGACCGAAGCGGCTGCCCGCAGCGGCGCTTGCGCAACCATGCGTTCTCGCCTCGTGCGCGGCGGTGGCGGGGCCAGCGGGCTGCTCGTCGTCGACGCCGGGACCGGCCGGACGGTCTGCGCGCGGGCGCCGGGACGGGCGCGGCCGCTCGCCTCGAACATGAAGCTCTTCACCACCTCGACGGCGCTGGCGCGGCTCGGCCCGGAGTCGCGCATCCCGACCCTGCTCGAGACCGACGGGGGCATCGACCGCCGGGGCGTCCTTCGCGGCAGCCTCTACCTCGTCGGCGCCGGCGACCCTGCCCTGGGCACTCCCTCCTTCTACCGGCGCTTCCTCGGCGGGCTCGGCACCAACGTGTTCCTGCTCAAGCGCCAGGTCCGCGAAGCCGGAATCAAGGCGGTGACCGGACGTCTCTACGCCGACGATGGCGTCTTCGACCGCCTGCGCGGCGTCGCCGATTCCGGCTACGCGACCAGCCCGGAAATCGGGCCGCTCTCCGGCCTCTCCTTCAACTCCGGCTACAGCAGCCCCAGCGGCTACAGCTTCGCCGCCGACCCGGCGCTGACCGCGGCCTCCACCCTTGCCGGAGCCCTGCGCCAAGCCGGCGTGCGCATCGCTCCCAAGGTGGGGCTCGCCAGCGCACCCCCCTTCAGCACCGAGCTGGCCCGGGTCGAATCGCCGCCGCTGACCCAGATCGTCAATACGACCGACGTCTATTCCGACAACTTCTTCGCCGAGATGCTGCTGAAGCTGCTCGGCGCTCGCTTCGGCGGCGCCGGCACCACCGCCGCCGGCGCCCGGGTGGTCGAGGCTTTCGCCCGCGGTCACGGCTCGGGGGTCCACGCGGTCGACGGCTCCGGCCTGACCCGCTCCAACCGCGCCTCACCGGCGCAGGTCGTCGGCCTGCTGCGGGCGATGCGCGATACCGCGGTCGGCGACGAGTTCATCCAGGACCTCGCCCTCACCGGCCAGGAGGGCACGGTCGCCGACCGCATGCACGGCACCGCCGCCTACGGCCGCTGCCGCACGAAGACGGGCACGATCAGGGCCGTCAGCAACCTCTCCGGCTACTGCTTCAACCGCAGCGGCCGCGTGATGATCTTCTCGATCCTGATGGCAGGCGTGCGCGACCTCAGCCTCGCCCACCTCGAGCAGGACCTGATCGCTTCCGAAGTCGCGTCTTACTGAAGGTCCTTCCCGCCGCGCCTGCCGCTGCGCTTGTCCATTCGCGCCTGCAGGGTGAAGTACACCGCGAACGTAGCGATGAAAGACGCTGCCCCAACCAGCTGCAGCGCGCCGTCCCCAGCGTTCCGGAAGATGAACGCGCCGACGAACATGATCACGGCGCCTACGGCGATGCCGATGTTTGCCTGTCGAATATCGTCCATCTAGATTCTCCTTGCAGACAACTCATCTCGGGACACCGTAGCGGATGAGGACGTCCACGAGGATCGACAGAGCGCCTACGGCCCCGCCGGCGTAGCCGCCGGAGACAGCGCGACGCTCGACTGCTCGCGACGGCCAACCTGCCCCGAGGCCGCGGATGGCGGCAGCAACGCTCCCCAGGACCATGCCGGCCCCCACGGCGGTGGCGGCGGTCTCGAGCAATGAGGTAATCGGCCCAATCTGAGCGATCATCGACGAGAACCCTGGCAGAGCGCGATTCACGCGTGGCGCGCGGAATGTGCCGCCTTCGACAACTCTTTCGCGCCGGATCCGCGGACCGGGGCGCCTAGAATCGGCGTCGTGCGAGTCCTGCTCACCAACGACGACGGGATCGCGGCGCCGGGACTGCAGGCGGCGCGGCGGGCGCTGCGCGAGATCGACGGGGTCGAGGTCGACGTGATCGCGCCCGACTCGAATCGGAGCGCCACCGCCCGCAGCATCACCACCCGCTCGCCGCTCAGCGTCGAGGAGGTCGAGTTCGGCGACGGCGACGTGGGCTACGCGACCGACGGCACGCCGGTCGACTGCGTCCGCTTCGCCGAGCTGGGCCTGGTCGGGCACCGGCCCGACCTGATCGTCTCGGGGATCAATCACGGCGCCAACCTCGGCGACGACATCACCTACTCGGGCACCGTCGCCGCCGCCTTCGAGGGCATCGTGCTCGGCATTCCCGCGCTCGCCGTCTCACAGCAGTCCTCCGGCGGCGGCATGGGCTACGTCAGCGGCCGCTTCGAGTTCGGCCCGGCAGCGGCGTTCGCGGCCCAGCTGGTCCGCCGCCTGCTGAAGGAGCCGATGCCCGAGGCGACCCTGATCAACGTCAACTGCCCGGCCGGCACGCCGCAGGGCGTCGAGGTGACGCGGCTGGGCAAGCGCATCTACAACGACGAGCTGAAGCTGGTCGGCGAGACGGGCGGCAGGCGCCACTACGAGATCTACGGCTGGCAGCCGAGCTACGAGCAGGGCGACGGCACCGACCTCAACGCCGTCGACGGGGGCCGCATCTCGGTCACCCCGATCCACTTCGACCTGACCGACGCCGGCGGCCTCGAGACGCTGCGCGACTGGGAGTTCGATCGGATGCTGGCGGCAAGCGCCACCACCTCGGTTTGAGCGCCGGCGCCGAGCAGCGAGCCGCCGAGCTGCGCGAGGAGCTGGCGCTCCACAACCATCGCTACTACGTCCTCGACGACCCGACGATCGGCGACGACGAATACGACGCGCTGCTGGACGAGCTGCGCGCGATCGAGGCCGAGCACCCGGAGCTGCTCACCCCCGACTCACCCACCCAGCGGGTCGGGGCGCCACCGCTGGAGCGCTTCGAGCAGGTGGAGCACGTCGAGCAGATGCTCTCCCTCGCCAACGCCCGCAACGAGGAGGAGCTGCGCGCCTGGGAGACGCGCATCCGCAACCACCTCAAACGGCTCGACATCAGCGCCGCCGAGTTCAGCTACACGACCGAGCCGAAGATCGACGGCCTGGCGATCGCCCTGACCTACGAGGACGGGGTGCTCGTCCGCGGCGCCACCCGCGGCGACGGCAGGATCGGCGAGGACGTCACCCGGAACCTGCGCACGATCGGCGCGATCCCGCTGCGGATCGAGGACGCGCCGCCGCTGATCGAAGTGCGGGGCGAGGTCTACCTGCCGATCGCCGAGTTCAAGGCGCTGAACGAACGGCGGGCCGAGGCGGGCGAACCGGCCTTCGCCAACCCGCGCAACTCCGCCGCCGGCTCGATTCGCCAGCTCGATCCCGCCCTCGCCGCCGAACGGCCGCTCTCGATCTGGACCTATGGAATAGGCGCCGTGCGGGGGCTCGATCTCGCCACCCACAGCGAGGAGATCGAGTGGCTCGCCGCGCGGGGCTTCAAGGTCAATCCCGACACCGACCACCACCCCGGCATCGAGTCGGTCGTCAGGCGCTGCCGCTGGTGGGAGGAGCGGCGCGACGAGCTCGACTACGAGATCGACGGCGTCGTCGTCAAGGTCGACGAGCGGGCGCTCTGGCGCGAGCTCGGCGTGGTCGGGCGCGAGCCGCGCTGGGCGATCGCCTGGAAGTTCGCGCCGACGACGGCGACCACCAAGCTGAAGCAGGTCGTCTGGAACGTCGGCCGCACCGGCCACCTCGTACCCTTCGCGATGCTGGAGCCGGTCCACGTCGGCGGCGTCACCGTCTCGACCGCGACCCTCCACAACGAGGAGGACCTCGAGCGCAAGGACGTCCGCCCCGGCGACGAGGTGGTGGTGATGCGGGCCGGCGACGTGATCCCGCAGGTGGTCGCGCCGCTGATCCAGCGCCAGGAGAAGGGCAAGCGCCGATCCCCCAAGCCGAAACCGCCGCAGGAGTGCCCCGCCTGCGGCACACCGACTGTCAAGCCGGAGGAATCGGTCTTCACCTACTGCCCGAACAAGTCCGGCTGCCCGGGGCAGTCCTTCCAGCACGTCAAACACTTCGTCAGCAAGGGGGCGATGGACATCGAGGGGCTGGGTGAAAAGCAGGCGATGCGTTTCCTGCAGGAAGGCCTGATCGGCGACGTAGCCGACATCTACGAGCTGCGCGAGGAGCAGTTGTCCGGACTCGAGGGGTTCGCCGAGATCTCGGCGCGCAACCTGGTGGCGGCGATCGACGCCTCGCGCGCGCGTCCCTTCAAACGCGTCCTCTACGCGCTCGGGCTGCCCGGCGTCGGCTACGTCACGGCGGAAGCCCTGGCCGACCACTTCGGCTCGATCGACGCCCTGCACAGGGCCGACCCCGAGCAGATCGAGGAGGTCGAGGGCGTCGGCCCGATCATGGCGGTGCAGATCGCCGAGTCGCTCGGCGACGACCGCACCTGGGAGCTGATCGAGAAGCTGCGCGAGAAGGGGTTGCGGCTCGAGCAGGACCCCTCCGAAAGGAGGGCCAGCGGCGGGCCGCTCGAAGGCAAGACGCTCGTCCTCACCGGAACCCTGCCCGAGCTGACCCGCGAGGAGGCCGGCGCCCTGATCAAGGCGGCGGGCGGCAAGGTCGTCAACTCGGTCTCGAAGAAGACCGACTACGTCGTCGCCGGGGACAATCCGGGCTCGAAGCTGGAGAAGGCGGAGAAGTTCGAGACCGAGATCCTCGACGAAGCGGGGCTGCTCGACCTCCTCGGCGGCTGACCCCACGGCCGTGACGACCGTTCGCCTCGACATCGAATACGAAGGCAGCGGCTTCCGCGGCTGGGCGAAGCAGCCCTGGCTGCGCACCGTGCAGGGCGAGCTGGAGGCGGCGCTGACCACCGTGCTGCGCGAGCCCGTGGAGCTGACGGTCGCCGGCCGCACCGACGCCGGCGTCCACGCCTGGGGACAGGTGGCGAGCTTCGACACCGGGGCCGAGGTGCCCGGCGACCTGGCGCGTCGGCTCAACGGCGTCGGGCCCGACGACGTCGCCGTCCGCGGGGCGGCGGTCGTCGCCGACGGCTTCAACGCCCGCCACGACGCCACCTCGCGCAGCTACTGCTACCGCGTCCTCGCCCGCCCGGCGCCCAGCCCCTTCGAGCGCGGCCGCGCCCTCTGGTGGCCGCACCGCCTCGATCGCGCCGCGCTCGAGGCCTGCGCCGAGGCGCTGGTGGGAACGCATGACTTCACCGCCTTCACCCCCACCCAGACCGACCACGTGCGCTTCGAGCGCGACGTCCTCACCGCCGTGTGGACCGAGGAAGGCGACGTCCTCGCCTTCCGCATCACCGCCGACGCATTCATGCGCAACATGGTCCGCATCCTGCTCGGCACCCAGCTCGAGGTCGCCGGCGGCCGCCGAACGCTGGAGAGCTTTCGCAAGCTGCTGCGGGGAGCGCCTCGAGCCGATGCGGGCGACACCGCCCCTCCTCACGGCCTGTACCTGGAGTCCGTCTCCTACTACTGAGCCGCACTCTGGGCGATCCCGCGGTGTCGATTGTTCGATTGACCCACATATACGGTGGCAAAGTGAACACTCGACACCGGGCACCGCGCGGGCGGCCACTTGGAGGCGGGAAGAGGTCGTGATTCCACGGCTGCCGCCGTGGAAATGGATCGTCTGGACCAGCTCGGTCGTCTAAACCAGCTCTAGATAGACCATCTCGGTCGAGTCCGACTTCCTCGGGCCCAACTTGACGATCCGCGTGTAGCCACCCGGCCGCTCCGTGTAGCGCGGCGCGACCTCCTCGAACAGCTTGTGCACGATGAACTTGTCGTTGTGCAGGGTGGCCAGCGCCTGGCGCCGGGCGTGCAGGTCGCCCCGCTTGGCCAGCGTGATCAGCTGCTCGACCTCGGGCTTGACCGCCTTGGCCTTCGCCTGGCTGGTCTTGATCCGCTCGTGCTCGAGCAGCTGCTTGGAGAGGTTGGAGAGCAGGGCCTCGCGATGCGCCGCGTCGCGGCTCAGCTTGTTTCGCTTCTTGCGGTGGCGCATCGCTCGCTCGACTCCCCGCTCAGTCTCCCTGGAGGTCGAGGCCGCGCGCGTGCAGGGTCTCGATCACTTCCTCGATCGACTTCTGGCCGAAGTTGGGGATCGCGTTCAGCTCCGAGCGCGTCTTGCGCACCAGGTCGCCGACCGTCTGCACCCCGGCCCGCTTGAGGCAGTTGTAGGAGCGCACGCCGAGCTCGAGCTCCTCGATCAGGATCTCGTCGAGGCCGTTGCTTGAAGCGGGGGCGCCGTCGCCGACGGGGGCGCCGGTGAGCACGTCGGAGGTGTGCGTCGGCATCGGTTCGCGAGCGGTCAGCTCCTCGACGCGATCGGCGTCGGTGAAGATCGCCAAGCTCTTGATCAGGATCTCGGAAGCCTCGCGCAGCGCCGCGCCCGGCTCGATCGAGCCGTCGGTTTCGAGATCGAGGGTGAGTTTGTCGAAGTCGGTGCGCTGACCGACGCGAGCGGCGGCCACCGCGTAGGAGGCGCGGCGGATCGGCGAGAAGATCGAGTCGATCGGAATCACGCCGATCGGCTGCTCGTCGGACTTGTTCTCCTCCGCCGGCGAGTAGCCGCGACCGCGGCCGATCGTCAGGTAGATCTCGAGCTTGGTTTTCTTCTCGAGCGTGGCGATCGGTGCGTCGGGGTTGAGGATCTCGACGCCGGAGGGAAGGTCGATGTCCTTGGCCTTGACCTCGCCGGGGCCGGTGGCGACCAGCGGGGCCTCGACCTCATCCGCGTCGGTGTGCATGCGGACGACGAGCTCCTTGAGGTTGAGGACGATGTCGGTGACGTCCTCCTTGACGCCCGGCACGGTCGAGAACTCGTGCGCGACGCCCTCGATGCGGACGCTGGTGACCGCGGCGCCGCCCAGGGAGGAGAGCAAGACGCGACGGAGGCTGTTGCCGAAGGTGTAGCCGAAGCCCTTGTCGAGGGGCTCGATCGTGAAGGTGCCGCGGCGGTCGTCCACCTTCTCGGAGGTGATACGAGGTACCTGGAAGTCAGTGGTCATGAGTTCCTTGCGTATGGGGTGTTACAGAAACGGGATCCGGTTACTTGGAGTACAGCTCGACGATCAGCTGCTCCTGCACCGGCGCCGAGATCTCAGCGCGCTCGGGATAGCGCAGGACCTTGGCGGTGAGGGAGTCGTGATCGGCCTGCAGCCAGGCCGGCACGGTGGAGACGAGCTCGGTCGCTTTGCGGATGGTGTCGACGGCGGCCGAGTTCGATTTGATCGAAATCACGTCCTCGGGACGCACTTGGTAAGAGGGAATGTCGACGCGACGGCCGTTGATCAGCCAATGGCCGTGGCGGATCAGCTGCCGGGCCTGGCGTCGTGAGGCGGCGAAGCCGAGCCGCACCAGCACGTTGTCGAAGCGCGACTCGAGCAGGCGCAGCAGGTTCTCGCCGGTGACGCCGTCCTGGCGCGAGGCCTTGTCGTAGTAGGCGCGGAACTGCTTCTCCAGCACCTGGTAATAGCGGCGCGTCTTCTGCTTCTCGCGCAGCTGCAGGCGGTACTCGGACTGGCGCATGCGGCCGCGGCCGTGCTCGCCCGGCGGGTAGGAGCGGCGCTCGACCCCGCACTTGTCGGTGAAGCAGCGCTCGCCCTTGAGGAAGAGCTTCTGCCCCTCGCGGCGGCACTGCTTGCACTGCGGCGCGGTATCGCGGGCCATTCGCTTAGACCCTCCGCCGCTTCTTCGGGCGGCAGCCGTTGTGGGCCTGGGGGGAGACGTCCTTGACCGTGGTGACGTCGAGGCCGGCGGCCTGCAGCGAGCGGATCGCCGTCTCGCGGCCGGAGCCCGCCCCCTTGGCGAAGACCTCGACCTTCTCGAGGCCGTGTTCCATGCCCTTCTTGGCGGCGGCGTCGGCGGTCACCTGGGCGGCGAACGGAGTCGACTTGCGCGAGCCTTTGAAACCGGCAGAACCCGCCGACTCCCAGGCGATCACGTTGCCCTCGGTGTCGGTCAGGGTGACGATCGTGTTGTTGAAGGAAGTCTTGATGTGCGCCTGCCCGTAGGTGACGTTCTTCTTGACGCGGCGCCGGGAGCGCCCTTTGGCGGGTTTTTTCGCTGCGGCCATCTAGCTCTCTCCTACTTGGGCGACGGGGCCTTCTTCTTGCCGGCGACGCTCATCCGGCGCGGGCCCTTGCGCCCGCGGGCGTTGGTCTTGGTCCGCTGGCCGCGGACGGGCAGGCCGCGGCGGTGGCGCAGGCCGCGGTAGGAGCCGATCTCCATCAACCGTTTGACGTCCTGCGAGCGCTCGCGGCGCAGGTCGCCCTCGACCTCGCGCTGCTCGACCGCATCGCGCAGGCGGATCACCTCGTCCTCGGTCAGGTCTTTGACCAGGGTGTTGGGATCGACCTTGGCCTCCTCGAGGATCTTCTGCGAGGTGGAGCGGCCGATCCCGAAGATGTAGGTGAGGCCGATTTCGACGCGCTTGCCGACCGGGACGTTGACTCCTGCGATACGTGCCATGCGCTAGCCCTGGCGCTGCTTGTGTCGGGGGTTCTGGCAGATCACCAAGACCGCGCCGTTGCGGCGGATGATCTTGCACTTTTCGCACATCGGCTTTACGGAAGCTCTGACCTTCATCGCTCCGGTCTTCGTATCGACTACAGGACTCCTGCCAGTCCCAGGAGTTGGACAGGCAGGCACAAACTTTCGGCCCTGTGGGCCGACCGGGAAAGATAGCAGGGGGCGGAGCTCGGCGGGTGCGGGCCACCGAGGCACCCCCAAGCCCCAGCTCTCGACGGGGGTCGCTGAAGCTCTATCGGCAGTGCACCTTCTTCTTGCCGACCTTGCAGTGCTTGAGGCCGCCGGTCTTGGTCTTCCCCGCGCGGCGCACCTTCGCGCGCCTCACCTCGCTCTGCCGCAGGTTCGCGACGGCGCGGACCGTCACCGAGCCGGCGGCGCTCTTGCGCACCTTCGTGAAGGTCAGCGAGGGCTTCTTGGTGGTGGCGAATCGCTGTGGGCCGGCCAGCAGCGACAGCTCGTAGCGCGCCGCGCCGGGCACGGGGCGCCACGAGACGAGAACCTTCGTGCCCTTGCGCCGCACCCGCAAGCCGCGCGGAGTGGACAGCAGCGGCGACGGCGGCGAGAAGCGCGTCACGACGCGCTCCTCCGCGCTGAGGCCGCCAAGCGTGAAGGCGGCGAGGACCTTGTGGCGGCCGCGGTCCGGAGCGGGCGTGAAAGCCAGGCGCCCGCGCCCGCCCCGCGTCGTGCCGATCAGCTTGCGAGCGCCGCCGGCGGACTCGTCGTAGAAGGAGACCGACTGATGGGGCCGCCTGCCCACGGTGTACTCGAGCACGCGCCTCTCGCCGCGCCCCCGCAGCACGCGGCCGCTGACGCGGGCGTCGGGCGGATCGGTCGCCTGCGCGGAGCGGACGATCGCCGCCGAGCCGGGCAGCAGTTCGATCCTCCAGGTGCCGGGAGCCTGCAGCCCGACCGTCGTGAAGTGGGCGTCGCCGGCGTCGGCCCGCACGATGCGCACCTGGCCGTTCGGCGTGTAGGCGAAGCGCCGCTCGCCGGGGTCCAGTGTCTGCGGCCCGGTGACGCGCACCATCGGGGAGTCGCCGGCGCCGTCGAGGCGAACCGCTTTGGCCTGCTTGCCCACGGTGACCTCGAGCGAGGTCAGCGGCCGGGCGGCGCTCGTCGAGGCGCGGGCGCGGACGTCGAGCTTGAACGGCGACCACTTGCAGCCGTCGATCGGCCAGATTATCGGCACCCCCGGCCTTGCCCAGAGGACGCCGCCGCCGACGCTCACCGGACCGAGCGTGGCGCAGGCGCCCGCCCCACCCTCGAGGCCCGGTCCGCGCGAAACGTTGACGACCGACCGCGCGCAGAGGTCGTCGTCGACCGCGGTCAGGCAGGCGGAGACGTCGCCGTGCACGTTGGAGCGCTGGTTGGCGAGGTTGTACTCGCCGCCGAGCGCGCCGTTGACCGAGAAGATGCCGAGCACGTTGACGCCGGCGCCGCCGCCGAGGGCGACGTAGCCCGGCGCTTCGTAGAGCATGTAGCCGCCGGCGAGCTTCGTCTCGCCGAGGACCGGGAGCGCCAGCAGGACGTCGGCGCCGGCGGCGAGGAGCGGGCGCGTGAACTCCGTGTCGTAAAGGCTCGGCGGGAAGGCGTTGCCGACCTCGCCGCGTTGCAGCCGGTACGGCGCCTGGGCGCTCGGGAAGGCGATCAGCTCGTTGCCGTCGAGCTTGACGATCGAGCCGAGCGAGATCCGCCCGCCGCCGAACACGCGGGACGGGTTGAGCCCGAATCCCGCGCCAATACTCTGCAGGAACACGCCCGGGCTGAGCGTCAGCCCAGGCGACCCGAAGTCCTGGCCGGTGCGCGCGTAGACGAGCTCGTTGCCCTGCAGGCGAATGCCGCCCTGGGGCGCCTGGAAGTTCAAGCAGCCGGGTCCGAACAGGCAGGCGCGCATCCCGCCGACCCACTGGTTCGACCCCGGGTCATAGCTGATGCGCAGGCCCTTGAGGTCAATCAGCCCGAAGCTCGCTTCCATCGGGCCGAGCGACGGCACGCTGCTGGTCGAGAGGCCGTCCGGCGTCGCGTACAGGCGCACCTGCGGCTGCAGGTTGACGCCGTTACGGCGCACGAAGCTGGGCAGCTTGATGGCGGTGTCGATCGTCGCCAGGCTCGTGCCGAGGGACACCGTGAAGTCCCCCGTGTAGGGGAAGCCGCCGAGCTTCGGGAACCCGGCCGGTCGCTCCACGAGCCCGAGGTCGATGCCTCCCGATCGCGTGGTGAGCTGCAGCTTGAACCCCGAGAAGTACGACCGCAGCGGCTGGCCCGCAACGCGGACGAAAGCGTTCGAGCTCGTCAGCACCCCGGCCTGGGGATAGGCGACGAGGCTTGCCCTGCCGACCGGCGTGACCGGCCAGCGGCCGTTGAGCATTGCGGTGCCGGCGATTGCGTACCCATCGGCGAGTTCGGTGGCGCGCCCGAGCAGGCTAGTGTTGCTCGTAAACAGGCCGTAGGCGAGATTGAGCGCATCGAGCACGCCGCGCTCGCCCGCGGGAATGTCCGCTAGGCCCTCGATCGGTCGCATGCAGCCCGAGATCGTCAGCGCGCCCGAGTACACGGTGATTCCGCCGCAGCCGGAGGCCTTGCCCGTCAGCACGCCCTCGGTGCCGGTCGCATAAACCGGATCGTCATTGGGCGGCCGGCCGCTAAGGACTTCCTTGGCGTAACCGTCGGTCGGCGCCTTGGCGCCCGTGAGGGCACGGGTGTAGGTCTGCGACCCGCCGGGGCTGAACACCTTGGCGCTCACGTCGGTCGGCCCGTCGAGACGCAGGCGCAGGCTGCGCTGCAGGACCCCGTTGACAGCACTGCCGACCAGCGCCCGAGTGCTCTTGCCGACGCGCCACTCGACACGGTTGGCCGTGGCCGACGTGCTGACGGTCAGGACCGTGGCTCTGCCCGAGACGATTTTCCCCGCGACCTGGATCGCGCTCGGCACCCGTGGCTCGGGCGGCGGCGGAGGCTCAGCTGGCGGGACCGGTGGCGTCGGGGTCCCCGCCGGCTGCGGCAGATCGCCAAAGCGGACGGTTACACGGGTGTTCTCGCCGTCGTTCACCTCATAGGCGACCGCGGCCGTCCCGTCCGGGCCCACGGCCAGGTCCTCGAAGCCGATGTCGTCAGGGCCGAGGTCGAGCGGCTGGCTGTAAGCGGGCAGGGGCCCCGGCTCGCGCTGCGCGAAGAACAGGTGGTCGTTCTTGCTGAAGACCAGCGAGCCGCGGCCGCTGTCGTCGAACTCGGTGGGGGTCTCCGGAATCCCGGCGGGCAGCGGCCTGGCGCCGTCGAAGGACACCGCGTCGGGCGGCAGGTAGACGTCGCGCCCGCGGGCTTCGTCGAGGTGGATGACGTCGGCGATCCCGGCGCCCGTCGGGTCGTGTGCCGCCGGGCCCCACTGCGTATCGGCGCCGAACTCGGCTGCTTTGAGGATCCAGATACCGCCGGCCAGCCCTTCCCGGTAGGCGAACTCGGCCTCGAAGTCACCTACGCCCGAGGTCTCGCGCGTGTAGGAGATGACGCTGCGGTTGGCGTTGAAGGCGACGACCTGCGGCTGGTTCAGCGACCGTCCGACACCCCTGCTGGCGACGAGCTGCTGCGTGAGGTACGTCCCGTTCGCGTTGCGCTGAATGGCGCGGACCTCCGAGGGCAACTGGTCGGAGCCCGAGAACGTCGGGTTGTCGAGCCAGACGATGAGGGCGTTGCCGGCTTTGTCGAAGGCCATGTCCGTGGAGTAGACGTTGGCGTGCGCGCTCGATCCCGGATCGCTCGGGCCGCCCTGCCACAGCGAGGTGAACCCGCCGAAGCTCCCCCCGGGCGGGCGCGTCCAGACGACCACGCTCGTGTGTTGCGCGTCGTCGTCGCGGGTGCCGAGCACGAGGGCGTTGCCGTTGCTGTCGATCCCGATGTTGCGCAGGACGTAGTTGATCGTCGGACTGGTCAGCACCTCAGGAGCGCCGAACGCCTCCCCCGGTTTGCGCACCGCGACGGCAACGGAGTTGACCGAAGACCCCGCGCTCGCGCGCTGGTTCCAGGCGAGGACGGCCGTGCCGTCGCGCCCGACCGCCAGGCGTGCACCGTCGGCGTCGCGGTCGGCGGGCGACAGCGTCTGCGATGAGCCGAGGAAGCCGCGCCGCGTGCGCGTGGCGACGTGCACCCGCGTGTGGCCGTCCTCGGTCTCCTGCCAGGCGACCACGGCACCGCCGCTCGCATCGACGCCAGCGACCGGGAACTCCCCGTTGGTCTCCCCAGTGGAGACCGTCTGCGGCGCCGTCCACACCAACTCGGCCTGTGCGGCGGGCGGGAAGGAGCAAGCCAAGAGCACGAGCACGAGCGCACCGACTGGGCCAAGCCGCATCGGCGCAGGCTATAAGACCGGTCAGGATCGCGTGACCCCGCGGCGTGCGACATCAATTTCCACAGGACGCGCCGACGCCCTCCACACCTCGGCCGAGGCTAGCTGGCTTCTTCGTGCCAGGGAGTGAGGATCCGCGGACCCTCGGCCGTCACGGCCACGGTGAACTCGAAGTGCGCCGCGAGGGAACCGTCCTGTGAGTACACCGCCCAACCGTCGTCGCCCATCTTGACCAGGGCGCCGCCCGCGTTGACCATCGGCTCGATCGCCAGCACGGTCCCCGCCTCGAGCAGCGGGCCCTTGCCGGGGGTACCGAAGTTGGGGACCTGGGGCTCCTCGTGCATCTCGCGACCGATGCCGTGACCGACCAGGGTGCGGATGATCGAGAGGCCCTCGATCTCGACCGCCTTCTGGATCGCAGCGGAGACGTCGCCGAGCCTGTTGCCCGGTTGCATCTGCTCGACCCCGGCGAAGAGCGAGGCCCTGGTCACGTCGAGCAGCTTGCGCGCGCCGGGCTCGATCGGGCCGACCGGCACCGTCATCGCCGCGTCGGCGACCCAGCCGTCCTTGATCACGCCGACGTCGATCGAGAGCACGTCGCCGCGCTTGAGCTCGTAGTGACCGGGGATGCCGTGCACGACCATCGAGTTGGGCGAGGCGCAGATCGAGCCGGGGAAACCCCGGTAGCCCTTGAAGGCGGGCTCCGCTCCCTGCGAGCGGATCAGCTTCTCCGCCGCCAGGTCCAGCTCCTTGGTAGTCACGCCCGGCCTGGCCTTGCCTTTGAGCATGTGCAGGCAACGGACGAGGATCTCACCGGCAGCCGCCATCTTGTCGACCTGCTCTGGCGTCTTGGTGATGATCATTCCGTACACGCTAGCCCCCCGCCCGCGTGGTGCTCGATGCCGAGTGTTCGATTTGCCACCGTATATGGGGGTCAATCGAACACTCAGCGCCGCGGGCTCGCCCAAAGTGCGGCTCAGGTCCCTTGCTCACGGGAATTCCGTGGGATCGATCATCTAGATCGCCTCGTCGGCCTCGAGGCGCATCGTCGCCAGGGTGCGCCGGATCTCGTCGGCTACCGCGTCGGGCGCGGCCGCGCCGTCGATCTGGCGCAGCAGGCTCTGGCTGTCGTAATGCTCGACCAGCGGCGCCGTCTTCTCGTGGTACTGCTCGAGCCGGTGGCGGATCACCTCGGGCTTGTCGTCGTCGCGGGTGATCAGTTCGCTGCCGTCGACGTCGCAGACCCCCTCCTGCTGGGGCGGGTTGAACTCGACGTGGAAGACGTGGCCGTTCTCGACGCAGGTGCGACGGCCGCCGAGCCGGCGCACGACCTCCTCGTCGCTGACGTTGATCAGCAGCACAGCGGTCAGCTCGCGGCCGAGCTCCTTTAGCTTCGCCGCCAGCGCCTCGGCCTGTGGCGCGGTCCGCGGGAAGCCGTCGAGGATGAAGCCGTCGGCCGCCTCGGGGGAGTCGATCCGCTCGCCGATCATGCCGACGATCACCTCGTCGGGGACGAGATCGCCGCGGTCCATGTAGCCCTTTGCGGCGCGGCCCAACTCCGTCCCCTCGCGCACCGCGGCGCGCAGGATGTCGCCGGTCGCGTAGTAGGGCAGCTCCAGGTCCTCCTGCAGCCGCTCACCCTGGGTGCCCTTGCCGGATCCCGGGGGGCCGAGCAGTACGAGATTGAGTTCAGATGACATGGTCGTGGAATTGGACTATTGAAATCGATTCACAAAGCCGAGCTGCGAACGGCCGTGAAAACCAAGCAGATCGTGGGACGCAGGGAGGCTGGTGAGGGGAGCGCACTGTTCTGTGCGTGACCCGATCCAGCCGACCGAGGACCGCGATATGCGCCGGTTTGCAGCGGCCGCGACGAAGGTTATTTAAGAAACCCCTCGTAGTTGCGCATCATTAGCTGCGCCTCCAACTGCTTCACCGTTTCCAGCGCGACGCCGATCACGATCAGGATCGAGGTGCCGCCGAAGGCGAAGTTGGCTGACGTCTGGCTGATCAGGATCGTCGGCAGAGCAGCAACCGCACCCAGGTAGAGGGCACCGGGGAAGGTGAGGCGGGAGAGGATGCGATCGAGGTACTCGGCCGTGGGCCGGCCGGGACGCACGCCGGGGATGAAGCCGCCGTACTTCTTCAGGTTGTCCGCCTGGTCGACCGGATTGAAGGTGACCGCGGTGTAGAAGTAGGTGAAGATGATGATGAAGAAGACCTCGCCGACGACGTAGGCCCAGCTGCTGGGGCTGAAGAAGGCGGCGAAGTCGAGCGCGGCGGGGGTGTTGAGGAGCTGGCCGATGGTCGGCGGGAAGGCCATGATCGAGGCGGCGAAGATGACCGGGATGACGCCGGCCATGTTGACCCGCAGCGGCAGGTAGGTCGAGCCGCCCGAGGTCATTTTCCGCCCGACGACTCGTTTCGCGTACTGCACCGGGATGCGCCGCTGCCCCTCCTGCACGAAGACGATGCCGACGATCACGGCGAGCGCGATGAAGGGCATCATCACGACGAAGACCTGGTCGGGGTTGGTCCACCAGGACTGCAGGCCCTGGGGTAGGCCGGAGACGATCGAGGCGAAGATCATCAGCGAGATGCCGTTGCCGATGCCGCGCTGGGTGATCAGCTCGCCCAGCCACATCAGCAGCGTGCAGCCTGCCGTCAGCGAGATCACGATCAGCAGCACCTTGGGGCCGGTGAGGCTGCCGAGGAAGTTGTTGCCGCCTTCCTGGCCGAAGGACTGGAAGAGGTAGACGTAGCCGAAGGACTGGGCGAAGGCCAGGCCGACGGTGAGGTAGCGCGTGTACTGGGTGATCTTCTGCTGGCCTACCTCGCCTTCTTTCTGCAGCTTCTCGAGCGAGGGCACAACCACGGTCAGCAGCTGCAGGATGATCGAGGCGGTGATGTAGGGCATGATCCCCAGCGCGAAGAGCGAGAGCCGCGAGAGGCTGCCGCCGGAGAAGCTGTTGAGCAGGTTGAGAATGCCGCCGCCGCCGAAGTTGCTCTCCAGTTCCTTGACCGCTTCGATGTCGACCCCGGGCGCGGGGATGTAGGCGCCGAGCCGGTACAGCAGCAGCATCGCCGCGGTGAACGCAAGCTTCTTGCGAATGTCGGCGACGCTAAAGGCGTTCGCAATGGTCCGGAGCATTAGCGCTCCAGAGTGTGGCAGGAACCGCCAGCCGCTTCTATCTTCTCCTTGGCGGCGGCGCTGAAGGCGTGCGCTTTGACGGTTAGCTGCTTGGAGATCTCACCGCGGGCGAGGATCTTGACCGGCTCGGAGCGCTTGGCGAGGCCCTTCTCCTTCAGGGTCTCGGGCGTCACTTCGGCGCCGGCGTCGAAGCGCTCCTCCAGGTCAGCGAGGTTGACCGGCTGCGACTTGGTCCGGAAGTTCTCGAACGGCATCGACTGCTTTTTGTGCGGTCCACGGAGCTTTCGCATCCGCATGTGGATCGGGTTCTGCCCGCCTTCGTAATTGGCCTTCCGTTTCGAGCCCGACCGCGCTCCGGCGCCCTTGTGCCCACGCCCTGAGGTCTTCCCCAGGCCGGAGCCCTCGCCGCGCCCGATCCGCTTGCGCGCCTTCCGCGAACTCGGCTTCGGCCGCAGGTTGTGCAGCCCGATCTCCTCCGAGCGCTCCTTCTCAGCCATCAGCCATCCACCTCGACGAGATGGGACACGGTACGAATCTGCCCCTGCAACTGCGGGGAATCTTTGCGCTCAACGGCCTTGCCGATACGGCCCAAGCCGAGTGCCTTCAGCGTCGCTTTCTGCGACGGATTGGACCCAGCGGTCGATCGAACCTGCTTGATCTTCACCCCACTCACGAGCCCTCACCCTCGCCCGAGCCCTCAGAAGCTTTTTCCTCGGCCGGAGCATCCGCCTCAACCGCCGGAGCCTCCTCAGCCTTCGGCTCCGCGGCGGTCGCCTCAGTCTCTGCTGGAGCCGCATCTGCCTCGGCGGCCTGTCCCTCGTCAGCGTTCGCCGACCCGGCCTCTCCGGCGGGTGGCGCTGTAGGGGGGCCCGCCGCCGTGGAAGCTTTAGCTACCGCAGGCGGTGGGGGGTCCCCTGCAGCGACAGGACCCGCCGGCGAGGGCTCGTCCGAACCCTGCTCGAGGGTCACCGCCCCGTTGCTCTTCTCCACGCCCAGAACCTGTGCCACCGTCAGCCCCCGCAGCTCAGCAACCTCCTCGGGCCGACGAAGACGGATCAACCCGTCCATCGTCGCCTTGACCAGATTGATCGGATTCTGCGTCCCGATGCTCTTGGTCAACACGTCCTTGACGCCGCCGAGCTCGAGCACGGCGCGCACGCCGCCGCCGGCGATCACGCCGGTGCCGGGGCTGGCCGGGCGCAGGACGACGTGGCCGGCGCCGTAGCGGCCGATGATCTTGTGGGTGATCGTCTGGCCGTATTTGGGGATGCGGATCAAGTTCTTGCGGGCGTTCTCGACGCCCTTCTGGATCGCCAGCGGCACCTCGCGCGCCTTGCCGTAGCCGATCCCGACCACGCCCTCTTCGTCGCCGACGGCGACGAGCGCGGTGAAGGAGAAGCGGCGGCCGCCCTTGACCACCTTGGCGACGCGGTTGATCTCGATCACGCGCTCCTGCAGGTCGAGCCCGCGCGGGCTGACCGTCTCGACGTTGGTTGCATCCATTCCCTTCATAAGCAGCGGTCCAAGGTACAGGACTAGAAGACCAGTCCCCCCTCTCGCGCTCCCTCGGCCAGCGCCTTGACCCGGCCGTGGTACTGGTAGCCACCGCGATCGAAGACGCAGCTCTCGACGCCGGCCGCCCTGGCCCGCTCGGCGAGGAGTTCCCCCGCCCGCTTGGCCTGCTCGGAAGCCGACAGCTTGCGCAGCTCGGGCTCGATCCAGTTGACGGCGGCGACGGTGTGGCCCTGGCCGTCGTCGATCAGCTGGGCGAAGACCCCCCGGTTGGAGCGGTAGACGGAGAGGCGCGGGCGCTCCGCCGTGCCGGTCACGCGGGCGCGCACGCGGCGCCGACGGCGCAGGCGGCGCTGCCGATTGGTGAGAACGGTCATGCCTACGCCCTCTTCCCGACCTTGCGCATCACGTGCTCGTCGCGGTAGCGAATGCCCTTGCCCTTGTAGGGCTCCGGCGGACGGCGCTTGCGGATGTCCGCGGCGACCTGGCCGACCAGCTGCTTGTCGA
The DNA here is from genome assembly GCA_035548675.1 of Solirubrobacterales bacterium. GTDB lineage: Bacteria > Actinomycetota > Thermoleophilia > Solirubrobacterales > 70-9 > VRUE01. Next base: position 21,491 of record DASZSJ010000016.1, read on the forward strand.
TGCCGCGCACGATGATCTCGGTCTGCTGCGGCACCTCGAACTCGATGCCCTCGGGGGCTTCGATCGAGACTGGATGCGAGTAGCCGAGCGCCAGCTCCAGGTTCTTGCCCTTGAGCTGGGCGCGGTAGCCGACGCCCTGGATCTCCAGCCGCTTCTCGAAGCCCTCGGTGACGCCCTCGACCATGTTGGCGATCAGGCTGCGGGTGAGCCCGTGCAGGGCGCGGTGCTCGCCGCGATTGGTGGGTCGTTCCACCGTGAGCACACCATCGGCCTGCGCGACCTTCATCTCCACCGAGAGGCTCTGGGCGAGCTCGCCCTTCGGGCCCTTGACGGAGACACGGCCGGGCGCAACGTCGATCGTGACGCTCTCGGGCACGCTGATTGGCTTTCTTCCGATCCGGCTCATCTAAATCCTCACCAGACGTAGGCGACGACCTCGCCGCCGACACCCTTGGCCTTCGCTTCGTGGCCGGTCATCACCCCGACCGAGGTGCTGAGGATCGCGGTGCCGGTGCCACCGTCGACGCGGGGCACTTCTTTGTGGTCGACGTAGCGACGGCGACCGGGACGGGAGATCCGCTGGAGACCGGTAATGACCGGGCGGCGATCCTCCGTGTACTTGAGGCGGATCTTGATCTCCTCGCCGACCCGGGCGGGCTGCTTGGCGAAATCGAGGATGTAGCCCTGCTCCTTGAGCAGGCGCGACATCTCCAGCTTCAGCCGCGAGGCGGGGATCTCCACCTCGTCGTGGCCGGAGCCGAGCGCGTTGCGGATCCGGGTCAGGTAGTCGGCTATCGGGTCGGTCAGCATCTTGGTCTCTTGCTCTGTCGGGCTACCAGCTGGACTTGGTCATGCCGGGGATGTGACCCTCGTGCGCGGCCTCCCGCAGGCAGATCCGGCAGAGGCCGAACTTGCGGTAGTAGGCGCGCGGCCGGCCACAGCGGCGGCAGCGGTTGTATTCACGGGACTTGAACTTGGCCTTGCGGCCCTGCTTCACCTTCAGCGAAGTCTTAGCCATTCTCCTGATTCTCCTCGCCGGCCGCGTCGCCGGCCTCCTGGTCGCTCTCGGCGGCTGCGCCCTCGTCGCCCTCCGCCTCGCCTTCGCCCTCTGCTTCGGGCTTCTCGTAGGCCTCTGGGTTCTCTTCCTTCAGTTGCTCCAGCGCCGCCTGCTCGGCCTCGGCCCGCTGGCGCGCCTCCTCCTTGCGCTTCTCCTCCTCGGCGGCCTCCTGCGCCTCGACGTCGGCGTCGGGTTTGCCGGGCCGGCCCTCTTTGGCAAAGGGCATACCCAGGCCGAGCAGCAGCTCGAAGGCCTCCTCGTCGCTCGCCGCCGTGGTCGTGATCGTCACGTCCAGGCCACGCACCTCGTCGATCGAGTCGTAGTCGATTTCGGGGAAGATCAGCTGCTCCTTGACGCCCATCGAGTAGTTGCCGCGGCCGTCGAAGGAGCGCGGGTTGAGGCCGCGGAAGTCACGGATGCGCGGCACCGCGATCGAGCAGAGGCGGTCGAGGAACTCCCACATACGGGCGCGGCGCAGCGTCACCGAGAGGCCGACCGGCATCCCCTCGCGCACCTTGAAGGAAGCGATCGACTTGCGGGCGCGGCGGATGCTCGGCTGCTGACCGGCGATCGTCGCCAGCTGCTCCTGCGCGGCTTCCATCATCTTGGCGTTCTGCTTGGCCTCGCCCAGGCCCATGTTGAGCGTGATCTTCTGCAGGCGCGGTACCTGCATCGCCGACGAGTAGCCGAACTTCTGCGTCAGCGCCGGGGCGACCTCCTGTTCGTAGCGTTCGCGCAGGCGCGGCGGCGGCGCGGCCTGTGACTGGGGGGTCATCGTCGCCTCCATCAGAACGCGCTCCCGCTCCGCTTCGCGTAGCGCTCGCGCTTGCCGCCTTTGTCGCTGCGCACGCCGACGCGGGTCGGTTTGTTGTCTTTGGGGTCGAGCAGCATCACGTTGGAGACGTGGATCGGCCCCTCCTTCTCGACGATGCCACCGGCCTGGGGGTTTTTCAGGTCGGCCTGCGAGCGCGGCCTTTCGTGGCGCTTGACCATGTTCAGGTGCTCGACGTAGACGCGGTTGCGCTTCGGCTCCGTGCGCACCACGCGCCCGGTCTTGCCGGCGTCCTTGCCGCCGATCACCATCACCTGGTCGTCTTTGCGGATTCGCATGCGCTTGGCCACGGCTAGAGCACCTCGGGTGCGAGCGAGATGATTTTCATGAAGTTGCGATCGCGCAGCTCGCGGGCGACGGGGCCGAAGATGCGGGTGCCACGCGGATTGTTGCTGGCCGGGTCGATCAGCACCGCGGCGTTTTCGTCGAAGGAGATGTAGGTGCCGTCGGGCCGGCCGAGCTGCTTCTTGGTGCGCACGACGACGGCCTGCACGACCTCGCCTTTGCGCACGCCGCCCTGCGGGCTGGCCTGTTTGACCGTCGCCGTGATCACGTCGCCGACGCCGGCGTAGCGGCGGTGCGATCCGCCCTTGACGCGGATGCAGAGCAGCTCGCGAGCGCCGGAGTTGTCGGCGACTTTGAGTCTCGACTCCTGCTGGATCACTTGGCCTTCTCCAGCACCTCGACCAGGCGCCAGCGCTTGGTCTTCGACAGCGGCCGGGTCTCGACGATCCGCACGGTGTCGCCCTCGCCGGCCTCGTTGCGCTCGTCGTGGGCGTGCAGGGTCCGCGAGCGGCGCACGACCTTCTCGTAAGTCGGGTGGCGACGGGCGATGTCGATCCGCACCGTGATCGACTTCTCGCCCTTGTTCGAGACGACGATCCCCTGGCGCGTCTTCGCCGCGACGGACTCGCGCTCGGCCACAGGGGTGCCTGTCCCGCCGCTCTTGGCGCCCTTCTTGGCGGCCCGCTCTTTGCGGCGCATCCCGGCCTTCGACTTGCGCCGCGCAGCCCGCCCCGCCGCCCGCTCCTCAGGCGTGCGCTGGGGCCCCGGCTTGTGCGGCCGGCGCGACTTGGCCAGGCGACGGCGCTCCTTCCAGGGCAACTCGTCCTCGGGATTGGGCTCGGCCTCGGAAGAAGCTTCCTTAGCCGAGGAGTCGGAAGACCCGGCCTCGGGCGCGTCGTCGTCGGGCGTGGACGCTGCTTCCGCGGGTGGCGCAGGGGTGGGGTCCTCGCCCGCAGCTTGCGAGGACGAGGACTCCTCCCCTGCGACAGGACCCGCGGACTCGGCGCCCTCGTCCTGCGGCGTCTCGTCAGTTGCGTCGTTTTTCGTCTCGTCGTCCGTCATCTCTTCAACTCTTTCTCCACGTCTATCCCCCGCTCACGCGCGACCGTCAGCAACCTGGCAACGTCGCGCTTGGCCTGCCCCACGCGGGCGGTGTTCTCGAGCTCTCCCGTCGCCTGGCGGAAGCGAAGGTTGAACTTCTCCTCCTTGGCGTCGATCAGCTTCGCGATCAGCTCGTCGTCTTTGAGGTCGTGTACCTCCGCTGCCTTCACTGCGCCTCGACCCCCTCGCGCCTGACGAACTTGGTCTTGACCGGAAGCTTGTGGCCGGCGAGGCGCAGGGCCTCGCGGGCGAGGTCCTCGGGCACCCCGGCCAACTCGAACATCACCTTGCCGGGCTTGACCACGGCGACCCAGCCCTCCGGGTTGCCCTTGCCCGAGCCCATGCGGGTCTCGGCGGGCTTCTTCGTGTAGGGCTTGTCGGGGAAGACGTTGATCCAGACCTTGCCGCCACGTTTGATCTTGCGGGTCATCGCCACGCGGGCGGCCTCGATCTGGCGATTGGTGATCCAGCCGCGGTCCAGGGACTTCAGCCCGTACTCGCCGAAGGCGACCGTGCTGCCGCCCTTGGTGTTGCCGCGCATGCGGCCGCGCATCTGCTTGCGGTGCTTGACCCGCTTCGGCATCAGCATCAGCGACCGCCTCCACGCGGGCCGCCGCGGCCGCGATCGCCACCGCGGCCGCCGCCACGACCGCCGCGATCTCCGGGTGGACGACCGCCGCGCTGGCCGCCCTGCACCGGCGCGCTGTCCTCCTCGGCGAGCTGGTCGCGGAAGCCCTCGGGCATCACCTCGCCCTTGTTGATCCAGCACTTGACGCCGATCCGGCCGGTCGTAGTGCGCGCCTCGTAGAAGCCGTAGTCGATGTTGGCGCGCAGGGTGTGGAGCGGCACGCGGCCGTCCGAGTAACCCTCGGTGCGCGCCATCTCGGCGCCGCCGAGGCGGCCGGAGACCTGGACCTTCACGCCTTTGGCGCCAGAGCGCATCGCCGAGGTGAGCGCGCGTTTCATCGCGCGGCGGAAGGCGACGCGGTTCTGCAGCTGCTCGGCGATCGACTGGGCGACCAGTTTGGCGTCGAGCTCGGGGCGCTTGACCTCGCGGATGTTCACCTTCACCGGTTTGCCGGTCAGCTTGTGCAGGTCTTTGCGCAGCGCGTCGACTTCGGAGCCCGACTTGCCGATCACGATGCCGGGGCGGGCCGTGTGGATGTCGACCGCGATCTCGCCGTGACGCTCGATCGTGATGTTCGAGAGACCGGCGTGCGCGAGCTTGTTCTCGATGTGCTCGCGGATCCTCAGGTCCTCGTTGAGCACGTCGGAGAAGTCTTTCTCCTCGAACCAGTTGGACTTCCAGTCCTGGATGTAGCCGACGCGGAAGCCGCCGGGGTGGATCTTCTGTCCCATTAGATGCCCGCCTTCCTGGCCGAGTGCGCCTGGGGGCGCGGCTGGTCGAGCAGATCAAGGACGCAGGGTGCAGCCTTTGCTGGAGGCAAAGGCAAACCCGAGGACGCAGAGATGCGATGCGCCAGACGCGGCATCCAGGTGTGCTCGGTCGGGGAGGCGGGCATCTTAGTCTTCCTCTTCGTCGGGGCTGAGCGCAACGGCGATGTGGCTGGTGCGCTTGTTGATCCGCGAGGCGCGGCCGAGCGCGCGCGGGCGGTAGCGGCGCAGCGTCGGGCCTTCGTCGACGGTGATCTCGGCAATCTTCATCTCGTCGGCGATCAGGTCGTGGTTGTTCTCGGCGTTGGCCGCAGCCGACTCGATCAGCTTGCTGATGTCCTCGGCGGCGCCGCGCGGCGAAAACGCGAGCAGCGCCCTGGCCTGCTCGATGTGCAGGCCGCGGACCTGGTCGGCGACGAGGCGCGCCTTGCGCGGCGCGACGCGCACGTAGCGGGAGCTGGCGCGGACGACGATCTGCGGCTCGGCCACGTTACTCACCCTTGCCCGTGCCGGAGTGGGAGCGGAAGGTGCGGGTCGGCGCGAACTCGCCCAGCTTGTGGCCGACCATCGACTCGGAGATGAAGACGGGGACGTGCTTGCGCCCGTCGTGGACGGCGATCGTGTGGCCGACCATGTCGGGGAAGACCGTCGAGCTGCGCGACCAGGTCTTCAGCATCTGCTTCTGGCCGGACTCGTTCATCGCGGCGACGCGCTTCATCAGCGCCTCCTCCACGAACGGCCCCTTTTTCGTCGAGCGTCCCATGGCCTTGGCCTACCTCTTCTTCTTTCCGCGGCGACGGCCGCGCACGATGTAGCGGTCGGACTGCTTGCCCTTCTTGCGGGTGCGGTAACCGAGGGTCGGCTTGCCCCAGGGGGTCACGGGGTGGCCGCCGGGCGTGTGGTGCGCCTCGCCGCCGCCGTGCGGGTGGTCAACGGGGTTCATCGCGACGCCGCGGGTCTGCGGGCGCTTGCCCTTGTGGCGGTTGCGGCCGGCCTTGCCGATCTTGACGTTCTGGTGCTCGGCGTTGGAGAGCACGCCAACGGTGGCGCGGCACTCGGCCCGCACCAGGCGCATCTCCGAGGAGGGCAGGCGCAGTGTCACCATCTCCCCCTCCTTCGCCGCCAGCTGGATCGAGGTCCCCGCCGAGCGGCCGAGCTTGCCGCCCTGGCCGGGGGTGAGCTCGACGTTGTGAACGATCGTGCCGGTCGGCATCTCGCCGAGCGCCAGCGCGTTGCCCGGTTTGATGTCGGCGCCGGGACCGGACTGGACCGTGTCGCCGACCGCGATCTGCGCCGGCGCGAGGATGTAGCGCTTCTCGCCGTCGGCGTAGTGGAGCAGGGCGATGTAGCAGCTGCGGTTGGGGTCGTACTCGACCGTCGCCACTTTGGCCGGCACGCCGTCCTTGAGCCGCTTGAAGTCGATTTGGCGGTAGCGCCGCTTGGCGCCGCCGCCACGGTGGCGCGCGGTGACGCGGCCGTTGGCGTTGCGGCCGCCGGACTTGCGCAGCCCATCGGTCAGCTTGCGCTCGGGGCTGGAGGCGGTCAGCTGCTCGCGCAACGGGTAGGTCGCGAAGCGGCGTCCCGGGCTGGTCGGTTTTGTTTTGCGGTTCGGCATCCCTTGGTCCTATGCGGTCTCTGCGCCCTGGAACAGCTCGATCTGCTCGCCGGGGGCGAGCTGGACGATGGCCTTCTTCCAGCCGCGCGTCTTGCCCTGGTGCAGGCCGCGCCGCTTGGGCTTGGGCCGCACCTTGGCGGTGCGCACGGCGGCCACCTTGACGTCGAAGATCTCTTCCACGGCGCTGGCGATCTGGGTCTTGTGAGCCCGATCGTCGACGCGGAAGGTGTACTTGCCCTCGCCGATCAGCGCGTAGCTCTTCTCGGATACGACCGGGCGGATGATCGTCGTGCGGGCGTCCATCAGACCAGTCTCTCCTGCAGCTTCTCGATCGCCTTCTCGGAAACGACCAGGGAGGCGGCGCCGATCACGTCGGCGACGCCGACGGCGCTCACCTCGGCGACCTCGACCCGCTCGATGTTGCGGAAGCTCTTGGCGGCGCCGCCCTCCTCGGGGGCGAGCACGATCAGGGTCGAGCGGCGGGCACCCCACTTGTCGAGCGCGGCGGCCGCGGTCTTGGTCGAGGGCGTCTCGAAGTCGGCGGCGTCGAGCACGGCGACGCTGTCGCGCTCGGCGTGGACGGAGAGGGCCGAGCGCAGCGCCTTGCGCCGCGCCTTGCGGTTGACCTTGACCGTGTAGTGGCGCGGCTTGGGACCGAAGGCGGTGCCGCCGCCGTAGCGGGTCGGCGAGCTGAGCGCGCCGACGCGAGCGCGGCCGGTGCCCTTCTGGCGCCAGGCCTTGGCGCCGGTCATCGCGACCTCGCCGCGGGTCAGGGTCGAGGAAGAGCCCTGGCGGCGGGAGGCGAGGTCGGCCCGCGCCGCCTCGTCGACCAGCGAGTGATGGAAGGGCTCGGCGAAGAGCTCTTTGGGCAGGTCGGCCTTGGTCGTCTTGCCGAGCACGGTCGCTTTGGTGCTAGCCATCGGTCCTCACCTCGACCATCGCGTTGCGCGAGCCCGGGACCGAGCCCTTGATCAGCAGCAGGTTCTTCTCGGCGTCGACCTGGGCGACCTCGAGGCCCTTCTGGGTGACCCGCTTGTTGCCCATCTGCCCCGGCATCCGCATGCCCTTGAAGACGCGGGCGGGGAAGGTGCTGGCGCCGATCGAGCCCGGGGCGCGCACGTTGTGCGAGCCGTGGGTGACCGGGCCGCGGCTGAAGTTGTGGCGCTTGATGCCGCCCTGGAAGCCCTTGCCGATCGAGATCCCGGAGACCTTGACCTTCTGACCCGCCTCGAAGGAGCCGACGGTGACGTCGTCGCCGATCTTGGGACCCTCCTCGGCGCCGAGGTCCTCGTCGCGGAACTCGACCAGGTGGCGCATCGGCGCCGCGCCGGCCTTCTTCAGGTGGCCTTCCTCGGCCTTGCTCAGCTTGCCCTGCTTGGTCTCGCCAAAGGCGAGCTGGACGGCGGCATAGCCGTCGCGCTCGGGCTCGCGCACCGCCGTCACCTTGCAGGGACCGGCTTCGATCACCGTGACCGGGATCACCACGCCGTCCTCGCCGAAGACCTGCGTCATGCCGAGCTTCTTGCCGAGGATCGCGGCCATCGTCCTACAGTCGGATCTCGATGTCGACGCCGGCGGGCAGCGAGTCGAGGCGCTGCAGCGAGTCGACGGTTTTCGGCGAGGGCTGGAGGATGTCGATCAGGCGCTTGTGGGTGCGCATCTCGAAGTGCTCGCGCGAGTCCTTGTCCTTGAAGGGGGAGCGGATCACGCAGTAGACGTTCTTCTCGGTCGGCAACGGCACCGGGCCGGAGACGCTGGCGCCGGTCCGCTCCGCGGTCTCGACGATCTCGCGGGCAGCCCGGTCTATGGCGTCGTGGTCGTACGCCTTCAACCGGATCCGGATTTTCTGTGCTGCTATCGCTGCCACTTTTCGAATTCTCTCGTCTTCTCCGCGCGCCTTACCGCGCATAAAGGGCGGGGCCCCTTTTAGGTGGGGCGCCGCCCCGGTCGTATGTCCTTTTGCAGTTGTCTCGCTGCCCGCGGGCAGCGAAAGGGCGGACCCGAAGGCCCGCCCAGGAGTGAATTGCTACTCGATGATCTCGGAGACGACCCCCGAGCCAACGGTGCGGCCGCCCTCGCGAATCGCGAAGCGCAGGCCCTGGTCCATCGCGATCGGCTGGATCAGCTCGATCGTCATCTCGACGTTATCGCCCGGCATCACCATCTCGGTCCCCTCGGGGAGGTTGGCGATCCCGGTCACGTCGGTGGTGCGGAAGTAGAACTGCGGCCGGTAGCCGGAGAAGAACGGAGTGTGGCGGCCGCCCTCCTCCTTCTTCAGGCAGTAGACCTCAGCCTTGAACTTGGTGTGCGGCGTGATCGAGCCGGGCTTGCAGAGCACCTGACCGCGCTCGATCTCCTCGCGCTTGGTGCCGCGCAGGAGGCAGCCGACGTTGTCGCCCGCCTGGCCCTCGTCGAGGATCTTGCGGAACATCTCGACCCCGGTGACCGTGGTTTTGCTGGTCTCGGGATGGATGCCGACGATTTCGACCTCGTCGCCGGTGTTGATGATCCCCTGCTCGATACGACCGGTTGCGACGGTGCCGCGACCGGTGATCGAGAAGATGTCCTCGATCGGCATCAGGAAGGGCTTGTCGAGCTCGCGCACGGGCTCGGGGATGTAGGAGTCCAGGGCGGCGGCCAGCTCGAAGATCGCTTTCTGCGCCTCCTCGTCGCCCTCCAGCGCCTTCAGCGCCGAGCCCTTGACGATCGGCGTGTCGTCGCCGGGGAAGTCGTACTCGTTGAGGAGTTCCTTGACCTCCTCCTCGACCAGCTCGATCAGTTCCTCGTCGTCGACCTGGTCGATCTTGTTGAGGAAGACGACCACGTGCGGGACGTTGACCTGGCGGGCAAGCAGGATGTGCTCACGCGTCTGCGGCATCACGCCGTCGGCGGCCGAGACGACCAGGATCGCGCCGTCCATCTGGGCGGCGCCGGTGATCATGTTCTTGACGTAGTCGGCGTGGCCGGGGCAGTCGACGTGGGCGTAGTGACGGTTCTCCGTCTGGTACTCGACGTGGGAGGTCGCGATCGTGATCCCGCGTTCCTTCTCCTCGGGAGCATTGTCGATCTCCTCGAAGCTTTTCGCCTCGGCGTCGCCCTTCGTGGAGAGGGTCTGGGTGATCGCGGCCGTCAGCGTCGTCTTGCCGTGGTCGATGTGACCGATCGTGCCGACGTTCACATGCGGCTTATCGCGCTCGAACTTCTCCTTGGACATCTCTCTCCGTTTCTACCTTTCGAAGTTGGGGTTCTGTCTGGCTTGCTTGTTTAAGTCTTGGGGGCGCTGCGCGGCAGCTCGATTTACGCTGCCTGCGGGCGAACCCGGGAAATATAGCTAGAACGACGCTGCGGTCCGGTCTCGCTCATGAGGTCGCACCGACCGGCTCGCCGGAGCGGTGCTCGACGATCTCCTCGGCGATGTTGCCGGGGACCTCCTCGTACCGCTCGAACTGCATCGTGTAGTTGGCGCGGCCCTGGGTCATCGAGCGCAGTTCGGTCGCGTAGCCGAACATTTCTCCGAGGGGGACGAAGGCCTGTACGGCGAGGGCGTTGCCGCGCTGCTCCTGGCCCTGGACCTTGCCGCGGCGACGCGAGAGGTCGCCGATCACGTCGCCGAGGAAGTCCTCGGGCGTGACCACCTCGACCGCCATCACCGGCTCGAGCAGGACCGGGTTGGCCTTGCGCGCGCCCTCCTGGATCGCCATCGAGCCGGCGATCTTGAAAGCCATCTCCGAGGAGTCGACGTCGTGGAAGGAGCCGTCGACGAGTTCGACCCGGACGTCGACCATCGGGTAGCCGGCCTTGACGCCGTTCTCCAGCGCCTCCTCGATCCCCTGCGCGGCCGGGCCGATGAACTCCTTGGGGATGACGCCGCCCTTGATCTTGTCCTCGAAGACGAAGCCCTCGCCCGGTGCCGGCTCGACGTTGATGACGACGTGGCCGAACTGGCCGCGACCGCCGGTCTGGCGGACGAAGCGCGCCTCGACGTTCTTGACCTCCTTGCGGATCGTCTCGCGGTAGGCGACCTGCGGCTTGCCGACGTTGGCCTCGACTTTGAACTCGCGCAGCATGCGGTCGACGATCACCTCGAGGTGGAGCTCGCCCATGCCGTGGATCAGGGTCTGGCCGGTTTCCTCGTCGGTTTCGATGCGGAAGGTCGGGTCCTCCTCGCCGAGCCGCTGCAGGGCGTTGCCCATCTTCTCCTGGTCGGCCTTGGTTTTCGGCTCGATCGCGACGGCGATCACGGTCTCGGGGAATTCGATGCTCTCCAGCGCAATCGGCGCGTCGGGGGCGCAGAGGGTGTCGCCGGTGCCGGTTTCTTTGAGCCCGACGCCGGCGCAGATGTCACCCGCGTAGCACTCGTCGATCTCCTCGCGGCTGTTGGCGTGCATCATCAGCAGGCGGCCGATGCGCTCGGTCTTGCCGGTCTTGACGTTGAGGACGCGGCCACCTTTCTCGAGCTTGCCCGAGTAGACGCGGAAGTAGGTGAGCTTGCCGACGTAGGGGTCACTCATCACCTTGAAGGCCAGGGCGCTGAAGGGCGCGTCGTCGGAGGCCTCGCGCTCGGCCTCGACGTCCTCGGGCTGGCCCTTGCCGGCCGGGACGACGCCCGTGACCGGCGGCACCTCGAGCGGCGAGGGCAGCAGCTCGACGATCGCGTCGAGCAGCGGCTGCACGCCCTTGTTCTTGAACGAGGTGCCGCAGAGGACCGGGGTGACCTTGGTGTCGAGGCAGGCGCGGTGCAGCGAGGCGGCGATCCGCTCGTGCGGGATCTCTTCCTCGCCGAGGTAGGCCTCCATCAGCTCGTCGTCGTAGTCGGCGCAGGCCTCGATCAGCTGGGTGCGGTATTCCTCGGCCTGCTCCTTGAGCTCCTCGGGCACCTCGATCGTCTCGTACTCGGCGCCGAGCTCGTCGGTCCAGATCAAGCCCTTCATCTCGATCAGGTCGACGACGCCTTTGAAGTCTTCCTCGGCGCCGATAGGCAGCTGGATCGGCAGCGGGTTGGCGCCGAGCCGGTCGGTCATCGTCTGCACCGAGTTGAAGAAGTCGGCGCCGGTGCGGTCCATCTTGTTGATGTAGGCAAAGCGCGGCACGCCGTACTTGTCGGCCTGGCGCCAGACCGTCTCGGACTGGGGCTCGACCCCGGCGACCGCGTCGAAGACGGCAATCGCGCCGTCGAGCACGCGCAGCGAGCGCTCGACCTCGACCGTGAAGTCGACGTGGCCGGGCGTGTCGATGATGTTGATCCGGTGGCCCTTCCACTCGCAGGCGGTGGCGGCGGAGGTGATCGTGATGCCGCGCTCCTGCTCCTGCTCCATCCAGTCCATCACGGCGGCGCCCTCGTGGACCTCGCCCATCTTGTGGGTGCGGCCGGTGTAGTAGAGGATGCGCTCGGTCGTCGTCGTCTTGCCGGCGTCGATGTGCGCCATGATCCCGATGTTGCGCGTCTTCTCTAGGGGAAAGGTGCGTGCCATGGTTCCTAAGGTAAGGGTTTGGTTGTGAAACGGGGACGAAACAAACGCGAGCGATCTGGCAAGGGCCGGGATCGGCGCATGAAAAAGGCCCTCGCGGGCCCGGCGAAACGAACTCCGAAAAAACGTAAGTCGAAAAAGCTGCCTGAGCGACGCGCGATGATAGCAGCGGCGCGGCGTCGCATCGGCGCGGTTCTCGCCGCCGCCGCGAAGCGGACCCGGCAGCTCGATCGGGCGCTGGCGACGCGGATCGAGAAGGTGCGTCCCGTCCTGGTGCGAGCGATGCGCAGGGGGCGGCTGGGGGCGGTGCGGGCCTGGCGGGCGGCGGCCAAGCGCCTGCGGCCGGCCGCGGTCCTGCTGCTGCGGATCTTCTCGCGCGGCGAACGCCTGCTGCTGCGGGCTGGGGGCGCCTCGACGCGGGCGGCGACGCGGACCAGCGGCTGGCTGACGCCGGCGCGGGCGATCGCGGTGACCGTCCTCGGCGCCTCGGCCTGCCTGGCCGTCTCCCAGTTCGTCACCTACAGCAGCGTCGAGATCGGACAGCCGGGCTACGCCGGGCTGACGGCGGCGGCGCCGCCGACCGTCGGCGCCGAGGCCGCGGGCCAGGCCCACTCCTATTTGTTGCTGCCGCTGGCCTTGCTGGCGGCGATCGCGGCCCTGGCGGCGTTGCGCACCGAACGGCGCGCCATCGGCCGTGTCATCGCCCTGATCGGCCTCCTCAGCCTTGCCGTGATCCTGCTCGTCGACCTGCCGGCGGGGCAGGACGCCGGCGCCCAGGCGGCGCGCTTCTCGGGCGCCGAGGCGGTGCTCAAAGGTGGCTTCTACGCCGAGCTCGCGGCGGCGGCGGGGCTGCTCTTCGGCGGACTGCTCTACTATGCGCGGCCGTGCCGAATACCAATCAACTTGTCAGGAAGGGCCGCAAGCGCCCGAAGAAGAAGACGGCGACGCCGGGACTCAAGTCCTCGCAAGGCCGCAAGAAGGCGGTCGCGGCCCCGCAGCGCCGCGGCGTCTGCACCCGCGTCGCGACCGTAACGCCGAAGAAGCCGAACTCGGCCCTGCGCAAGATCGCCCGTGTGCGCCTGACCAACGGGATGGAGGTCACCACCTACATCCCGGGCGAGGGTCACAACCTGCAGGAGCACTCCGTGGTCCTGGTCAGGGGTGGTCGCGTCAAGGACCTGCCGGGCGTCCGCTACAAGGTCGTGCGCGGGACGCTCGACGCGGCCGGCGTCTCCGACCGCAAGCAAGCCCGTTCGCGCTACGGCGTCAAGGCTTCCTAGTAGATGTCCTCGCCCGCGACCCCGCACACCTGGATGACGCACCTGGCGCGGCGCAGCTCTGCGTCTTCGGGCTTGCCTTTGCAACCAGCAAAGGCTGCACCCTGCGTCCTTGATCTGCTTGGCCAGTCGCGCCCCCAGATGCACGCGGCCACGAACGAGGACATCTAATGCCGCGACGTTCCGCCGCACAGATCCGCCCGGTCGAGCCCGACGCGCGCTTCCGCAACCGGCTCGTCCAGCAGCTGATCAACAAGGTGATGAGCGACGGCAAGAAGCAGCTTGCCGAGCGGATCGTCTACGACGCGCTGGCCCTGGTTGGCGAGCGCTCCGGCGAGGACGCGATCGAGACGCTGGAGGCGGCGATCAAACAGCTGACCCCGGTGCTCGAGGTCCGCTCCCGCCGGGTTGGCGGCGCCACCTACCAGGTGCCGGTCGAGGTGCCCGCGCGCCGCGCCCGCACCCTGGCCGTTCGCTGGCTCGTCGACTACGCCCGCGCCCGCCGCGAGTACTCGATGGCGGAGCGCCTCGCCGGTGAGATCCTCGACGCGACCCAGCAGCAGGGCGCTGCCTGGAAGCGCAAGGACGACATCTACCGGATGGCGCAGGCGAACAAGGCGTTCGCGCACTATCGCTGGTAGTCCTCTCCGGCCCATGAGCAGGCCGATCCTCGCCGTCGACATAGACGGCGTCATTTCTCTTTTCGGGTCCGAGCAGGAGCCGGATCGGACGCACACCCAGTTCCAGCTCGTGGATGGGGTGCCGCATCTGCTCTCGCTGCCGGCGGGGGATCGGCTGCGGCGCCTGAGCGAGCACTTCGAGCTGACCTGGGCGAGCGGCTGGGAGGACAAAGCCAACTTCTACCTGCCGACGATCCTCGGCCTGCCCGAGCTTCCCCACGTCAGCTTCGACGTCGCCGCGCGGGCGGGCGGCGCGCACTGGAAGTTGGGACCGCTGGAGGAGTTCGCCGGCGGACGGCCACTGGCCTGGATCGACGACAACTTCGACGAGAGCTGCTTCGAGTGGGCGCAGCGGCGCGAGCAACCGACACTGCTGGTCCCCACCGAGACCCACCTCGGCCTCGAGGAGGCCCACGTAGCCGCCCTCGAAGCCTGGGTCCAAGAGGTCCACACCCCCGCCGACGGGCCTCAAACGTGACATATCGACACGCTTTAGGCCCGTCGGCGGTGGGTACACTGACCGGGTGGAGGGGTTCTGGCCCATCTTCTTCCTGCTCGTCGTGCTGAAGATCCCGGTCTTCGGCGCGCTTTGGCTCGTCTGGTGGGCAAGCCGCGCGCCCGAGTCCGAGGGCGCCGCGGAGGACTCCGATGGCGGCTTCAAACGCCGGCAGCCGCAGCCGCGCCTGCCGCGCGGCCCGCGGCGCGGCCCCCACGGCGGTGGCGCGGTGCTGCCGTTGCCCAACTGCCCGCCGGGTGGGCGCACCCGCGTGGTCAAACCCGCTGCGCAGCCCGCCTTCTCTCGCGCCGGATCTCACGCAGATAGGGCTGGAAGTCCACCTGGATCGTGTGACGCTTAGAGGCGACGTAGCGCTTCTTCATCCTCGCCTCCGCGGCTGAGATCTCGGCCTGCATCTCGGCCGGCGACGGCAGCGTGCCGCTGCCGTCGAGCAGGTCCCCCACCCACTCCGCCTGCGCCTCGGCCAGCGGCATGATCGCGCCCAGTGGTTGGATCAGGCCGATGAAGTAGAGGCCCGGGTGCTCGACCGATACGACGCGACGGTAGAGCGGCAGCCGGTTGTCCTTCGCCGCGACGAGCTCCTCGTCGAGGAAGGGGAAGGTGATCTTGTAGCCCGTGCAATAGACGACGAGGTCGATCTCCTCCTCGCTGCCGTCGACGAAACGGACGGTGTGTCCTCCGGCGAAGCGATCGATGTTGGGCTTCACCGCAATGTCGCCGTGGCCGAGCCGCGAGAGCAGCTCAGCGGAGATCGTCGGGTGCGCCTCGAGCAGCTTGTGGTCGGGCTCGGGCAGGCCGTAGGCGGACATGTCCCCCGCGGTAAGGCCCAGCATCCTCCCCAGCACGAAGCGCTGCACGGGCAGCGGCATCATCGTCAGCAGCTTCGAGGCCGCCTCGTCGGTGGGCTTGCCGTTGAGGTACTTGGGCATGACGTAGGCGCCTCGGCGCATCGCCAGGAAGGTGGCGTCGGCGATCCGCGAGGACTCGACCGCGATGTCGGTGGCCGAGTTGCCGATGCCGAGCACGAGCACCCGCTTGTCGCGCAGTACCTCCGGCTCGCGATAGTGGTGGACGTGCATCTGCTCGCCGGGGAAGGCCTCGGAACCGGGGAACGGCGGTTCCGGCCAACGCGGGTCCCAGTGGTGACCGTTGGCGACGAGAACAGCGCGGTAGCGCTCGGTCTCGCGCTCGCCGTCCCGGTCCTCGACCGTCACCTCCCACTCGCCGTCGACCGGGACGACGCTCTTCACCTCGGCACGAAAGCGGATCTTCTCGCGCAGGGCGAAGTGGTCGACGTAGTCGTCGAAGTAGCGAGCGATCTGGAAGTGGTTGGGGTAGTCCGGATAGTCGTCCGGCATCGGGTAGGTGCGGTAGGCCATCAACCCGCGCGAGGTGTTTATGTGCAGCGAGCGATAGGCCGAGGAAAGCCCGTTGTCGTTCTCGTAGCGCCAGTTGCCACCGACCTGTGAGCCCTTCTCGAAGCAGTCGAAGGAGATCCCCCGGGCACCGAGGGTCTGGCAAGCGGCGATGCCGGAGGACCCGGCACCAATCACGCAGACCTTCTGAGCGGCAGCCACGACCGAAATCTACCTTCCGGTGCGCTTTTGCCCCGATATGCGGGGAAAAAGCGCACCGGAGCGGGATGGCAGGGGTGAGGAGGACCACCCCTTGGGTCCGTAGTCGGGGAGGGCGATCGGGCCGAAGCTGGGGCCATCGGGATTGACAACCAAACGAAAGGAGACCCCCGATGACCAGCAAGAGCCACAAGACCCGCTCGTTCCGTCCCTCCCCCGCCCTCGTGATCGCTTGCGTCGCCCTGTTCGCCGCCCTCACCGGCAGCGCCATCGCCGCCGGTGTCGGCAAGAACACGGTCCGCTCGCCCCAGATCGTTAACGGCACGATCCGCACCGTGGACCTGCGCGACAACGCGGTCGCCACCGGCAAGATCGCCCCCAACGCGGTCGCTGCGGGAAAGATCGCTCCGGACGCGGTGGATACGACGGAGATCGTCGAAAACGGCGTCGAGTCATCCGACGTCGCGCCGGACAGCCTCACGGCGGGTGACCTCGCCCCGGCCTCGGTCGCCTCCTCGGAGGTCGCCGACCAGTCGCTGAGCGCCGACGACCTCGGCCCCAACTCGGTCGGCTCGAGCGAGCTGCAGGCCGGCTCCGTCCGCGCCAACGACCTCGGCCCGATCGTCGCCGTCTCGAACAGCACCACGATCAACACCGGTGCCAACGCCAGCGTCAGCGTCAACTGCCCGGCGGGCACGGTCGCGATCAGCGGTGGCAACACCGCCGGCGACTACCGGGTCGCCCTCACCGGCGCCCAGCGCAGCGGCAACGGCTGGATCGCCCACGCCCACAACTACGCCCCCAGCAACACCAGCCTCACCGTCTACGCCTACTGCCTCTCCGCCTGAGCAACTAACTCACTGGCTTCCGGTGCGCTTTATCCCTCAATGGCGGGGCTAAGGCGCACCGGAACGGGTTGGCAGCACGAGCGGCCCGGGCAAAACACCCGGGCCGCTTCGCGTCCCCGCGAACTGCATCAAATTCTCTACCTTCCAGGGTGAGAATTTGATGCAGTTCGCTTGGCGCTTCCGGTGCAAGCGTGCCGCACGTCCCGGTAGCGGGCCAGCTTGACACTCCCGCAAGGGAGATCGACCAGCAGCTTCGCGATCGTGTTCTTGGCTGCGCCGCTCAGAGCAAGATGCTGCTGCGACCCAGGCGATCGATTCCACGGCGCCAGCCGAGGAATCGCTACCCCTTCCCCCCCTCAGTGGGTCGCCCACGCGCTGCCCTGCGATCGATTTGCCACCGTATAGGTGGGTCAATCGATCGCAGGGCAGCGCGGGCTCCTCCAAGGTGCGGCTCAGGCGCCACAGGGCTCGCAAGCTCGGTGCCCTTTGCTCGTGGGGTTCTGTTGTGCTCGTGGGGTTCTGTCGAATCGACTGGCTTAGGGCGACTCAAGCTGAGCCAGTGCCCACGTCCCGAGCTCGACCGAATTCATCGGAAGCTCGACCGAAGCAGGCGTCGCCACAGGGACCGCTCCCGAGGTCATGGGAGGGGCCGGGTGCCCCTCATCGCTACGAC
This sequence comes from Solirubrobacterales bacterium, assembly GCA_035548675.1. Classification (GTDB taxonomy): domain Bacteria; phylum Actinomycetota; class Thermoleophilia; order Solirubrobacterales; family 70-9; genus VRUE01. The sequence continues at coordinate 38,813 of DASZSJ010000016.1, forward strand.
TGCTGCCCTTGCGAGGGCGACTCCTCGGAGGTCTGCTCGATCTCCTGGGCGAGCTCCTCGAGCTCCTCGGCGAAGGAGGGACCGAAGCTCTCGACCGCTTCGCCGTCGTCGAGCCCGAGCTCGGCGGCGAGCTCGTCCTCGTCGAGCAGGCCCTCCTCGCTCGGCGGCTCGATCGGCACGGCCGGCTCCACCGTCAGCGTGCGGTAGTGCTTGAGGCCGGTCGCGGCCGGGATCAGCTTGCCGATGATCACGTTCTCCTTCAGGCCCACCAATTTGTCCCGCTTGCCCTCCAGGGCCGCGTCGGTGAGCACCTTCGTCGTCTCCTGGAAGGAGGCGGCGGAGAGGAAGGACTCGGTGGCCAGCGATGCCTTGGTGATCCCGAGGATGACCTCCTCGGCCTTGGCCGGCGTGCCGCCCTCGTCCTTGACTTTCTTGTTGAGGCGCTTGAGCGCACCGCGGTCTTCGAGCTGGCCCGGCAGCAGGCTGGTCGAGCCCTTCGACTCGATCCGCACCTTCTTCAGCATCTGGCGGGCGATCAGCTCGATGTGCTTGTCGTTGATGTCGACGCCCTGGGCGCGGTAGACCTTCTGCACCTCGGCCACCAGGTAGAGCTCGGTGTCGGTGCGGCCGCGGATCGCCAGCAGGTCGGCCGGGTAGAGCGAGCCCTCGTTGAGCTGCTCGCCGACCTCGACCTTGTCGCCGTCCGCCACGTGCAGGCGGGTGCGGGGCGGGAAGCTGTAGGCGTGCTCCTCGCCGCTCGACTCGGTGACGATCACTTTCAGCGCTTTGTCGGTCTCCTCGACCGAGACCTTGCCGGCAGCCTCGGCCATCTGTGCCAGACCCTTCGGTTTGCGCGCCTCGAAGAGCTCGACGATGCGCGGCAGGCCCTGCGTGATGTCCTGGCCGGCGACGCCGCCGGTGTGGAACGTGCGCATGGTCAGCTGCGTGCCGGGCTCGCCGATCGACTGGGCGGCGATGATGCCCACCGCGTCGCCGATGTCGACTATCGAGCCGGTCGCTGGCGAGACGCCGTAACAGGCGCGGCACACGCCGGACTCGGCGTCGCACTTGAGCGCCGAGCGCACCGGCACCACGACCTCCTCCTCGCCAAACGCCTCGGCGATCGCTTCGACGTCGGCCAGGGTGATCTCCTGGTTCCGTTTGAGCAGCTCGCGGCCGCGCTTGGTCTCGAACTTCTTCGCGGCGAGGCGGCCGACCAGGTTGTCGTTGAGCGAGTTGTCGTCCTTGCGGAGCGCCATCTCGATGTGGTCTTTGGTTTTGCAGTCCTCTTCGCGGACGATCACGTCCTGGGCGACGTCGACCAGGCGCCGGGTCAGGTAGCCCGAGTCGGCCGTGCGCAGCGCCGTGTCGGCGAGACCCTTTCGAGCACCGTGGGTGGAGATGAAGTACTCCAGGACCGAGAGGCCCTCCATGAAGTTGGCCTTGATCGGCCGCTCGATGATTTCGCCCTTCGGATTGGCCATCAGGCCGCGCATCCCCGCCAGCTGGCGGATCTGCTTGAAGGAGCCGCGAGCGCCCGAGTTGGCCATCATGAAGATCGGGTTCAGCTCGTGGAGGTTGTCCTCCATCGCCTGCGCGACCTCGTCGGTGGCCTGGTTCCAGTGCGACGTGACCGCCTCGTGACGCTCCTCGGCCGTGATGTAGCCGTCGTCGTACTGGGACTGGATCTCGGACGTCTGCTTCTCGTAGCGCTCGAGGATCTGCTCCTTGTCGGGCGGCGAGACGACGTTGTTCTTCGACACCGTGATCCCCGCCTGGCTGGCGTAGTGGAAGCCGAGATCCTTGAAGGCATCGAGCACCTGCGAGACGGCAGGAGCACCGTAGGCCTCGACCAGGTCGGAGACCATCTGGTTGATGTCCTTCTTCTTCATCGGGTGGTTGACGAACTCGAACTGCTCGGCGTCGAAGTCCTCGCCGAGCGCGTCGGCCAGGGCCCGCTCGATCTTCTCGTTGAAGATGATCCGGCCCACCGTGGTGAGGAAGTGCCCGCGGCCGGCGCGGCGGTACTCCGCCTTGTCGTGCAGCTTGCAGCCGCCGTTCTCGTAGACGAGCTCGGCCTCCTGCGAGGAGCGGAAGGTCTTCGGCGCGGAGCCGTTCAGCTCACCGCCCTTGCCCGACTTGAGCTCCTCGTCCAGCTTGGCCAGCTCCTCGGCGCCCGGGCCATAGGTGAGGTAGTAGATCCCCAGCACCATGTCCTGGGTCGGCGTCGCCAGCGGCGCGCCATGGGCGGGCGAGAGGATGTTGTTGGCCGAGAGCATGAGGACCCTCGCCTCGGCCTGGGCCTCGGCCGAGAGCGGCACGTGCACGGCCATCTGGTCGCCGTCGAAGTCGGCGTTGAAGGCGTGGCAGACCAGCGGGTGGACCTGGATCGCCTTGCCCTCGACCAGCACCGGCTCGAAGGCCTGGATGCCGAGGCGGTGCAGGGTCGGCGCGCGGTTGAGCAGCACCGGGTGCTCGTGGATGACTTCCTCGAGCACGTCCCAGACCTCGGGGATCATCGACTCGACCATCTTCTTGGCGGCCTTGATGTTCTGCACCGCCTTGCGCTCGACCAGCTGGGCCATGATGAACGGCTTGAAGAGCTCCAGGGCCATCAGCTTGGGCAGGCCGCACTGGTGCAGCTGCAGGCTCGGGCCGGAGACGATCACCGAACGGCCGGAGTAGTCGACGCGCTTGCCCAGCAGGTTCTGGCGGAAGCGCCCCTGCTTGCCCTTGAGCATGTCGGAGAGCGACTTCAGCGGGCGGTTGCCCGGGCCGGTGACGGGGCGGCCGCGGCGGCCGTTGTCGAAGAGCGCGTCGACGGCCTCCTGCAGCATCCGCTTCTCGTTGTTGACGATGATCTCGGGCGCACCGAGGTCGAGCAGGCGCTTGAGCCGGTTGTTGCGGTTGATCACGCGCCGGTAGAGGTCGTTGAGGTCCGAGGTGGCGAAGCGGCCGCCGTCGAGCTGCACCATCGGCCGCAGCTCCGGCGGGATCACCGGCACGCAGTCGAGGATCATCCAGTCCGGCTTGTTCTCGGAGTTGAGGAAGGCGCTGGCGACTTTCAGCCGCTTCACGGCGCGGGCCTGTTTCTGGCCCTTGGAGCTGTTGATCACCTGCTCCAGTTCCTCGCACTCGGCCTCGAGGTCGACCTGTTCGAGCAGGTCGCGCACCGCCTCGGCGCCCATGCTGCCGCGGAAGTACTCGCCCCAGCCGAAGGGTGAGCCGAAGCGGTCCTTGAGCTCACGGAAGACCGTCTCGTCGTTGACGACGTCCTTCGGCTTCATCTCGGTGAAGATCTTCCAGACCTCGTCCATCCGCTCGATCGCCTCGTCGATGTAGGCCTCGGTGTCGGAGATCTCCGCCTCGAAGGTCTTGCGCAGTTCTTTGATCATTTTCGTGCGCTCGTCGTCCTTCAACTTGCGCAGCTGCGCGGCGGTCAGTTTCAGCGAGTCGGCCCAGATGTGGTCGTCGTCGTCGAACTTGGTCTGGGTGCCCTCTTCGAGGTAGGCGATCCGGCGTTCCAGGGACTCGTTCAGCTCCTGGGTCCTTTTCTGCCTTTCCTGCTCGTAGGAGTCGGTGACTTTCTTGACCTCTTTCTCGAGCATGCCGAGGTCCTTGTCGCGGGCCTCGACGTCGACCCAGGTGATCATCGACGCGGCGAAGTAGAGGACCTTCTCCAGCTCCTTCGGCGCCATGTCGATCAGGTAGCCGATCCGGCTCGGCACGCCCTTGAAGAACCAGATGTGGGAGACCGGGGCGGCGAGGTCGACGTGCCCCATGCGCTCGCGGCGCACCTTGGAGCGGGTCACCTCGACGCCGCAGCGCTCGCAGACGATGCCCTTGTAGCGGACGCGCTTGTACTTGCCGCAATAGCACTCCCAGTCCTTGGTCGGACCGAAGATGCGCTCGCAGAAGAGCCCGTCTTTCTCGGGCTTCAGCGTGCGGTAGTTGATCGTCTCCGGCTTGGTGACCTCGCCCCAGCTCCAGGAGCGGATCTTCTTCGAGGACGCGAGGCCGATCTCGATCGCGTCGAAATTATTGATGTCGATCACTGTCAGTCCTCCACCTTCGCCTCTGCGGCCTCTTTCTCTGTCTCTGCCTCGGCCCCGCCGGTGCCACCCTCGCCCTCGGCGACGGTCTGCTCCTCACGCTCGTCGGCGGCTCCGCTGGAGCCGTTGCCGTCGGCGCGAACCCCGGTCAGGTCCATGCCCAGCTCCTCGGCCGCCTTGAGCAGGTCGTCGTCCTCCTCGGCGAGCTCCTCGACGTTGCCTTCGGAGACCACGTTGGCGTCGAGCGAGAGGCTCTGGATCTCCTTCAGCAGCACTTTGAAGGACTCCGGGATCGAAGGCTCGGGGATGTTCTCCCCCTTGACGATCGCCTCGTAGGCCTTGACGCGCCCGACCGTGTCGTCGGACTTGACCGTGAGCATCTCCTGCAGCGTGTAGGCAGCGCCGTAGGCCTCCAGGGCCCAGACCTCCATCTCGCCGAAGCGCTGGCCGCCGAACTGCGCCTTGCCGCCCAGCGGCTGCTGGGTGACGAGCGAGTACGGGCCGGTCGAGCGGGCGTGGATCTTGTCGTCGACCAGGTGCAGCAGCTTGAGGATGTACATGTAGCCGACCGTGACCTTGCCCTCGTAGGGCTCGCCGGTACGGCCGTTGTAGAGCTGGGCCGTGCCGGAGGCGCGGGCTCCCGGGCGGGCGCTCTTGTCGATGCCGAGGTCGATGCCCCGTTCCTCGTTCTGGTCCTGCCACTTGACCAGGGCCTCGTCGACGTCCTCGACGCTGGCGCCGTCGAAGACCGAGGTCGCCACGTAGACGCGACCGTCGCCCTCGTCGGAGTGGGCCTGCTTGTAGGCGTCGGAGCCGTCGTCGTACCAGCCGTTGGCGGCAACCCAGCCGAGGTGGGTCTCGAGGATCTGCCCGATGTTCATCCGGCTCGGCACGCCGAGCGGGTTGAGGATGACGTCGACGGGGGTGCCGTCGGCGAGGTGGGGCATGTCCTCCTCGGGCACGATCTTGGAGATCACGCCCTTGTTCCCGTGGCGACCGGCGAGCTTGTCGCCCTCGGCGATCTTGCGCTTGGTCGCGACGAAGACGCGGACCAGGTCGTTGACGCCGGCGGCGAGGTCGTCACCGTCGTCGCGGCTGAAGGTGAGCACGTCGATGACGACGCCACCCTCGCCGTGGGGGACCTTGAGCGAGGTGTCCCTGACCTCACGCGCCTTCTCCTTGAAGATCGCGCGGATCAGCTTCTCCTCCGCGGTCAGCTCGGTCTCGCCCTTCGGCGTCACCTTGCCGACCAGCAGGTCGCCCGACTGGACCTCGGCGCCGACGCGGACGATGCCGCGCTCGTCGAGGTTGCGCAGGCTCTCCTCGGAGCGGTTGGGGATGTCGCGGGTGATCTCCTCGTCGCCGAGCTTGGTCGTGCGGGCGTCGATCTCGTACTCCTCGATGTGGATCGAGGTGAGCTCGTCGTCCTTGACCAGGCGCTCGGAGAGGATGATCGCGTCCTCGAAGTTGTAGCCCTCCCAGGACATGAAGGCGACCAGGCAGTTCTTGCCCAGCGCGATCTCGCCGCCGCCGGTCGAGGAGCCGTCGGCGAGCACGTCGCCTTTCTTCACCTTCTGACCGCTGTTGACGATCGGCCGCTGGTGGATCAGCGTGCCCTGGTTGGAGCGCATGAACTTGTGCAGCGGGTACTCGAGCTTTTTCGAGCCGCTGGTGACGACGATCCGCTCGGAGTCGACGTGGGTGACCTCGCCGTCCTCCTCAGCCAGGATCACGTCGCCGGTGTCCTGCGCGGCGCGCCGCTCCATGCCGGTGCCAATCAGCGGCGGGTCGGGCTTCAGCAGCGGTACCGCCTGGCGCTGCATGTTGGAGCCCATCAGCGCCCGGTTGGCGTCGTCGTGCTCGAGGAAGGGGATCAGCGCCGTGCCCACCGACCAGATCTGGGTCGGCGAGACGTCCATCAGGTCGACTTCCTTCGGCGTCGCGGTCGAGTACTCGTCCTCGCCGGCACGCACCAGCACCGTCGGGCCTTTCAGTTTGCCAGTCGACTCATCGACCTCGGCGTTCGCCTGGGCGATGATCTTGTCCTCCTCCTGGGTCGCGTCGAGGTGGACGATCTGCTTGGTGACGACGCCGTCCTTGACCACCCGGTAGGGGGTCGTGACGAAGCCGTGCTCGGAGACCTCCGCGTAGGAGGAGAGCGAGCCGATCAGGCCGATGTTCGGGCCCTCCGGGGTCTCGATCGGGCACATCCGGCCGTAGTGGGTCGGGTGCACGTCGCGGACCTCGATCGGGGCACGCTCGCGGGTCAGGCCGCCCGCGCCCAGCGCCGAGAGGCGGCGCCGGTGGGTCAACCCGGAGAGCGAGTTGGTCTGGTCCATGAACTGCGAGAGCTGCGAGGAGCCGAAGAACTCCTTCATCGCGGCGACGACCGGGCGGATGTTGATGATCGTCTGCGGGGTGATCGCATCCGAGTCTTCCGTGGTCAGGCGCTCGCGGACGACGCGCTCCATCCGGTAGAGGCCGATGCGGAAGGCCTCCTGGATCAGCTCGCCGACCGTGCGCAGGCGCCGGTTGCCGAAGTGCTCGTACTCGTCGAGGTGCTCGTTGACGGGCTCGCGCGGGTAGGAGAGCGCCTCCGCCGCGTAGTCCTTGATCGGGTTCTCCTCGTCGACCTCCTCGGGGATGCCGAGCAGCTTGGGCAGGGAGACCAGCTCCTTGACCAGGGCGATGATGTCGTCGTGGGTGAGGACCCGCGTGTCGAGGTCGATGTCGAGGTCGAGCCGCGCGTTGAGCTTGTAGCGGCCGACCCGGGTGAGGTCGTAGCGCTTGGGGTCGAAGAAGAGCTGCTCGAGCAGGTTGCGGGCGGCGTCGACCGAGGGCGGCTCGCCCGGGCGCTGCTTCTTGAACAGCTCGATCAGGGCGCCCTCTTCGGTGCGGGTCGCCTCGGTGTCGGCCTCGATCGTGTGCCGCATGTAGATCGAGTTGTCGAACATGTCGAGGAGCTTCTCGTCCTCGACGTAGCCCATCGCCCGCAGCAGCACCGTCACCGGCAGCTTGCGCTTGCGGTCGATGCGGACGAAGACTTTGCCTTTTTTGTCGATTTCCAGCTCGAGCCAGGAACCGCGGGCAGGCATCAGGTTGGCGATGAAGACCTGCTTTTCGGGGTCCTTCGGCGCCATCACGTAGGCGCCGGGCGAGCGAACCAGCTGCGTGACGACGACGCGCTCGGTGCCGTTGATGATGAAGGTGCCGCGGTCGGTCATCCACGGGAAGTCGCCCATGAAGACGGCCTGCTCGCGGATCTCGCCGGTCTCTTTGTTCTGGAAGGCAACCGTCGCCGAGAGCGGCCGCGAGTAGGTCATGTCCTTCTCACGGCACTCCTCGATCGAGTGCGGCGGCTCCTCGAATTTGAACTCGCCGAAGACGATGGCGAGGTTCCCCGTGTAGTCCTCAATCGGGGATATGTCGTCAATGGTCTCTCGCAGGCCGCCCTTCTTCGGATCCGTCAGCTCTTCGAAGGAGCGACGCTGGATATCGATGAGATGGGGGACTTCGAGGGGATTCTGTAGTCGGGAAAAACTCCTGCGGGTTACGGGGGCAGCGTTCGAACGTGCCAAAGTCGGCGACTCCTCAGACGGTCAGAGGGACGTTAAATACAGCGCAGATATCGGGCAGGGGATACAACCGGCGCGCGACCGCGAAAAATAACACACGGCAGCGCCCGACCGCGGATTTGGCTCCCTGCCTGGGTTCGCCAACCGCGGTCGATGCAACTTCGTTCTACTTTAGCTCGACGCTGGCGCCGGCCTCCTCGAGTTCGGCCTTGAGCTTGTCGGCCTCCTCGCGTTCGACGCCCTCCTTGATCGCCTTGGGCGCCTCGTCGACGATCGCCTTGGCCTCTTTGAGGCCGAGCCCGGTCGCCGCGCGCACCACCTTGATCACCGGCACCTTCTGGCCGCCGACCTCGGTCAGGACGACGTCGACCGTCGAGGCCTCGCCGCCGCCGTCGCCGTCGCCACCTGCGGGGGCACCGGCAGCGGCCGGGGCCGCGGCGGCGACCGCCGTGGCCGAGACGCCGAACTCCTCCTCGAGGGCCTTGATCCGCTCGGAGAGCTCGAGTACCGAGATGCTCTTCAGCTCTTCGATCCAGTCCTCTGTCGAAACCTTGGTTGCCATCTACTCCTCTTCCTTGCTCGCGTCGTCGTTTGAAGTCTCGTCCTGCTCTTCCTGCTCAGAAGTCTCATCGGGAGATGCCTCCGCAGCGGGCTCCTCCTCAGCTTTGTCCGCCTCAGCTTCGGGCTCAGCAGCCGGGGTCTCTGCTTCGGGCGCCTCAGCCGTCTCTCCGGCGGCTGGCGTGGCGGTGGGTTCCTCGCCCGCGACAAGTCCCTTCTCGGCGATCTGGCCCAGCTGCAGGGCGAGACCCTGGATCATCGAGCCGAGGCCGCGGACCAGGCCGGTCAGCGGGCTGGCGACGACGCCGGCGAGCTGGCCGTTCAGCACCTCGCGACCGGGCAGCTTCGAGATCGCCTTGAAGGCGTCCTCGTCGAGGCTGGTGGCGTCCATGAAGCCGCCCTTGTAGGTGAGCACGTCGTGCTCTTTGTTGAAGCTCGTGATCGCCTTGGCGGCCTGGGCGGTGTCGCCGCGGACGAAGGTGAGGGCGGTCGGGCCCTTCAGCAGCGCCTCGAGGCGCTCCGCCTCGCCCGCTTTCTCGGCGGCGATTTTGGTCAGGCGGTTCTTGACGATGCGAAAGCTGGCGTCGGCTTCGCGCAGTTTCGAGCGCAGCTCGGCCGCTTGGGGGACGCTGATGCCCCGGTAGTCGACCGCGAAGATCGCCTCAGCCGCCTCGATGTCGGCCGCGATCTCCTCAATGGCTTGTGCCTTTTCGTCTCGGTTCATCTCGTCACCTGCACCGGGTTTCCACTGTCGACGGGCCTAAAACGTGTCGCTATGTCACGTTTGCGGCCCGTCGGCGGCTGCCGGTGGTCTCGGGTTGCGCGACGGCGCAGTGTAGAGGACTAGGCCGTTACGGGCTCCTCGGCCGTTTCGGCCGGCGCAGCGGTGGTGGCGACTTCGTCCTCGGCGCCGATCTTGGCAGCGTCGACGCGGATGCCGGGGCCCATCGTCGTGCTCACCGTGCAGGTGACGATGTAGCGGCCTTTGGCGGCCGAGGGCTTGGCGCGGACGATCTCCTCCATCACCGCGGTCAGGTTCTCCAGCAGCTTCTCCGGCTCGAGGCTGGCCTTGCCGATCGACATGTGGACGATCGCCTGGCGGTCGGTGCGGTACTCGACCTTGCCCGCCTTGGACTCGCTGACGGCTTTCTCGATGTCGTCGGTGACGGTGCCGACCTTGGGGTTCGGCATCTTGCCCTGCGGGCCGAGCACGCGGCCGAGCTTGCCCACCGTGCCCATCATCTGCGGGGTCGAGATCGCCACGTCGAAGTCGGTCCAGCCCTCCTCCTCGACTTTCTTGGCGAGGTCCTCGGCGCCGACGAAATCGGCCCCGGCGGCTTCCGCGTCGCGGGCCTGCTGGCCCTGGGCGAAGACGGCGACGGTGACGTCTTTGCCGAGACCGTGGGGCAGGGCGAGGGTGCCGCGCAACTGCTCCTCGGCGTGGCGGACGTTGACGCCGAGCAAGACGTGCAGCTCGACCGTCTCGTCGAAGTTGGCGCTGGCGGTCTCCTTAAGAAGTGCGATCGCCTCGGCGGGCGGGTAGGCGCGGTCGCGCTGGACCTTGTCGAACTGTTTGCGGTAGCGCTTGCCGTGGGCCACGGGGTCTCCTATTTGACGTCGACGCCCATCGAGCGGGCGGTGCCGGCGATGATCTTCGAGGCGGCGTCGAGGTCGTTGGCGTTGAGGTCGGGCATCTTGCGCTCGGCGATCTGGCGGACCTGGTCCATCGAGATCGTTCCCACCTTGTTGACGTGGGGCTCGCCCGAGCCCTTCTTGATCCCGATCGCCTCCTTGATCAGCACCGCGGCCGGGGGCGTCTTGGTGATGAAGGTGAAGGAGCGGTCCTCGTAGACCGTGATCTCGACCGGGATGATCGTCCCGCCTTCGGACTGGGTCTGGGCGTTGAACGCCTTGCAGAACTCCATGATGTTGACGCCATGCTGGCCCAGCGCGGGGCCGACCGGCGGGGCCGGGTTGGCCGAGCCGGCGGAGATCTGCAGCTTGATCTGGGTGAGGACTTTCTTTGCCATCGGGTCGGGAACCATAGCTGGCGCGAGAGCCAAGCGATCCAAGGACGCAGGGAGCGTGGCGTGCTTTGCACGCGAGCGACCGAGGACGCCGGAGCGCGCCGGCTATCGCGCCAGCTAAATCTTCTTCACCTGGTCGTAGCCGACCTCGACCGGTGTCTCGCGGCCGAAGATCGAGACCAGGACCTTGAGTTTGGCCGCATCCTCGTTGATCTCGGCGATCTCGCCGGAGAAGTCGGAGAGCGGGCCGGAGACGACCTTGACCGACTCGCCGATCGAGAACTGGGCCTGGGTGCGGGGCCGCTCGGCGGTCTCGCGGTGCAGCAGGCGGTCGACCTCGGGTTTGGAGAGCGGCACCGGCTTGTTGCGCGAGCCGACGAAGCCGGTCACGCCGGGGGTGTTCTTGACCAGGCCCCAGGCGTCGTCGGTCATCTCCATGTTGACCAGGACGTAGCCCGGCATGGTGCGCTTCTCCTTGGGTTCTTTCTGGCCGTCCTTGCCAAGCTCCATCACTTGCTCGGTGGGGACGACGACCTGGCGCACGTTGCGGTTCTGGCTCATCGTCTGAACCCGGTGCTCGAGATTGTGCTTGACCTTGTTCTCGTGACCCGAGTAGGTGTTGATCACGTACCAGCGGTACATCGTTAGGAAGCCTTGCCCTTTGGTTCGGAGATCCGCTAGAGGATCTGTTTGACGAGGAAGTTGAAGACCGCGTCGAGCGCGCCGAGGTAGGCGGCGGCGACGGTAACGAAGATGATTGTGACGGCGGTGGCCTGCACGAGGGTGTCTCGGTCCGGCCACTGGACCTTTTTCAGCTCGGCCCAGCAGGAGATGAGGAAGCCGATAACCCCACCGCGCTGACCGGACTGCGCCTGCTGCGCCTTCTTCTGGCGCTTCTCCAGCTGCTCGCTCTCGCGGCGCTTCTGCTCGGCGCGCTTGCGCTTCTCCGTCTCTTTCGCCGCCTTCGCCTCGGCGCGCCGCTCGGCGCGCGAGGGCTTGGGGGCGTCGGGGGTCTCGAGCGCGGTTTCGGGAGCACCGGCGCCCATGCCGCGCTCCACCGCCTCGACCTCGGCGACCTCGGCGGAGACGGGCACCTGGGTGTCGTGCTGGGCCCGCGACTCCGAGGTGCGCTCGGCGCCGACGCGCTTTCGCTCCTGCTCCTCGCGGGCGCGGCGCTCGGCCTTGCGCTGTGCGCGCGACTTGGCCATCGCCCCTAGCGCGTCTCCTTGTGCGCCGTGTGCTTGCCGCACCAGCGACAGTACTTGCGCAGCTCGATGCGGTCCGGCGAGTTGCGCCTGGACTTGTTGGTCTGGTAATTGCGCCGCTTGCAGTCTTCGCAAGCCAGCGTCACCGCGATGCGGACATCTCCGCGAGCCATTTACTCCCTCGATTGGGTCGACGCCTTACAAGGAAAAACCTCGGGCCGAGGCGCGAGGCTGAGGCGAAGGATAGCGCCTAGAGTGAGCTGGTGAGCGCGCCCCACTACGACCGGCTCGGCCGTGGATACGCGCTGACGCGCCGGCCCGATCCACGCATCGCGGCGCGGATCGAGGCGGCGCTCGGTGAGGCTCGCACGGTACTCAACGTCGGGGCCGGGACGGGCTCCTACGAGCCGGCCGACCGCGAGGTGATGGCGGTCGAGCCTTCGGGCGAGATGATCGCCCAGCGCCCGGCCGGTTCGGCGCCGGTCGCGCAGGCGAGCGCCGAAGCGCTGCCCTTCGAGGCGGACAGCTTCGATGCGGCGATGGCGGTGCTGACCGCGCACCACTGGCCGGACCTGGAGCGGGGCCTGGCCGAGATGAGACGGGTGAGCCGCGAGCGCATCGTCATCGTCACCTTCGACCACGAGGTCCTGGAGGAGCTCTGGATCGCGCGCGACTACTTTCCGGCGATGCTCTCGCCCAAGCGCCGGGCGGGGGCGACGAGCGGCGAGCTGCTGCGGTGCCTCGCCGGGGCGAGCGCCTCCGCCATCCCGGTGCCGCACGATTGCAGCGACCTCTTCTTCGCTGCCCTCTGGGCGCGGCCGGAGCTGCTGCTCGACGAGGAGGTGCTGCGGCCGATGTGGGTCTGGCAGAGCATCACGGCGGAGGCGCGGCGCGGCGGCCGCGAACGGCTCGTCGCCGACCTCGAGAGCGGCGCCTGGGAGGAGCGCCACGGGCACCTGCGCGAGCGGGGCGAGCTGGACGTGGGGCTGCGGCTGGTGAGCGCGCCGGTGCGCGGTCGCGGTTGATGGTTGAGATCCGCGCCCCCGGTAGTAGTACGTTTTCGGCATGGACCCCAGTCGCGCCAAAGAGCTGCTCGCCGCGGAGCGCGAGCGGGTCGAGCGGGAGCTCGCCGCACTCGAGGCCGGAGGCCCGGAAGAGGGCGACAACCGCCGGGAACCGGGCGACGAAGGCTCCGAGGGTCTCTACCAAGACGAGTTCGACGCCGGGCGGCTCGAGGACCTGAAGAAGCGCCTGGCCGCGGTCGAGCGGGCCGAAGAGCGCCTCGCCGCCGGCACCTACGGGCTCTCGGTCCGCAGTGGCGAACCGATCCCGGACGAGCGGCTCGAGGCCTTCCCGACCGCCGAGCTGACGGTCGAGGAGGCCGAGCGCGGCGGTTGACCCGGGCTGCGCTCGCCCTATTCGAGCAACACCAGTGCGACCGTAATCAGCCCCAGGGCGGCCCCACCAGCCGCAAGCGCTCCCTGCGCGACCCCAAGCGGCTCGGCGAACCGCCCCTGTGCGAGCGCTCGGTCCACCGCCCGGCGGCGAAGGCTGCCGTAGACGATGACGACGATCCCGTAGATCGCGAAGAGCACGCCGGCGACGACGTACGGCCAGCGATGCGTCGAATCGGCCAGCTCAGGAATCACGCGGCTGACCGCTAGCGCCAGAGCCAGGATCGTCATCCCGGTCCGCCACCAGGCAAGCTCGGTCCGCTCGCTGGCCAGACGAGTCCGCCGAGTCGCATCGACCGAGGACCGCGGGGGCGTGGGAGTCATCGCCGTTCATCTTGGGCGACGGCGCGGATCGAAATAGGCCGCGCGGAGGAATGCGGCCAGGCAAGACCGCTCGGGTTAGGACGAGACTCCACTTCTGTCCTTCGAGACCGCGCCATAGGTGGACAGCGCGTGCGCTGCGGTCTAACGTCTGCGCAAGCGATGGTCGTAGGGGGAATGGGAACACCCGACGATGAACCGACTTTCCGGGCGGTTGTGCCCGAGGGCGCTCACCCAGAGTTGGTCGAAGAAGAATTCGACCTCTTCCGCCGGCTGATGGCGATGATGGAGAAGCGTCTGCCCGACATCCCCAAGGACCGCTTGGGCGACTTACTCCCACAGGCTCGCAGCGAAGATCCCGAGATAGCCGCCGTCGCCGCGAGGCTGGAGGAAGTCGTGGAAACCCATCGCGGAAGCGTCATCCGCATGCTCTGGGAAAACGACGAGCGCCGAGAGGGACAGGAGTAAATAGACCGGGATGTAGTGACTTCGCGTTCAGCGCCCCGTTCTCCCGGAGAGACGCCTGCAGTTCCTCGAACTACTGGACGGCACGCCAGAAGACCGTCGCCACAACTCCCTCGAATTGGCCTTTGTCGGTGCCGGCGATGACCTCGTTGACTTCCGGCCTCACGCTGATCGCCAACGCCGGTGCTATCGGTACGACAAAGCGACGAGCCTGACCAACCAAACGAGCATCGAGTTCGACGTTTCCGATCGTCCCCGAGAATCCCCCGTCCGTGTCCTCGACAAATGCCCACGTCTTGTCGTCGACCGAGTCTGCAAGCCACCATCTGAGCGTAGTCCCGGTATCTGGCTCCCACTGCTCGACTCTCAAGGCAACGATGACGGTAACGGCCGATGAGAAGTCACCTGGGATCCGAACGAGTTTTCGCTCGGCGACAGTCCCGAGGTCGACTATCTCCGTGTGGGTCGTCATGCCCGGCCCCCTCCCGATTCGACGGCCCTGAGAGCAGATCCATAGAGCACGGAGGCTGCCTGCATTGCGAGTCGTAGGCGACGACGTCGATCAACCTCGGCAGCACCCTGCTCCTCTTCATGGAGGCGCAGTATGTGGCCCTGCATTTCTTGGTGCGTCGGCAGATCCCCCTGGATCGGGTAAATGTATGCCCTCCTCATCCAGGCCGCTTGCCTTCAATCTGAGCTTCGTCGAGACCTCTCCGCGCGTCCTCGTGCTCCTGTGAGGCATCCGCTCAGCATCAAAGGCAGCCATCGAGGTGTCGATAAGCCCGTCAATGCTTCCCGTTCGCCTGGTCTGTTGCTTTGCCGTGCTTGTCTTCCATGGATCGCTTGGGGCGCGGACATCGGGATCGTCTCCGGCAAATGACCTGACCGGCGGGGCCGATTGGACTCGGTCCGGGCGATCGGGACCATGTAGTCAGCGGTCGTCATCAACGAGAAATCGAGAGTTCCGGCGATTGACGAGTCCGCTTTGGAGCGGCTGAGCGTTGCGCTCGACCAGGAGGGGGTAGTCGCCACCACGCTGATTGGCTCGCAGGCGCGCGGGACACCCGGTCCGCTTTCGGATGTCGACATCGCTGTTTGGCACGACGAGGGACTCGATCCTGCCGATCGTTTGCGTCTTCAGCTCAACCTGGCATTGGCCGCCTGGCGGGCTCTTGGCACGGACGAGATCGACATCGTCATGCTCAATAAGGCTTCGCCGCTACTGCGCTAGTAGAGGGGCGACTAGAGACGCACGGCTGCTGGTGGAGCGTGATCCGGTTGCTCGGGTTCGGCTCGACGCGCGGGCGCTTCTCAACCACCTCGACACCAAGCCGCTGAGAGCGGAGATGTCACGGGGCCTTCCCAAGCGGATACAGGAGGGTCGCTTTGGTCGACCCTGAGAGCGTTGACGCCTGGCTCGAGCACCTTTCGAGTTGCTCGCCGAGTCGGAGCGCCTACCTGGAGGTGGATGACGACAAGGTTTGGGACGCCGTCGGCACCTCGACGACCTGCGCGCATTCGCCGCGATCGTCCAGCGATTCGAGGGCCGACCACCGCGCCGGGCCGTAGGTCGCATCCGCGACCTACGGCTGAAAGGCTGACGAGCCGCCGCTTCAGGAGTGGGATTGCGGCGGTTATGCGACCGGGATGCGACTCGTCCGGCGCGGTCGTTTCGACCGAAGGTCAAGGGCTTAGTCGCCGGTTGAATCGCCTTCGGAATGGGCCAGTTGTTCGACGGTGGACCCGAACTCGCGTAGATCGTCGAGGTGCGCCAGTGAGGCAAACACCGCGCGATCGTCGATCTCTAGATACAGGTGCACTATGAGATTGCGCTGTTTGGCCGCCTCCGCTAGTCGCTGTGCAAGTTGAGCTGGAATGACGCCGCCCTGCCCGAGGGTCGTGAAAACGTCGGCATAGTCGGATGGAGGCTGCGCCGATTGCTCGCTGACGAGCTGGGTGCCGAGGTCGATGCAGATCTGGACCGCCACCTGTAGCCAGCGCTCGGCTGCGGCACGCTGCTGCTCGTCGGCGAGATAGGCGTCCTCCCCGGCCCGACGCACCTCGTCGAGACGCTCGATCAGCCCCTCGAGCCGCTGTATCCGGGCTTCAACCCGGTTCGCGTCGACCAAAGCGCCCTTCCCGTATCCGGCGACGCACACCACGACCCAACTCTTCGCGCAGCGGCACCGTGTCGAGGTAATCCAAGATCGCTCGCGTCTCCAACCGGACCCGTTCGTCGTGATCCCGCTCGACCAGGCGCTTGGCGTCGCGGATGGCGCGATGGCACATCAGCGGTGGCGCGTGATTGAGCAAGACAATGTCGATCTCGTCGGTGCCCAGTGCCCGCCCGGCCTCACACGCGATCTTCAATTGAAGATCGAGGCGACCACGGGGATCGAGGGCGGGGTCATGCCAGACGGCGATGTCAACGTCCGACAGTGGGCCGACGGTCCCACGGGCCTGCGATCCGATCAGCATCGCGGCAACGACGTTGTCTTGGTCCAGAGCGTGACTGAGCCGCTTCAAAGCAGCATCGTCGATCGGCGGAACTCGCGATTTCTCGTTGATGACGACCATTGCCTACATCGTCCCCGATCACCCGGACCGAGTCCAATCTGATCGGACGTACGATCCGCCGATGAACGTGCGGAGCATGCGCCCCGATGAAGTCGACGCCGCGGTCAGCGTGTGGCGCGAAGCCAACAACGCCCGTGGTGCGCCGCACGGGCCTGAGCGCACAGCTCGCATCCGCGTGAAACTCTCAGCCCCGGACGCACTGCCCGGAACGCCTCGGCGCGCCTCGGCACCACGTTTCAAGAGGAACCGCCGCAAACGGCTCTGCACCGGGCTGAAGGTGGGCCGCTTGGGGAGTGGGGTTGCGAGGGTGATGCGACCGAAATGCGACCACCAGCAACTGATTGGCGCTACGACGAAATGATCTGCACCACCTCAGGCGCTACATAGAGGCGAGCATTTCGAGAAAGCCGCGCGTGCGCTGGTTCCAAAATATTCAGTGACACGAGGGTGTTGATCGCATTCTGGGCGCCCTGACCCGACAAGCCAAGGCGCTTGGCAACCCAGGGCCGATCGACGTAAGGACGACCAACTAGATCGGCGGCCAGTCGCTCGGCAGAGCCTCGCTTGTTCGCATCTTGCACTCGACGGCGCAACTGCTCCTGCAGGGCGACCAGGCCCTCGACTTTCTGCTGAGAGTCAAGGGCTGATGCAGCAACACCCTCAGCAAAGAAGCTGACCCACCGATCCCAGTCCCCATTGCAGCTGAGGCGCATGAGTTCCTCTTGATAGAGGTCGCGGCGTTTCTCAAACCACGGAGAGACCACGAGGAGCGGCTCTCGGATGACCGCACCGCGCAGCAGCTGAACGATCACCAGTAGGCGGCCGAGCCTCCCGTTCCCGTCGGAGTAGGGATGGAGCGACTCAAACTGATAGTGACCAAGCGCCGCAAGGACGACTGTCGGCAGTTCAGGAGGCGAAGCGATCCATGCGAGCAACTCCTCGACGCCACCGCGCAACTGGTCGCCCGGGGGCGGGGGCACGAATCGCGCCTCATCAAACCCGGCGCCACGAGCGCCGATGACAACGATTCGGTCGCGGAGCCCTCCGGCATCGGATAGCTCGCCGGCGGTGTCGCGAACGAGTGTCTTCTGCAAATCACCCAACATGCCGATTGTGAGTGCGCGATCTTCAGGCCAAGAGAAGGCAAGCTCAGCCATCCGCTCAAAGTTGAGGACCTCAACCAGCTCAGCGGAGAGCTGCTGCCGATCGTCGCCCTCCGCCGCGAGAACGTCGGCGAATGGAGCGTATGTCCCCTCCAGCGCGCTCGTACTCTGCGCCTCACGGCGCAGGGTGGGTCGACGAAGGAGCGAGGGCTCGGGAATACGCCGTGCCGCGCCGTCGAGTCGAGCCAGCGCTGCGGTCGCCGAGTTAACGACGTTCCAGGTCTTCGTTGAGAGCACGATCTCTCGGGGCAACGGATCGGGCAGGAAAGCTTCGCCCTCGACCATCTCGTGAGTAACTGGATCCGGTCCAAGAATGGGAATTAGGCTGCCGATGGGGCTCTGCTCAAGAGTGGCCGTATCCACAGACGCAAATATATCGCCTAAAATTTGCGTCTAGCTATGGACAACGCAAGTTGTCTTGTGCCCACAGAAGAATTCCCTGGAAATGAGCCGGTAACGAGCGAGCGAGGGCCAGTAGATCGCCGGGTAGATCCGGCTTTCGCTCATCCGGCAAGGACGCGGCCCTGCGATAGGGCTGCGTGGACGAGGCCGCCGCGGACTTCCCGCCAACGATCGGCATAGTCGCGACTTACCACGACCACATCTGCCGGCATACGCAAATCGCGCAGGGTCCGGTGCAGTCGCACCGACTCCTCGGCCTCATTGGCGACCTCGGGCTCAACGACAAGGAAATCGACATCGCTATGTGGGTGGGCCTCTCCGCGGGCATGGGAGCCAAAAAGAACCACCTGCGCATTGGGGGCAGCAGCAGCCAAGCGGCGTCCCGCCTCGGCAATCAGCGCATCGTCAATGGCTCTCATCGTCGGAATGGTAGTCGTCGCCATGGATCGAGCCCGGCACCACTCTGGTTGTCATCCCGGAGCTCCGATGCCACTCGACCTCATTCCACAATGAGAGTTCTTGTCTGCGACGATTGACCCGTGCTGAAGCTCGTATCGCTCAAGAACACATGCACCGCGTGTCCATCCCAGTGGGAGGGAACCCTTGAGGACGGCCGGGCAATCTATGCGCGCTATCGCCACGGCGAACTGAGCGTGGGCGTCGGCAATGACATCAACGAGGCGGTCCGAAACGGAATGTCCGATCGAGCTCTTTATGCGAACGACACAGGCAACGGACTCGATGGATTCATGGACTTCCAGGAACTGAAGGCCCAGATGCATGGGCTACTGGAGTTCCCTGCAGATCTAGACGAGCACGATCGTCGACCGAAACTGCGATCCCGAAATGCCGAGAAAGCTGCTCGCGCTGCCCGACGTACGATTCGTTGATGAACGTGCGCGCCATGCACCCCGGTGAGATCGACGCTGCGGTCAGCGTGTGGCGCGAGGCCAACGTCGCCCGTGGCGCTCCGCATGGGCCTGCGCGTACCGAGCGAATCCGCGCGAAACTCTCAGCCCCAGACGCACTGCCGTGCGTCGCGTTGCGCCCAGACATCGTAGGCATGGCGCTCGCCGAGCCCGGGAGGCTCGATGACGGCGCAGGAGACCTCGATCCAACACTCCTGCACATCTCGATGGTTTTCGTTCGTCCCGCTGCACAGCGCACAGGAGTCGGGCTCCCTCTTGTCATGTACGTCCTCGACGTCGCACGGTCGAGCGGTTACAGACGAGTGCGAGTTTGGACGACGCAGGAGAACCGCGCGGCTCGCAAGCTCTACGAGAGAGCTGGGATGACCCCCACTGGCAAAACCACTCCCCTCCGGTCGAGCGTGGCTCTCCAGTACGAATGCCCGGTAGAAGAATCACGGCGCCAAGACCTCGGTGTCGATGACGTTGCTGACCTTTGGGCCGAGATCACGCCGGCATCTGAAGACGAGAGTCTCGAGCTCGCCGGGGACGAGCTCCGTGCGATGCGCAAGGAGAAACACACCAAGGAGGGTCAAAGCTAATCGTGCGAAGGCCTCTGCGACGCGTCTTCCTTCTACTTGGCACCTATGTGGCTCTCTTGGCGGCCGTCGTCTTCGCGGGCTTCCTGGGAAGCGCAATTGGTATTTGGGCCGCGATCCTCTGGGGCGTCGGAGTCATCAGCGGGCTCGTCATCTATGGACGCCGACGCCTGAATCGATCCCGGAGTCAAATCGCTCTAGAAGGCCAGCCTCCATCGGATTGAAAGGACGGAGGTCTTCCGTACGGAGAGTGGCTTTGCCGAGGTGATGCGACCGAAATGCGACCGGCAACTCAGGGCACGCGGATGTCGACGAGATCTTCAATCAACTTGAAGTCGTCGGCGTTCAGGGTCAGCAGGGGCACGCCGTGAACATTCGCGGTCGCGGCAATCGCCAGGTCGAAGGCGCGGCGCCGGGGCTGGCCGCCACGCTGCGCCACGGCTGCATAAAGGCGACCGCATTCGCGCGCCGCCGCCGCCTCGAAGGGCAGAGGGTCGAAGCTCTCCTCGATTGTGCCGAGCCGGCGCAGGCGTACAGCCCGGACCTCCTCATCCGCCGCGACCAAGACACCGAAGTGAAGCTCGGTGAGCGAGACGACGCTGATCGCGACATCCTCATCGGGATCCTCGCTGCCGCGTATGAGGACCGACGTGTCAAGCAGGGCCGGCACCGAGCCGTTACAGCGCCCAGGGGTCGCGAAGTTCGCCGCCTACCTTCTCGAGGTCGGCCTCGAGGGTCGGGTCGACGGGCGCCCTCCAGAGCTCAGCGAGCTGTGAGCTCGGCACCCAGCGCCGGCCCTTGGCAGGCCCCAGGGAAGCGACTGGCCGTCCAGAAACAGTGATCGTCAGCTCCTCGCCCGCTTCGGCGCGACGCAGCACCTCGCCAACGTTGTTGCGCAGTTCCTTCTGGGGAATCGTCGCCACAGTCCCACGGTAGCAGTTCTGCTACCTGCGAGGGTCTTCGGTTCTGCTGGAAGCCGTTGACTACTTTTCGACCCCGCAGAGCTCGAGGTCATCGCGCTTCGCCATCCACTGAGCGGTCCGATCGGACATGGCCGCTTTGAGGGAAAGGAGTTTTGCCGTTGCGACATTACCTTTTTCCATTTCCTTGGCCGTCTCTTTGATCAGCCCCAGCGTTTCCTCGTCTTTTTCCAGCACGGCTTCAATTGCATGGGAATCTCCGCTAGGAGGCTCGAGTTCCCGCAGTTCCCGAATCCCCTGTTCGGACTTAGGAAGAACCTTGCGAAGGATGGCAGCGAATTCCGCGACTTCCTCAGGATCGTCAAGCCCCGATTCATTTAGTCGATCCAGCTTTTTATTCCAGGCGGCGACATCTTCGTCTTCATCCGCTGCCTGACAGATTTCATCAGCCCGAGCGATCCATTCGGACTTGCTCAGATCCCCACTCGCTGACGTAGATCCGGTCGAATTAGAGGAACCCTCTCCGCAGCCTGCCAGAAGAGCAAGCCCCGCCAACAACGCCATCAGACACGCTCTCCGCATCGTCTCCCCTACTCGTTCAGGGCCGAAGCCTACAGATGCACCCTTCCCATCCCGAGGCCACTTGACGTTCCATGCCTGAAACACCGCCGCTCTACCAAGCCACTATTGATCGTATTGAAAGGCCGAGGGGCGTCTGCATGGCGAGCGGACTAGCTTCGATTGTGTGACCGAGATGCGACTTGCCGGTGCGGTCGTTTCTACCGAAGGACAAGCGCTCCAACGTTAGACAGCCGCGAGGGCCGGCGCGAGGTCGTCGGCGCTCGCTTTGACCGACTCCGGAATCGTGATGCGAAGTTCGCCATCGCGATCGAGGATCGCTTGAGCACCCAAAACAGTGAGACCGACGATTCGTTGAGTGCCAGGCTCGAAGCGCAGGACATGACCCTCGGGCGTCTCCTCGCCCTCCGCCTCTTTGGGCTCGCCGACATGCAAATAGAGCACGTCGTTCTCAGCGTCATAGTCTGCGTGGTCGAAGGCGACCGGGCCAATTCTGATGTTCACTTGCTCCATGAGCGTGGATCCTTCCGATTACCGAACGCAGAGATGACCCGCGCTGGCTCCTGTTCATAGCTTACGACCACCAACAGCCAGCGACTAGGGCCCGCGCCGCGCAGGTAGTGGCGCCTGCGCTGCTCGTAAGCGGGATCCGGCAAGACGCGGTCCGGTTCAGCAACGGCCCTCAATACGTCAGCGAGATAAGGCGCCAACTCGGGATGACCTCGCAGAATCTTGTCACGCCAGAGATCAGCGGGCACGATCACCCGAACGCCTGCCGGATCTTTTCCCTCCCCAGCCTCGCCATTCATCATCGGAAGTCGCCGCCCGTGTTCATCCGGCGAGGACCCGTCCCTGCGAGAGAGCGGCGCGGACGAACCCCCCAGGCACGTCGCGCCAGCGGTCCACGTAGTCGCAGCTCAGGACTAGAACGCTGGCCGGAACTCGCAGATCGCGCAAGGTGCGATGAAGACGCACCGACTCCTCAGCCTCGTTTGCGACTTCGGGCTCTACGACAAGGAAGTCAATATCGCTATAGGGACTTGCCGAGCCGCAGGCGTACGAACCAAACAAAATGATCTGCGCCTCGGGTGCAGCAATAGCTAGGCGGTGCCCTGCCTCCGTGATCAGGGCCTCATCGACTGTCCGCATGATCGAAATCATAGATACAACCGCAGACAACTCGTATCATTCCTCCATGGCTCACGAGCAGCTCATAACAACGCCGCGAGGGCATCCAGCCGCGCGTAGTGCTGCCGTCACGACGCCGCACCTCGCCGCCCTCATTGTCGACGGCACAGTACGGCCGAGCGAAGGACCTCGGTACCTACCCCAGCCGACGAGCCTCGGGGGCGCCGGCAAAAGCGCGGCGGACTACATAAGCGATGGGCGTCGCTGAGGCCCTACATCCCTTGCGCCGAGAGCACGCGCCTCGGGCTCGTCATATCACCCGACAAACCCCGTAAATGGCGATGGAGCATGGCGGGGTAAGCGGTGCATCCCGCGCTAACAAATCGAGCCTCCGGTCGACCAGTTGAACGCGGCCCTATCTATTCAAGGCCTGGGACGCAACCTGCCTGGCCGAAGCTTTTCTCGCAAAATGGGGGACTTCAGGCGTATCTTGATAGGTCTTGGCACTCTTCCAAAAGAGTGCCAGCTATGGTGCAAATGCTTCTGGCAGGGGAAAGCAAGGCCGCCATTGGGTTGAGCGGCCGGACAAATTCCGACAAGGAGGCATCGAATGGCAAAGGTGGGTCCGTATCACTCCAAGGCCCCCAACGACCGCAAGGTCTACCACGATCACAACAATTGCACCGAGGGCAACAACATCGAGACGTACAACAAAGTCTCGGGCACAGGCGGATACCCTCGCTGCGATCACTGCCAGCGCCTCGGCTAGCGCGACGCTAGCGGCCTCGGCCTGAGCAAGCTATTGCTAGGCCCGCCCTGTTCGCCAAGGCGAGCCTTTGCGAAGCAGTCGACTACGCAGGGGCTTTCCCCTGCGTAGTCGACACAGATTCCACTGGCGCTTTCTGCAAGTTCACCACACTCAGAGAAGTTCATCGCCGACGACAAATCTTCACTAACCGACGCGACTAAGGAACTTACTTGCCACAAAAACCGCGACAGCAACGAATTACTCTTTTCCTGCTGAAGGAGGGTATCGACGACGAGGAAATCTGGATTCAAACCAGTATTGCCGAACAAACCCAGGTGGCGGCAGGGGGACTGAAGGGCACACTTTCCGTCGGCCACAATAAAAGCTCAACCCCAAAATGGTCGAAGTACTTGCGAGACCATGTGACAGGCACTCGGCTTGCGGACCTTCGGAACCGCTCAACAGCGGCTGCGCTCCTCTTTGAAACATCTGAACGCCAGTTTGTCGCCTGCTTTGGCTACGGACGCTCAATGATCAATCTAGAGCTTTGCGAGCCAGACTTTGGACTCAAGGTCGTCGTGAATTCAATCAAACCGAACCGCCTGAAGAGCATTGACGCGCGGGGCTTTGAGGAGATCACCCGTAATACAAAGCGTGATGTCAGTCGCGAGTCGGCGCTAAGCGCTTTCGAGATCGACGTTGAGCGAGATGTTGTTCGGTCGCTAACCGGAGCACCCGAGGATGAGGAACTCGCAAAGCGACTTAGCGGCGCTGACGCTCTGGGTCTCAACACTAAACGCCAGTTGCCAGAACTATCGAAACTGTGTGATGAGCTACTCAATGCCTACAAGTCGACCCGCTATCGAGAGCGGGGGTTTGGGTTTATCGATCACCTGCGACGTGTAACCAATAAGGGCGAGAAGGCCGAACTCGACGATGCTCTGGTTCAAGCCCTAAATGAGGGCGGCGACGCGCTAGACGATCTGCACTTGGCGATTCCAGAGGCTATCGACTGGCTGGCCGTGGATGGAATTCGCCTAAGTGGAGAACGCAAAGGAAACAAATTGCATGCTGACCCCTCTGTAAGCGCTTATCTGCGCCTACGCGCAGATAAAGAGATTGATCTACCTAGGCTCAAGCGCGATCAAGTCTTGGCTATGGGCGCTGAGACCGAGGCGCCGATTGGGCACTGGTCAATCTACCGATGCATCGTCTACCAGACCCGACGTAACGGCCGCCTCTACGTTCTTAGCGCAGGTGATTGGTTTTGGGTGGCCGAGAGCTACGTACAAAAAGTGACCGATTACGTTGCGCAGCTACCCGAACTTGAGATCGATCTGCCGGACTGTGCTCCCAACTCACGCGAGGATGCCTATAACCTCGCAGCTGCTGAGGCAACTGGGTGCCTCTGCCTTGATGGGAAATTTGTAACTGAATCGGTCCCCGATAACGTCGAGGTATGTGACTTGCTCAGCCCGGATCGAAAGCTGATCCATGTTAAGAAGCGTGGATCTTCCTCAACCCTTAGTCACCTCTTCAACCAAGGGGTTAATTCGGCCGAATGGCTACGTGAGGATCCTGCGTTCAGAACCGAGGCTCGGGAGATGGCGAGTGAGATCAATCCACAGATTGCCGAAGCACTGCCTTCCGGTGAATTCGAGCCGAGTGACTACGAGGTTGCATTCGTCGTTATCACTAGAAGTGAACGTGACTCTCCATTGACATTGCCTTTCTTTAGCTTGGTCAGCTTGCGTAATGCAGCTCGTACACTTCGACATCAAGGCTATCGGGTGACTGTAAAGGCCGTGAAAGAGCCGCGAGAGACTGGCAAAGAAACGGAATAAGCCATCGATTTGGAGTTAGCGGGTTTGCGTGTTGAATCTATTTACCCAATTGCACCTTTTACCTTCCCGAAGCTCTCCCTCGTTGGATGCGTATAGCGAGCCAGCATTGTCTCGACGCGGTGGCCGGCGATCTCGGCCAGGTCGGCGTCGTTGATGCCGGCGGCGCGGAGGTGGGTGACGTAGGAGTGGCGGCACTCGTGGGGGCGGATGTCTAGGCCGGAGGCCTTCTGGGTGGGGTGCCAGAGGTCCCGGTAGAAGTTGCGCTCGCGCCACATGCGGCCGGTGGGGGTCGTGAAGAGGAGATCGCAGTCCTCGGCATTGAGCTGGATCTGGGCTTCGATCATCCAGGCGAGGGTCGCCGGGACAGGAACGGTCCTCCCCGCGTCGTGCTCGCCGTGGTCGGTCTTGGTGCCGTCGAGGATCACGCCCTCGTGGGCGGTCCTTCTGACCTTCAACGTCTCTCCGTCGAAGTCCTCACGCTTCAGCGGGAGCACCTCCCCCAGCCTCATGCCGGTATCGGTGAAGACGCGGACCATTGCCTCGTAGCGACCGGCCGCCTTGGCGAAGGTGTGCATCTGCTCGAAGCTGAAGACGCGGATCGGTCGGCGCTTCTTCTTTGCCCTCGGGTCGTTGGATCTGACTCGAACGCCCTTGAAGGGGTTGAGGTCGGCCACTTCGTCGGTGATCGCGTCCTCGGCCATTGCCGATAGAGCGCGGAGGATGCCGACGACGCCGGTTGTGGCTCTGCCCTGGACTCGCAGCATGTGGTCAACCAGGGCGAGGGCGTGGCGTCGGCGCAGCTCGCGCATGGGCCACTGCTTGAGTGGGACGCCCTCTACCTCGACCTCGAGTACGCGGCTGATCCGATGCTCGTTGGTCTCGTTGGTGCGATCCGAGCGCGGGTGATGGGTCGGCCAGGTGGCGAAGTACTCACCCAGGGTGTCGGGGCGGTCTGAGAGCCCGTAGGCCTCGTCTATCGCTTGCTGGGCTTCGCGCTTGAGCTTGAAGGTCCCCTTCCCACGATTCCAGCGGGGCTTGGCGATTCGGTGTTTGCCGTCGCTGCCGGTGTATCTGGCGACCCAGACGATCTCGCCGGAGGGGTTGCGACGTTTGACCGGCGACTCTCGCCTCACGAAGCCTCCCTTCGCTGGGCAAGGAAGGCGTCTACGTCGGCTGGGTCTATCCGTCGGGAAGCTCCGAGCTTGTAGGAGGGCAGGTCTCCCCTCCTGATCCAGTTGCGGATCGTGCGGTCCGAGACGGCGAGATAGGCGGCAAGGGTGCGCTCGGTAAAGAAGGTGATCGACCGGGCATTTCTCTCCATGCCCTCCTGGTGCCAAAAGGGTCTTCGCTTGATCCACTTGTTAGGCAAAAGACCGAAGGTCAAGCCCCTCGCCGGGCCTCCATACAGGCGGCCTCCGCACGGCGAAGCCGTGCCACAATCGGCCGCCGGAGGCCCGGCCGGAGTCGCCAACGCGATCACGCTGGCGCCTTCCTGACGTTTGCGATCACCAAACTGCGGCCCAGGCACGAATCGGAGGGATTCGTAGTGTGTCGGGCTGTTGGGCTGTTGCTTTTGAGGTTCTTCCTTTGACTGCCTTTTCGTCTTTGCCTCTTGGCTCTTTTGAGCTTCTTTCGGTTTTTGCTTCTTGCCTTTGGGTCTTTGTCTTGCCTTCTTGCTTTTCGGTTCTTGGTTTCTTTCTTTGGCTTTGATTTCGTCATTGGCTTGTCTCATCCGACGCGCTGAGCCGGAAGTTGCCGGGCGTGTACTCGCCGGGGTTCCAGGCAATGCCGTCGAGCAAGCGACTCGTCGGAACTCCAAGGGCACCGGCGAGCTTCGCAACGGTGTCGATGCGCGCTACTCGCTTGGCTCGCTCAAGCTGGCTGACCTCCGTGCGATGGAGGGCAGCACGCAGGCCCAGCTCCTCCTGGCTGATACCTGCGTGTTCGCGGGCCTCGACCAGGTTCCGGGCAAAGCATGCGGCCAAGGGGTTCGTCGGCTTGCCGTTCACGATTCGACCCCTTTGGGTTCGAGCGCAGAGAGCAGGCCGTGGAGGGCGTCGTGCTCGAAGGCGGCCCGGCCGTATTCGTTGCCCTGGTCGATCACTTCGGCCAGGTCTCGGACGACGGTGCGAACGTCAAGGTCGGGGACGATCAGGCATTCATCCAGAGCCGTGAGGAGCCGCCCGTAGGCGGTCTCCTCCCTGCGTAGGTGCGCTGGGTCTTTGACCTCGCCCGGATGGTGTCGCAGCTCGTCTTGGACGCCCTCACGAGCATCCGCGAACGTGCCGCGCAGGAAGCCGACTTGGTCGGCGGGTAGATCGAGGGCAATGGTGGTCCCGTGCCCCATAGGGTTCTCATCAGCCATGAGGAGCTCAGCCTCCTTGTGGTTAGGCCCCCGGTTGGCGTTCCACCGCCGGCCGGGGGCCGCTATTTCTCAGTGGTCCCGGGGAGGGTAGCAAGATTGTCTAGTACCTCTAGACAATCTTGCGGATGGCCCTAGTTGCCTCGCAGGATCTGATCGACGCGGCTGCGGTGCAGCTTGGCCACTTTGGCGATCTGAGCTAGCGAGAGGCCTGCTGCTCGCGCTCGCTCGAAGCTCTTGCGTCTGTCCTCTCGGCCTTTCTCAAGCTGGGCCTGGAGACCTTCGAATTTGGCCTGGGCGCGGCGGACCTCAGCCAGCGCCTTTTCCTGTGCCTTATCCGCCATGCGCGGCAGAGACTATTCACCGCTCGTGACGCTCCCGAAATGAGACAGGAATGAGACAACAACACCCCGGAACCGCCCGGAACGCCTCGGCTCCGCCCGGCACTCCACTACGAGAGAAATCAGCGCAAGCGCCTCGCAAACGGCTCTGC
Organism: Solirubrobacterales bacterium; assembly: GCA_035548675.1. GTDB lineage: Bacteria > Actinomycetota > Thermoleophilia > Solirubrobacterales > 70-9 > VRUE01. The sequence continues at coordinate 66,193 of DASZSJ010000016.1, forward strand.
GCCGGTAAATCGCGGCGTCGATTGGAACGCCGCGGAAATGCGCCCGGAGAGAATCGAACTCTCGACCTCCGGCTTGAAAGACCGGCGCTCTTTGGGGCTCGTTAAAACCCCGTTGACCACTGAGCTACGGGCGCTCACGCATCCCTGCGTGGCCTGATTATGCCTGTCTCAGGGTGTCGATGCCTTGGCGGGTCGGGGCTCGAGCAGGAGGATTGGGATTGGGCGGCCGGCGTTGCGGCGGTAGGCATCGAAGGCGGGGAAGGTGGAGACGAAGCGGGGCCAGAGGCGGGCGCGCTCCTCGTCGTCGGCGGGGCGGGCGTGGACGGGGCGACGGTCGGGGCCGACCTGGATCGTCGTGTCCGGGTTTGCTTTGAGGTTGTGGAACCAGGCTGGGTTCTCGGGGAGCCCGGCTTTGGAGGCCGTGATGGCGACGGTGTCGCCGTCCTCGCAGAAGATCACCGGCGAGGTCCGCTCGATGCCGCTCCTCGCTCCCGTGTGGTCGAGCAGGAGGATCCTGGCTTCGGGCCAGCCGGGCACGTGGCCGCCGAGCCTGCCGCCGCTGCGGCGGTAGAGGGCGACGTGGAGGCGGGTCGAGCGGGGCCCGAGGTACACGCCGCGCCTGCCAGCGAGTTCCGAGCCTGCACTGCTGATCCTCCCCAGCAGCCCCATCGCCACCCGCCTCAGAGGCCGAAGGTCTTGGCGATGATGTTGCGCTGGATCTCGGAGGTACCGCCGTAGATGGTCGAGACCAGGGCGCTGCGGACGAGGCGCTCCATGTCGTACTCGGAGGCGTAGCCGTAGCCGCCCATCATCTGCATGCCTTCGAGCGCCGCGCGCTTGGTCGTCTCGGTGACGAAGAGCTTCACCATCGAGGCCTCGCGGGGCAGCATGCGGTCGGGGTCCTCGTCGACGAGGGTGGCGACCCAGCGGGTCATCAGGCGGGCGGCCTCGATCTCGGTGGCCATGTCGGCGATGCGGTGCTGCAGCGCCTGGAAGGAGCCGATCGGCCGGTCGAACTGCTTGCGCTCCTTGACGTAGACGATCAGGTCGTCGAAGACGCGCTGGGCGATGCCGAGCATCGTCGCGGAAAGGATCAGGCGCTCGACGTTGAGGCCGGCCATCAGCTGCGTCCAGGCCTGGTCGACCTGGCCGAGGACGGCGTCGGCGGGCGCCTCAACGTCGGTCAGGTAGAGATGGTTGGTGTCCCGCCCGCCCATCGTGTCGATCGGGATTACCTCGAGCCCCTCGGCATCACGCGGGATCCAGATCATCGTCAGGCCGTCGTGCTTGGACGGCGCGCGGGTGGTGCGGCAGACGACGAGGATGTGGTCGGCGATATGGGCGTTGGAACAGAAGACCTTCTGGCCGTTGAGCACGTAGCCGCCGTCGACCGCCTCGGCGAAGGTGGTGAGCGAGCCGACGTCCGAGCCGGCCTCGGGCTCGGTCATCGCGATCGCCTCGGCCGAGCCGCTGGCGATGCCGCCGAGGATCTCCGCCTTCTGCTCCTCGCTGCCGAAGCGCTGGGTCGCGCCGGCGACGATCAGGGTCGTCGCGTAACCGCCGATCGGCGCCAGGGCGCGCGAGGTCTCCTCCATGAAGATGCAGGCGTCGAGCATGGTGCCGCCCGACCCCCCGTACTCCTCGGGGATCGTCAGGCCGAGCCAGCCGAGCTCGGCCATCTCCTTGTAGATGGTCGCGTTGTGGTGCTCGGTGTAGCCCTCGGTGAGGCGCTCGCGCTGGTCCGGCGTCCCGCACTCGTGATCGCAGTAACGCCGGATCGCGTCGACGAAGTCCTCCTGCTCGTCCGTCAGGGCGAAATCCACTGCGCGGCAGCTTAACGGGCAAAACTTGCTGAGTACTGGCCGGCTGAGCAGTCCGCCGCGAGGCCTCAGCGGCCGCGGTTTTCGGCCATCTGACGCACCGCCGGCAGGTGGATTCCCTGCAGGTACTCGCCCCACTCGATCGCCGCCGGATCGAAGTTGAGCGCCTCGCGCTCGGCGGGCGACATCGCGGCGGCAAGGGCGCGGGCGTTGTCGTCCTGGAAGGCGCAGCTCAGCTCCGTATAAGGAGCGTAGATACCGACCATCCGCGTCACCTGAGCCGCGAGGGAGGCGTTGCGGCGCAACCGCCGCCGGTTCGCGGGCGGCGGGAACATTGCCGCAGCCGCGGCGATTCGCTGGCGAGCCGCAGCACGGCGCAGGGCCTGGCGGCGGGAGACGAAGCGCAGGTCGCCGATCTCGATCTCGGCGCCGTTGCGACGGCGCAGCGGCTCAGCGCGGAAGTACGTCTTTATGTGAGCGGCCAGCTCACCGATCGCGAGCGGGTTGCGAGAGCTGCTGGCGACGGCGATCGCCCGCGAGCGCTCCGGCGGATACAGCGCCGCCGCGACGCAGGCGTTGGCGACGAGGTCGACGGGCACGATGTCGATCAGGTTCGAGGCGTCGCCGGCGAGGTGGGTCAGCCCTCGTGCCGCGTAGGCGAGGATCAGCGGGTCGGCGACCTTGATCCCCTCCACCCAGCCCGGCCGGGGGTCGCGCAGCGCCGACTCGATGATCGTCGGCCGAACGATCGTCGTGCGCTCGGAGCGCTCGCCGAGCAGGCGCTCCCCCAGCGCCTTGGTCAGCGCGTAGGTGTCGGGCCAGCCGGCGGCGACGGCGTAGCGACGACCGCGCTCGGCGAGGCGACGCTCGGCCCGCTCGTCCCCGCCCCCTCCCCCCTCCCGCGCGCGCCACTCGCGCGCCTGCGCCAGCATCGCCTCCGGGTCGAGGGAGGCGAGGGCGGAATGGAGAGGCCCGTCCTCGCCGACCGCAGGACGCCGGCAGTCCGCGGCGTAGGCAGTCGAGACGTGGACGAAATGGGGCCGGGCGCCGGCGGCGCGCAGGCTCTCGAGCAGGCACACGGGCCCGAAGGCATTGAGGGCGAGGATCGTGTCGAGCGGCTCCTCGAAGGAGACCGAGGCGGCGCAGTGGATGACGGTGTCGACCTCGCCCCAGGCGGGCTCGGCGGCGACGTCCAGGCGCCCGGCCTCGAGGTCGCCGGCAACCGCACGCAGCCGCCCCTCGCGCCGCATGCCCTCGCGCCCCACCGGCGCTAAGCCGGCGAACGGCTCACCGCTCAGCACCTCGCCCCAGAGCCGCCGCGCAGCTGCCTCGCCATCGGGCGCCCGCAGCAGCACAAGGACCCGGGTCGAGCCATCGTCCCGGGCCAGCAACGTGGCGAGCACGGCCTTGCCGAGGAAGCCCGAAGCCCCCGTCACCAGGATCGTGGAGGCCCCCTGCCGCTCCATGGAAAGCCCAAGACCGGACTCGAACCGGTGACCCCTTCCTTACCATGGAAGTGCTCTACCAACTGAGCTACTTGGGCGGGACGGTCGATCTTAGTCGGTCGGGGGCGAGCCTCGGCGCCGGATGCGGGTTTACCTCCCCCAGAAGACTGCCGATAGAGGGACGATGAAGCGAGAGTCGAGTTTCAAATTGCGCGGAGTGTGGGCGGCGGGTGCGCTGCTGCTGGTCTCGCTCGTGCTGGCCGTTCCCGCGGGGGCTTCGCGCGGCGGCGCGGCGGCGTCGATCGTCGGCGGAACCACGGCCAGCGGCGAAGAGTGGCCCTGGGCCGCGTTCATCCTCGCTGCCGACAGCAAGGGCGAAGGCTTCAGCTGCACGGGAACGGTCGTCTCCCCCAACCTGATCCTCACCGCCGGCCACTGCGCGGAGGACATCGTCAGCGGGAGGAAGACGCCGCGTTCCCAGTACGTCGTCGTCACCGGGAGCAGCGACGTGCGCGACGCAGCCATGCGTCAGGTATCGAAAGTCAGCCGGGTGATCGTCTACCCCCACTTCAATCGCTTCAAGGTGCACGGCGACGCCGCCCTGCTGATGTTGGCGACGCCGACCACGGCACCCCCGATCGCCCTCGCCACGCCCACCGACGCCGCCCTGCTGTCCGCTGACACGCCGACCTGGATCGCCGGCTGGGGCCTCAGCGGCCCGCTGAGGAAGCTGAAGCGAACGCCGGTCCTGCGCCGCGCCGCCACCTACGTGCAGCGGCGCCTCTACTGCCGCAACCACGCCCGCGCCTACTACCCCTTCTTCAACTACTCCTCGCAGCTCTGCACGATCACGCCACCCGGCTTCTCGATCGGCACCTGCCACGGCGACAGCGGCGGCCCGGCGCTGGCCTTCCGCGAAGACGGCACCCCGGTGCAGATCGGCATCACCAGCCTCGGCGCCGCCAACTGCGACACGAGCCTGCCTGACATCTTCACCCGGGTCGACCGGGTGTATCCCTGGATCGCCGAACAGATAGCCGCGACGGCGACCGGTTAGCCGCCGCCGCGGGAGTCAGGCCGAGGGCGGGATCAGGTGAACTTAGAGGGTTCGAAGCGGCAGTATTTGAATTCGAAGGCGAGGACCTGGTTGTTGGCCTGATTGGCGTTGTGGTTGAGCTTGATCACGGTCGCCTGGGCCCCGGTCTTATTGCCCGCCTTGAGCTGCTTAGCGCCCTTGAGGAAGAGCTTTTCCTCTTCGCCGATGTACTTGAACCACTTGGCGAGCTTCGCCTGGTCGGCAGTGGGCTGGGGAATGGCCTTGAGCTGGGCGATCGCCCGGTGCAGCGCTTTGCCGGCCTTTTCGAACTGGGTGCCGGCCTGCTTCAGCTTGCCCTTCTGCACCTTCTTACGGACGCCCTTGAGGATCCTTTCGTTGGCTTCCGTATTGGTCTTGCAGATTGGCTCGACCGCTTCTTTGTAGCTTTCGCGCGTCACTTCGGCCGCCATCGCAAACGGCGTCGCCAGCATCGAGAGAATCAAGACGACCGCGGTTAGCGCGGCAAAGCTCTTCTTCCCCACCAGATACCTTCCTCTCGTTCCCGTAGTTCCCAGCCTGCTCATCTTCCCAGAACACACGCGGGTGCCCAAGGACTCGGCAGCTTAGGCGATCGTCAAGCGGCGCCACCGAGCCGGCCTACGTCACTCCCTACTCCCCCACCGCCCCGAACCCCAACGTCCCCACCGCTTCCCCCGCGGCAAAGACAGCCCCCTGGCCCTGGGCGAAGGCTTCGTTGAAGGTGGCCGCCGCTTGGGCGGAGAGCGAGAGCGATCCCGCGGCGGAGA